>SVJP01000204.1 GCA_015068925.1 Oscillospiraceae bacterium
GTTGAAACTGATTCAGGCAGCGGATTATGATATCGAGTATGCCCAAAAGGGTATCATCTATATCGATGAGATTGATAAAATTACCCGTAAGAGCGAAAATCCGTCTATTACCCGTGATGTGAGCGGTGAGGGTGTTCAGCAGGCATTGTTGAAAATTTTAGAGGGTACGGTTGCTTCCGTTCCCCCCCAAGGCGGGAGAAAGCATCCTCATCAGGAATTTATTCAGATTGATACCACCAATATCTTGTTCATTTGCGGCGGTGCATTTGACGGTCTGGATAAAATCGTGGAAAAGCGAATCGGCAAAAAAACCATGGGCTTTGGTGCTCAGGTGCAAGGAAAACAGGAAAAGAATGTGGGAGAGTTGTTCCGCATGGTGCAGCCTCAGGATTTGTTGAAATTTGGCTTGATTCCTGAATTTGTCGGTCGTCTGCCGGTGGTGGTATCCTTGGAACTGTTGGACGAAGAAGCTTTGGTCAATATTCTGACACAACCGAAGAATGCCTTAACCAAGCAATATGCTAAATTGGTTGAATTGGATAATGTCACATTGGAGTTTGCTCCTGATGCATTGGAGGCGGTTGCGAAAAAAGCAATTGAACGAAATACAGGTGCGAGAGGCCTTCGTGCTATTATTGAGGAAGTTATGACTGATGTGATGTTTGAAATTCCGTCAGATCCTACCATTGAAAAGTGTGTGGTCACAAAGGAATGTGTGGAACATGGAGAACGGCCTCAATTGACTCATAATCTCAATCGTAAAAATCTTCGTCAAAAGGAAGAAAAACCTGCGATTGTGATGGAGGAAAAGATGTCTGAATCCACAGATAATGCATCCTGATGATTTATTTTTATCGCGCTTTATCCCTTGGTATACGAATGTGTGCCGAGGGATATTTTTTTAAAATACCTATTGACAAAATCAGAAAAAAAAGGTAAACTTATATTAGAAATATAAATTAGGAGGTTGTTTTCATGGAATTAAAAGGAAGCAAAACAGAAAAAAATCTGATGGAAGCCTTTGCAGGCGAAAGTCAGGCGCGGAATAAGTACAGCTACTATGCATCCAAAGCAAAAAAGGATGGCTATGTACAGATTGCGGCTATTTTTGAAGAAACAGCAGCAAACGAAAAAGAGCATGCAAAGCTTTGGTTTAAGTACTTACATGGTGGTTCAGTTCCTGATACTGCTGAAAATCTGCTGGATGCTGCAGAGGGTGAAAATTACGAATGGACCGATATGTATGACCGTATGGCAAAGGAAGCGGAGGAAGAAGGCTTTACCGAAATTGCAGCAAAATTTGCTGCAGTTGCTAAAATTGAAAAGGAGCATGAAGAACGTTACCGTAAGCTGCTTGCCAATGTAAAAGAAGGTCTGGTGTTCTCAAGAGAGGAAGATATGATTTGGCAATGCTCCAATTGCGGTCATATTGTGGTAGGGAAAAAGGCACCTGAGCTTTGTCCTGTTTGTGTGCATCCTCAGAGCTATTTCCAGATTAAAGCGGAAAATTATTAAAAATGGTTGACACAATTGCAGTTTTGTGATATACTGTAGTTGTTTCATACAGAGATTTGGAGACGTATTAAACAAAGATTCCTTTGTTTAGTGCGTCTTTTTTTCGTTTGAAAGAAAGGAATGAAGAAAAATGTTTGATGTAGCGGTTATTGGTGCAGGAGTGGTTGGTGGCATGATTGCCCATGCTTTGGCAAGGTACGAACTGAAGATTTGTATGTTGGAAAAGAATCATGATGTGGCAATGGGAGCTTCCTCTTCCAATTCGGGAATTGTCCATGCAGGCTTTGATGCAGTTCCCGGAAGCTTAAAGGCAAAACTGAATGTCCGTGGGTCGGAAATGATGGAGAAAATAACCGGGAGCTTAGGTGTTCCGTATCGGAATAATGGATCCTTGGTGGTTGCTTTTTCTCAAGAAGAGGAAGAAGAATTGAAAAAACTCTGTCAAAGAGGGCTGGAAAACGGTGTTAAGAAATTAAAGTTGCTCAGGAAAGAGGAATTAACGAAGCTGGAACCGAATATTGGTAATGGTGCATTGAGTGCGTTGTATGCTCCCACAGGTGCTATTGTGTCTCCTTATGAGCTGACTATTGCGGCAATCGGAAATGCTATGGATAACGGTGCAGAGCTTTATCGGAATTTCAAGGTGGAGAATATCATTTGCACAAATGAGGATTATGAAATTGTATCGGGAAAACAATCCGTCAAAGCAAAATTTGTCATCAATGCAGCAGGGCTTTATGCAGACCAAATCGCCTATATGATTGGCGACCGATCCTTTTCTCTTCATTCAAGGAAGGGGGAATATCTTCTGTTGGATAAGGAGTGCGGCGGATTGGTCAATGCTACTATTTTCGGTGCCCCCGGTCCTATGGGAAAAGGAATTTTGGTTTCTCCCACGACAGATGGGAATTTGCTGTTGGGTCCCACTTCGGAGGAAGAAGAAAACAAGTCAGATAAGACCACAACCGCGACAGGCTTGGAGCAGATTTTAAAAGGTGCTTCAAAACGGGTGGAAGGAATTCCTGTTCAAAAAAGAATCACTTCCTTTTGCGGACGGCGTGCGGTTGGAACAACAGGAGATTTTATCATCAATGTTCCAAAGAAGGGCTTTATTAACGTGGCAGGAATTGAATCTCCGGGTCTTTCTGCCTCACCTGCCATTGCAGAATATGTTGTGGAGCTTCTGAGAGAGGAAGGGTTATCTCTTACAGAAAAACAAGACTATATTGCAATCAGAAAGTCAAGCCATGCTTTTAGAAATGCAAAGATAGAAGAAAAAAATCAAATCATTCAAAAAGATTCCCGTTACGGAAGAATTGTTTGCCGATGTGAAGGAGTCACAGAAGGGGAAATTGTTGAAGCAATTCATCAAAACCCCGGTGCACGGGATTTAGACGGCATCAAGCGAAGAACAAGAGCGCAGATGGGGCGCTGTCAGGGAGGATTTTGTATGCCTGTCCTGATGGAGCTGTTGTCACGGGAATTGAGCATTC
>SVJP01000015.1 GCA_015068925.1 Oscillospiraceae bacterium
TATTGATGAAATTCATCGTCTTTCCAAAATGGTGGAAGAAATTTTATATCCCGCAATGGAAGATTACGCCTTGGATATTATGATAGGAAAAGGCCCCACCGCAAAATCCATTCGTCTGGATTTGCCGAAATTTACTTTGGTGGGTGCAACGACGAGAGCCGGGGATTTGTCTGCACCTTTACGCGATAGATTCGGTGTGTTGTTCCGTTTGGAAATGTATACCACAGAAGAATTGATGGATATTATTACTCGTTCTGCAGGAATTTTGGGAATTGAAATTGAAATGAGCGGAGCAAGAGAATTAGCTCTGCGTGCAAGAGGAACGCCCAGAATTGCAAATCGTTTGTTGCGTCGTGTCCGAGATTTTGCACAAATTAAAGGAGACGGTATTATTAATAAGGAAGTTGCTGACATGGCATTGAATTTGATGGAGGTAGACCGCTTGGGTCTGGATGCCATTGATAAAAAACTGATTTTAACAATTATTGAAAAATTTAATGGCGGACCTGTCGGCTTGGAAACGTTGGCAGCTTGTATCGGAGAAGAAGCTACCACTTTAGAAGATGTATATGAACCATATCTGATGCAAATCGGATTTATGGACAGAACACCGCGGGGGCGTGTTGCAGCACCCGGAGCGTATGAGCATTTTGGAAGACAGGTTCAAAAGAGTTGGTTGTAACAAAATTGTCAAGAGGAAAACGAATGCAAATGTCGAATTGGCGTAAAGGGGGATATGGATACCAAAAGGAGTAAATACAGATGAAGAAAAGATTGTTATGTGTATGTCTGATATTTCTGCTTAGTGTTTCATTAACGGCACAAGGCATGACACTATATTATGATGGAGAACTTCACGAACATGATGAAGTGATTACATTAAAAGTAAATGGAACATTGGTGGAAACAGATGTTCCTCCGGTTATTATTAATGATCGAACTTTTATTCCGTCAAGAGGATTATTTGAAAAGCTTGGAGCGGTTGTGGATTGGGAAAGTGCGGCACGCAGAGTTATTATTAATTATGAAGAAACCGAAGTGATTTTAACGGTTGATTCCACTAATGCCACGGTAAATGGCGAAAACGTGACGATGGATGTGCCTGCAAAAATTGTAAACGACAGGGCGATGATTCCTATTCGCTTTGTGTCTGAGCATTTGGGCTTGCAGGTCGGTTGGGACGGTGATAGTCAAACAGTAACCATTCATCAGGAGTTTCGATATACCATTAGTCGTATCAGCTATAGTGAAAAGAAGCACCGTGTAACTGTGGTTTCAAATGAACCGATTGTCAATGTGGAAGATGATGTGTTGGGAAAAAATCGTATCGTCATTGATTTTCCGGGTGCCAAAATGGAAAGTGGAAAAGGTAAAATTGATATAGAAAATAGTGTATTGAAGCAAATTCGATGGTCTCAATTTCAACTGGTACCTTATATTGGACGTCTGGTGATAGAATCAAAAGAAAGTTTAACCTATGAGATTACTTATTCTTATGATAAAAAGCAAATGTATGTAGAATTGACCAATCTGGAGGAATTGGATACATTGGATATCACACCTTCACCTACAATGTCACCAACTCCTGCAAAAACGCCTGCAGTAACCGCTAAACCTACAAAAACACCAACACCTACCGCAAAACCATCTTCTAAACCACCTCAGGTGTCTGCGGTTACGTTAAATGAAGATGCAAAGGATTTGCTGGTTGTTATTGACCCGGGGCATGGCGGTTACGATGTGGGTGCGGTAGGAAGAGCAGATGGTAGTGAAACATATGAAAAAGATATTAATCTTGCAATTTCATTAAAAGCAAATGAAATGTTATCGTCAGCAGGTGTGAAAACATATCTGACAAGAGAAACGGATGTGGAGGTTGATTTGTTTGCACGACCTGTCATTGCAAATCGATTGAATGCAGCCTTGTTTTTAAGTGTTCATAACAATGCATTTAGTACAGAAACAGCCAACGGTACTACAGTTTTATATTATCCTGACGGGCAACCGGATAAGAATACACCCATGACAAGTCAACGTTTTGCTCAGATTTTACAGGAAGAGCTTGTAGATGCCTTAGACCGACGTGACAGAGGTATTACAAATGGTTCTGAGATGGCAGTCATTCGAGGGGCGGTTGCGCCGGCTGTTATTACAGAGATTGCATTTATAACCAATCCAACCGAGTTGGAATTATTAAAAACGGAAGAATTTCAAAATAGTGCGGCTGAGGCTCTTTGCAGAGCTGTAATCCGAGCATTAAATGAGATGACAAGTTAACGAAAGGGATGAGTAAGCCATGAATAGGAAATGGCATCAGTTTTTAAAAAATCTCAAAGGAAAAAGTATTGCAATTTTGGGCGCAGGGGTCAGTAACCGACCCCTGATTCCAGTGTTTGCAGATGCAGGCGCAATTGTTACAGTCTGTGATAAAAATACAGAGTTAAATAAAGAGGAAATTTCTGCAGGCCGTTCTGTTTCTTTTCAATTAGGAGCAGATTATCTGAAAGGATTGAATCAGGATTATATTTTTCGTTCTCCGGGGCTTAGATACGATATGCCCGAATTGGAGGAAGCGGTGAAGCAGGGAAGCATCCTGACCTCTGAGATGGAATTATTTGTAGCATTTTGTCCTGCAAAAATCATTGGTATTACGGGAAGCGACGGAAAAACCACTACATCAACATTAATTCATTTGATTTTGAAGGAGCAGGGGATTTGTTGTCATTTGGGCGGTAATATCGGAACACCCCTTTTGACAAAGTTGGATGATATTTCGGAGAACGATATTGCGGTGTTAGAATTGTCCAGTTTTCAGTTGCATACCATGAAGGACAGTCCAGATATCTCAGTGATAACCAATTTATCTCCCAATCATCTGGATGTGCATAAATCCTACGAGGAATATATAGAAGCAAAAACCAATATCTTTATGCACCAATGCAAACAAGGTGTTGTTGTGTTGAACGAAGATAATGAAGATACAGCGAAGCTCGGAATTCATGCAAAGGGAGACGTTCGCTTTTTCTCCCGTAAACGAAATGCTGATGTGTATGAAAAGGATGGCGTGATTTATGCTCACGGCGAAGCGGTAATGAATGCATCGGATATTGTGATTCCCGGTGGACATAATATTGAAAATTATATGGCAGCCATTGCGGCAACCTTGGATTTTGTAACGTTTGAAGCTGTGGAGAAGGTGGCAAAAACCTTTGGTGGCGTGGAACATAGGATTGAGTTTGTCAGAAAGGTAAACGGTGTTTCTTATTATAACAGTTCCATTGATAGCAGCCCCAATCGAAGCCGCGCTACATTGAATGTGTTTCCGCAAAAAGTCATTATGATTGCAGGCGGCAAGGATAAGGGGATTCCTTATGATGAGTTAGGTCCTGTGATTGCAGAACATGTAAAACAATTAGTTTTAATCGGTGCAACTTCTGATAAAATTGAAGAAGCGGTGAGACAAACGGGAGTTGAAGTGCCTGTGACCCGTTGTAAATCTTACGAAGAGGTGGTAAATTGCGCCTCAAAACTTGCAGAGGATGGAGATATTGTTGTATTGTCTCCTGCCAGCACCAGTTTTGATATGTTCCGTAATTTTGAAGAACGAGGAAATTTGTTTAAGGATTATGTGAATAAACTGTAGGTGAGAAAATGAAACAGTTATTAAAACAATTATCCGTGCCTTGTTCAATAACGGGGCACAATCAAAAAATGGCGAAACTGATTCGTGATTTGGTTTTGCCTTTTTGTGATTCTGTAGAAATTGATGATTTCGGTAACGTCATAGGGGTAAAATACGGTACAACGGGGAAAACCGTATTACTGGATGCCCATATGGATGAGGTCGGATTGCAAGTGAAAGAAATTCAAGAAGATGGAAGTCTTTCTTTTGTAACAGTAGGAGGAATTGATCCTCGGATTTTACCTTGCAGTGAAGTGATTGTCCATGGAAAAAAAGAGTTGTATGGTGTTATCGGTGCAAAGCCTCCTCATTTATTAAAGGATGAAGATAAAAAAGGAGAATTACGGATTGCCGATATGGTTATTGATGTGGGAATGACGCATCCTGACGAGATGGTTCGTATCGGAGATGCTGTTTCTTTTTATCCTGTATGTCGAGAATTGGGAAAAGACAGAATCAGTTGTAAAGGACTTGACAATAAATGTGGTGTTGCTATCATGCTTTATGTGATGCAAAGCCTAACAAATTGTCCGCATACTGTTGTTTTTTCGGCTACAACTGCTGAAGAAATGGGTTGCCTGGGTGTAGCAGCTTTGATGGAACGGCAAGATGTGGATTTGGCAATTGTAACCGACGTTACTTTTGGTATGACACCGGGGGAGGACGAAGGCTTGTGTTTTCCATTAGGAAGCGGTGCGGCGATTTGTACAGGTCCTTGTATTCACCCGAATTGGTTTGAAAAAGCTTGTAAAACAGCAGAACAACATGGGATTCCTTACATGATTGAGGTGGAAGGAAGAACAACAGGAACCAATACGGATGTAATTCAGCTATCCAACACAGGAGTTCCGAGTCTTTTGATTTCTGTTCCTCTTCGGTATATGCACACCATGACAGAAATCGTTCAGTTTTCTGATATGGAGGCTGCCGCACGATTGATTACACTTCTTGTAGGGGGTGATTTGGCGTGTTAAGAACCCTTTCTATGTTAGATGGCGTTTCCGGAAACGAAGGAGCAGTCCGTGAGTATATCAAAGCACAAATTCAATCTTATTGTGATTTTTTAGTGGAGGACTCTTTAGGGAATCTGATTGCATTAAAAAAAGGTGCAGGCAGAAAAAAGGTGATGCTTTGTGCTCACATGGATGAGGTTGGTTTTATTGTCAGCCATGTGATGGAGGATGGCTTTTGCAGAGTCAAGCCTGTTGGAGGATATGATAACAGGATTCTGGCAGGACAACGAGTTCGGGTAGGAGAACAAAAGTACCCTGCTGTTTTTGGTTTAAAAGCGGCACATCATACTACCTTAGAAGAACGAAAAAACGAACTGAATTTTGGGGATATGTATTTGGATGTTGGTACTGCGGTAAAACGCGGTGAATATGTTTCCTTTGACAGTGAATATTTAGAATTTGGTGATCGAAAAGCAAAAGGAAAGGCTTTGGATGACCGTGTAGGATGCGCAGCATTGATTGGCTTATTACAAGCGGATCAGGTTTATTCTTATGATTTATATGTATGTTTTAGTGTTCAGGAGGAAGTGGGCTTAAGAGGTGCAAAAGTCCTTGCCAATCGGATTCGTCCTGATTTTGCTATGGCGGTGGAGGCAACAACCTGTTCTGATTTGACAGGAGTTCCTTATGAATTTGTAACAGAACTTGGAAAAGGACCTGCTGTCAGCGTGGCAGACGGTGCTTCTTATTCCAATGCAGATTATCGTGAGTTGATGATAAAAACGGCAGAAAAAATGAATCTTCCCATTCAACTAAAAAAATCGACCACAGGCGGTAACGATGCAGGTGCGTTGCAGTTATACGGAAGAGGATGTGCAACAATGGTATTTTCTTTGCCTTGTCGATACATTCATTCGCCATGCAGTGTGATTGATTTGGATGATTATCAGGCTTATTGTCAACTGTTGAAAGGATTTATGGAAGAATTGGAGGGAGTGTTATGAACAGAGTCAAAGAAATGGCACGTTTGTTTGCTCCCTCGGGTCTGGAACAAGCGGTAAAAGAATATTGTATCCAATTTTGCAAGGATATGGAAGTGGTTCAGGACGGATGCGGGAATCTGATATTTCACCGTCCCGGCATGGGAAAACGAATTGCATATATTTGCGGTATGGATGAACAAGGTCTGTTTCTTTCTCACGAAGAAAAAGGTAAATTTCGTTATTGTATTTTAGGAAATTGCACCGCTGATTCGTTTGATAACAGACAAGTGCTATTTGAATATGGCGGAAAAGGAATAGTGCAAAAAGATATTGTAACCTTTCTGCAGGGAAGTGCAAAGGTTGGGGAAAGCGGAATCGTTTTTGGTGATGCATCTGAAACAGAAGAAACTTTGACGGGAAACGGAATGGTAAGAGCTGCTTGCTGCGAGGTGGTATTACTGTTAGCGGAAGAAGAAACAAAGGGTGATTTGTGGTTTGTTTTTTCTTCCTTGTATCAAATGGGAAAAAAAGGAGCTTTGGTGGCATTGTCTCGGATTAAACCGGAGCTTGCATTTTTTGTTGAAGGAGTTTCGGTTGAAAAAAAGGAAGAAGCAACTCCTGTTACCATGGAAACAGGACCGATTATTAAATTAAGAGATGGCGCTTTTATGGATACCCTTTCTCTTGCTGATGTCTTGGATGATTGCTCTTTGTCTTATCAATTGTATGTCAGCGCAAAACAGGAAATTCAAGGCAGACCCGGAATGATGTTTGGTGTTCCTACCGTTTTGATTGGCATTCCTTATGAATCGGAACGGTATTTTGTTCAGACAATCAAAAAATCTATGATGGAACAAACGAAAGAAATTATTTTGGAAATTCAAAGGAGGTTGGAGTCATGACATACGAGGTGATGTTGCTTTCCTGTACGGAAGCGGGCGGCATATTTCGATATGAGCTTGATGATAACGGTCAGCTCCATTTTTTGGATCAATGTTCTCTTGATAAACCGATGTATTTGATTCAGGATCAAAACGATTTCTACGTTTTATTAAAAAGCATTTTTCCCGAAAGCGGTTTGCAAAAGCTGGTGAGAAATGAATCGGGCGGACTTCAAACAGAAGGTGAGATTATTTGTACAAAAGGAAGGGAAGTCTGTCATCATTGTGTCTTTGAGAAAAATGTGTATTGTGTCAATTATACCAGCGGTAGTGTTTTTTCTTATCCCGAGGGTAAATTGGTTATTCACGAAGGAAGCAGCGTTCATCCTACCCGTCAGACAAGTGCTCATACCCATTATATAAACAGTACCCCCGACGAAAAATATTTGGCGGTAGTCGATTTGGGAATGGATGAAATTATTACCTACGATAAAAACTTAAATCAAGTTTGTTCCTCAAAAATGCCCGTTGGTTCCGGGTGTAGACATCTTGTATTTTCAAAAGACGGAAGTCTTGCTTACTGTGTAGGTGAGTTGGATTCAACCGTTACGGTCTTATCTTATTCAGATGGACATTTTACACCTCTTCATTCTTATTCATTATTACCGGAAGGTTATACGGAAAAGAGTACGGCTGCTGCTATCAGATTATACGAAGAAATTCTTTATGTTTCCAATCGCGGCCATGATTCTATCGCACGGTTTCGCATCAAAGGATCGGAGTTGGAATTTTTGGGTTGGTTTGATTGTGGCGGTCAGGAACCGAGAGATTTTGAAGTGACGAAGGAATGGATTGTCTGTGCTAATCAATCGGGAAATTGCGGAACGGTATTGAATCGTGAAACAGGCGACGTTGTTTGTCGTGTTGAGTTAAAACAGGCGTTAGGAGTTGTAATCATACCGAAGGAGGAAATGAAATGTTAAAAATCCAATGGTTTGCGGGTCATTATGTTTTAAAACAGGAAGAAACGGGAGAAAACAAGGTAACACTGATTAGCGAAGGCTTCATTCCCGGTGATTTTTTAATTTTCTACAGCGATTTACCTTATGCATGGGTCAAACTTGCAGATGAAGTGACAGAAAGTCTTGTATATTTTCATCAGAAGGAGCATCGGTTTATCTTGCCCTTGGATTATCAGACAAGAAAGGGCTTTGCCCCCGGATTGTTTGAACGGAAGCAGGAAATTAAAATGTGGGAACCGACTCCCGAAGAAGTGAATGCTTATTATAACCTTGCATTAAATCCTTCCGATCAACATCTGCCTTGGGAAATGACAAATCCTGCCGGTGCAAAATATGGGAATCCCATTCATTCCATGGCGGTGGAGGTGGATGCCATTGCGGCTTATCCTCATGCCTTTGCCAATCGTGTGACTCGGAATGAAGGAGAATTTTTTGCTCGGAATGCTATTGATGGCATGAGTGTGCCCGGTGGTCATGGACCATATCCTTATCAGTCATGGGGTGGTGCGGTACATAACGACCTTTCCTATGTGGTATATTTTGGAAGAGAAGTAACCGTAGATAAAGTAGTGTTACACCTTCGTTCCGATTATAAAGTAGATAGCGAGGGGAAGGAACATGATACCTACTGGCATACCGCATTACTTGCTTTTTCTGATGGTAGCGAATTGGAAGTAAAGTTAGAAAAATCAGAAAAAGGTCAAGAAATCACTTTTTCAGAAAAAACCGTTATCTGGGTGATGTTAAAGAGACTGGACCCTTTTCGAAATCCTAACAGTCAGATGTTTGCGGCATTGAATCAGATGGAGGTGTGGGGGAGAAATGGAGCGGTTTAAAAAACAACTGCAATTTTTAAAAGAAATAGACGGAATGAAAAATATTCTCCGTCAGACCATGCTTGTGGACTATTCCCGTCGGGAAAACGATGCAGAGCATTCCTGACATTTTGCGGTTACCGTTATGATTTATTTGATGCAATGGAAACCCGTGATTCTCTTTATGCTGCTTGCATTGACCGTTTGCAACCCTTTATCAATAATTATTTTACCAAAGGTCATACCTGGCGTTTGGGAAATGTTAAAATGGAGCAGGTATATCAAAGAATGGAGCCTATAAAACGCGGAACACCGGAGTTGTGGAAATTTGTAGAATTTGTGATAGAAGACGGCAACAAAAAAGGATATTTTTCTTCTGAAACAAAAACATTATAAAAATTTTAAAAAATACTTGCATTTTCTGTAAAAGTGTGGTATAATAAATTAGACTTAAGAAGATAGGATAACGTAATGAGTGGGTGTGAATCCACTCATTCTTATTTATGTCACGAAAAGAAGGTGAAACTATGTCGAAAATCGAAAACATGATTTGGGAGGTTGCTAAGCCAATTGCAGAGAATGCAAATTGTTCTTTGTATGACGTGGAATTTGTTAAAGAAGGAACCAACTGGTTTTTAAGAGTCACCATTGATAAAGACGGAGGCGTGAGTACGGATGACTGCGAAAACGTCAGCCGCCCTCTATCTGATTGGCTTGATGAAAAAGACCCCATTACCCAAAGCTATTATCTGGAGGTATCTTCTCCCGGGATAGACAGAAAACTGACAAGACCGGAGCATTATGAAAATCATCTGGGTAAAACAGTTACGGTACGGTTGTTTGCTGCCATTGACGGGCAACGGCAACTGGAAGGGATTTTAAAAGAATATCAGAACGGAACCATTGTTCTGGAAACAAACAACAATATAATAACCCTGGAAAAGGCAAAGGTAGTTGACGTTCGCCTTGCCTGGCAGGAAGAAGAATAAGGAGGAAGAAAATGAACGCGGAATTTATTATGGCCTTAGAGGCAATCGCAAAAGAGAAAAACATTGATAAAGATGTTCTTTTAGAAGCGGTTGAAGCAGCTCTGGTCACAGCATTTAAAAAGGATTACGGTGCGAATCAACAGGTTCGTGCAGAAATCAACAGAGAAACCGGTGCTTATCATTTGTTGGTGAGCAAAGAAGTGGTGGAGGATGTAATCAGTCCTCAGACAGAAATTTCTTTGGAAGAAGCAAGAAAGTACAGTGAAAAGTATGAAATTGGGGATATTGCTGAATATGATGTCACTCCAAGTTCATATGGAAGAATAGCGGCACAGACTGCTAAGCAAGTGGTAGTACAGAGAATTCGTGAAGCAGAACGTGATCAGGTATATTCCAGATTTGCCCATTTAGAGCATGAATTGGTTAGCGGGGTAGTCAGAAGAACAGAAAAAAGAAATATTATTGTAGAAATTGATCAATTCGAAACGGTGATTACTCCTGATGAACAGGTTCCCGGTGAAACCTATCAGCCCGGTGAACGGATTAAACTGTATGTGGCAGAAGTGAAGAAAACAACAAAAGGACCGAGAGTAGTTGTCAGCCGTTCCAGAGCAGGTCTTGTAAAGCGTCTGTTTGAAGCTGAAGTTCCGGAAGTCCGTGACGGCATTGTGGAAATCAAAAGTATTTCCCGTGATGCCGGTTCCAGAACTAAGATGGCGGTTTGGTCTTCCAATGAATCGGTTGATCCCATTGGTGCATGTGTCGGAAACCATGGTGCCCGTGTTCAGGCAGTTATGGATGAATTAAGAGGAGAAAAAATTGACATCATTAAATATAGTGATGATCCTGTAGAATATATTAAGGAAAGTTTGAATCCTGCTAAGGTTTTTTCTGTGGAAGTGAATGAAGAAGAAAAATCTTGTCATGTAGTTGTGCCTGAATTCCAACTGTCATTGGCAATCGGAAAGAAAGGTCAGAATGCATGCTTAGCAGCAAAATTAACAGGCTGGAAAATCGATATTCAAAGTCAGCCTGATGATGAAGGAACCGATGCAGAATAAGGCGGTGTGAGCAAATGAAAAAGAGTCAGCCGGAACGGATGTGTGTTGGCTGCGGTCAGCACAAATCAAAGCTGGAATTGATTCGTGTGGTTTGCCAAAAGGACGGTACTGTATTTATCGATCGTACCGGAAAAGCAGCAGGGAGAGGTGCTTATCTCTGCCCTGATGCCGGATGCCTTCAAAAAGCACAGAAAGGCGGCAGACTGCAAAAAGCATTTTCGATGAATTTGTCCGAAGAGTTGTATCAGAAATTGGCAGGTGAAATCTGAAAATGAAACAAAATGAAGTGTTATCCGTATTAGGCTTAGCCTATCGGGCAAAAAAAATAGTGATGGGGTTTGACCCGATTTCTCAACAGGCAAGACAAGGAAATATTCACTTAATCGTTCTTGCAGAGGACTGTTCTGAAGGAACCAAAAAGGCATATCGGAACAAGTGTGAATTTTATCACATACCCTATGAGGAATACGGAACAAGAGCAACCATCGGAAAAAGTGTTGGAAAGCGTCAGATTGCTGCGTTGGCAGTATGTGATGAAGGGTTTGCAGCACTTGTGTATAAAAAATTACGGGGGTGAAGTTTTTATGGCAATTAGACCAAGAGTGCACGAAATCAGTAAAGGGTTTGGAGTCCCCAGTAAGGAAATTCTTGCCTTGATGGAAGGATTTGGAATTACCTTAAAAAACCATATGGCGATTTTGGAAGAGAAAGAATTGGATATTATCCTGGATTACTATACCCAAAAATTTGAAACAAAAGATTTAGGTCATGTATTCCAATCGCAAAAAACGGAAGAACCTAAGAAAAAAGCCAAAAAAGAAACGAAAAAAGAGGTTAAAGAAGAAGTTGCAGTTGAAGAAAAAACTGCGGATGAACAACCTCACGAAGAAAAGAAGCAAGGGAAAAGTGTTCGTTATGTGGATACCCGTTCCTCCAACGTTGACTTAGACCGTTTGGATACGGAAAAAATTGAAAAATTGGTATCGGATGATAAATTAATTGATCAAGCACCTACCAAGCAGAAAATCAAAAAGGGAAATAAGAACAAGCAGCAGAAAAATCAGCCCATGAAAAAAGAAATGGAGCAGCCTGTAAAAGAAAAGGCTCCCAAAAAGGAAGAACCAAAAATTGTGGCAATTCCTGAAAACATCGGTGTTGGCGAATTTGCAGAACGGATTGGTGTATCCGGTGTAGAAGTAGTGAAAAAACTGTTTTTACTCGGTGTAATGGCTTCTGTCAGTGAAATCATTGATTATGACACTGCTTCTTTGATTGCAGAAGAATTTAATGTAACGTTAGAGCCTGAGATTATTGTTACTGACGAAGATTTGCTTTTCCAGGATACCGAAGATGACGAAAAGGATTTGTTGCCCCGCAGCCCTGTTGTGGTTGTTATGGGTCATGTTGACCATGGTAAAACATCTTTGTTAGATGCTATTCGTGATACTCAGGTTACTGCAACAGAAGCCGGTGGTATCACACAACATATCGGTGCATCTGTGGTAGAAATCAATGGTCGTCCGATTACATTTTTGGATACTCCGGGTCACGCGGCATTTACGTCTATGCGTGCCAGAGGGGCTCAAGTAACAGATGTTGCAATTCTTGTTGTCGCGGCAGACGATGGTGTTATGCCTCAGACAATTGAAGCAATCAATCATGCCAAAGCAGCAGGAATTACCATTGTTGTAGCGATTAACAAGATGGATAAAGAAGCGGCAAATCCCGACCGTATCAAGCAGGAATTGACGGAACATGATTTGCTGATTGAAGAATGGGGCGGAGATACCATTTGTGTTCCCATTTCTGCGAAGAAAAAAGAAGGAATTGACAACCTTTTGGAAATGGTTTTGCTTGTTGCTGAAATGAAAGAATTAAAAGCAAATCCCAATCGTCGGGCAAAGGGTACTGTTATCGAATCAAGACTTGATAAGGGTAGAGGCTCTGTGGCAACAGTTTTGGTACAAAAGGGAACGCTTCGTTCCGGTGATATTATTGTTGCGGGTACTGCAGTAGGTCGTGTCAGAGCAATGCTTGACTTTAAAGGGAACAGAATTACAGAAGCAGGTCCTTCTGTTCCTGTTGAAATTGCAGGTCTTTCTGAAACACCACAGGGTGGCGACATCTTCTATGCAGTAGATGATGAAAAGAAAGCAAGAGCAGTTGTTGAAGCGAGAAAGCAGAAGATTAAAGATGAAAAAATTGCAGCTCAGCAAAAGATTTCTTTGGATAACCTGTTTGATTGTATCAAAGAGGGTGAAATGAAGGAATTGAATATTATTGTTAAGGCTGATGTAGCTGGTTCTTTGGAAGCAGTAAAACAGTCTTTGGAAAAATTGTCAAATGAAGAAGTAAGAGTAAAAACCATTCATGGCGGTGTAGGTGGTATTACAGAATCTGATGTAATCTTAGCACAAGCCTCTAATGCAATTATTGTTGGATTTAATGTAAGACCCGATGCTTCTGCTCGTGCAACAGCGGAAATGACCGGCGTTGATATGAGAATGTACCGTATTATTTATGAAGCCATTGAAGAAATGGAATCTGCAATGAAGGGTATGTTAGATCCTAAATTCCGTGAGGTTGTTTTAGGTCATGCAGAAGTCAGACAGACCTTTAAAGTCAGTGGTGTTGGTACCATTGCGGGAAGCTATGTTGCTGACGGGAAAATCAGCCGTAATTGCGAAGTGCGTGTTGTTCGTGATGGCATAATTATTCACGAAGGAAAGTTGGATTCTCTGAAACGATTCAAAGATGATGCAAAAGAAGTCGCAAGCGGTTATGAATGCGGTATGGGTATTGAAAACTTCAACGATATCAAAGAAGGCGATATTATTGAATGTTTCGAAATGGAGCAGATTGAACAGTAAGTTTCAGGCAGCTTATCTGCCCACGGTAAGCTGCCAAAATTTCATGTGGGAGAAAGGCAGAGAGTGTTATGTCTTATGCCAGAATTGATAGGATTTCTCAAGAGGTCAGACGGGAACTCAGTATGCTGATTCCAACACTTAAGGACCCGAGAATTCCTTCCATGGTCAGTGTGACCAATGTACGTGTAAGTAAAGATTTATCTTATGCTGAAGTAAATATTAGTGTTCTCGGAACGGAGGAACAGCAAAAAGATGCAATGAAAGGACTGGAAAGTTCCAAAAGCTTTTTGCGTCGGGAAATTGCAAGAAAGGTTCAGCTTCGTGCTACTCCTGAATTGCTTTTTAAGCTTGATGATTCTATTTCCGAAGGAGCACGAATTTGTAATTTAATTAATAGTGTAAAAAGGGACGAAGAGTAATGAAACGATTACTTGAATGGATTAAGGAAGCAGAGCAAATTGCCTTGTTGCCTCACCTTCGTGCTGACGGGGACGCATTGGGTTCTTGTTATGCATTAGCGGAATTAATTAAACAGTTGAAGAAAACACCGTATGTGATATTAGAGGAAGAACCTCTGATGCGTTTTGATTATTTAGAGGGAGACTTTCTGGTTTTTGACGGTAAAATAAAGGAATATGATTTGGTGATTGCGGTAGATTGCAGTGATTTGACACGTTTGGGAAAACGAGAAATACTGTATCGAGGTAAAACGGCTTGTATTGACCATCATTTGACCTGTGAACCAATCGGTCAGCTTTCTTATGTTGATTCCGATGCTGCGGCAACGGCAGAGCTTGTTTATCAGCTTGCTTGTGAGGCGAATGTAATGACTCGTAAAATGGGCACTTGTATTTATACCGCTCTTTCTACAGATAGCGGAAGCTTTCGCTATAGTAATACTACACCCCGTACCATGCGGATTGGTGCAGCGTTGATGGAAATGGGCATAGATACCGCTTTGATCAATCGAAAGCTTTATGAGCAAGTGACTATGGGCAGTCTTCGTTTTCAGGCAGAATGTGTAGATAAAATGCAGTTATTTGTTCAAAATAAAATTGCAATCACTTATCTGACAATGAATCGTGCCGATGAACTGGAATTAACATCTGACGATACGGATGGTGGTGGTTCCATTATGTTATCCATTCTTGGGGTGAATGTAGGCGCTTTTTTTCACGAACGGGAGCCCGGTAAATTTAAAGTAAGTCTTCGTTCAGACGAAGCGGTTGATGTTGCTTTCATTGCAAAAAGTTTTGGTGGAGGCGGTCATTTGCGAGCAAGCGGATATACAACCGCAGGACCATTGGCTACAGCAATTTCTCAATTGGTGGAGAAAATAAAGGAACAACTGGTGGAGTTATGAACGGAATTTTATTAATTGATAAGCCACAAGGGAAAACCTCTCATGATATTGTTTCTGTAGTTCGTCGTACGTTACAGATGAAGCGAGTAGGTCATGCGGGTACTCTTGATCCTATGGCAACAGGAGTGTTAGTTGTATTAGTCGGAAAAGCAACAAAAGTTTCTGATTTTTTACTGAATAAAGACAAACGGTATCGTGCAGGAATTTTACTTGGTTGTGAAACGGATAGTTACGATATGGACGGAACTGTAATCAACAAATGCGAACCTCGAATATCCGAAGAGCAACTTAAACAAGTATTGCAACAATTGATTGGTCAACAGATACAAATTCCTCCTATGTTTTCTGCTATAAAGCAAAATGGAAAAAAATTGTATGAAATGGCACGAAAAGGAATAGAAGTGGAAAGACATGGACGTGAGATTACAATCCATTCATTAGATTTGTTGTCATTTGATGGTGTTCATGCAGAAGTAGAGGTGCATTGTTCAAAAGGCACTTATATCCGTTCTCTTGCACATGATATTGGAGCAGTGTTGGGATGCGGAGCTTGTCTTGATTCATTGATACGTTGTGCATCTGGTCAGTTTTCTCTTGCGGATGCAATTACAGTAGAACAATTGGAACGAGGGGAGTATACATTGATTCCTACACATAGTGTATTCCCATATCCGTCTGTTACCGTAAACGAAGAACAGGAAAAACGAATCAGAAATGGAGCTCCTGTTTTGTTTGAAACAGAAACATATCACGAAACAATTAAGATATTTTCTGAAAAAGGAATGTTTTTATGTACGGCAATTGCAGAGAAACGTCCTTATGGCTGTTATATAAAACCGGAAACCATGTTTTTGGAAGAGGATTAATGAGAATGAAAAATGCTTGTATTGCTGTTTTGGGAATGTTTGACGGAGTTCATGTCGGACATCAGGCATTATTGCACCGTGCATCAGAGTTGAAAAAAGAAACATCGTTACCTGTCAAATTATTGACGTTTGAAACACATCCGAAAGCGTTGTTTGGTCAACCGCCTGTAATGTTAACAAATAATCAGCAAAAGGAAAAGCTTTGTCTGTCTTATGGTGTTGATGAAGTAATCTTTTTGCCTTTTGATGAAACAATGAGAATGATGGGTGCTGAACAGTTTGTTTCCGAATATTTAATGAATCAATGGAACGCCAAATATGTGGTGGTTGGTGAGAACTATCGTTTTGGCTACTGTCATACAGGCAATGTAACAACTTTGATTAAATATCAGGAATTTCAAACAGAAGTAGTTTCTTCTGTTTGCCTAAACGGGGAAACTGTCAGCTCCAGTCGAATTCGCACTTTGCTTGCAGACGGAAATTTGGATTTGGCTTTACAATGCTTGGGACATTCTTTAGAATTTGAAGGAATGGTAGAGCGTGGAAGATGTGTTGGAAGAACGTTAGGTTTTCGTACAGCAAATATCAGCGGTGAATTTCCGCCCTTGTGTTCCGGTGTTTATTTAACAAAAGTAATGGTGGGAGATGACTGGTTTCCGGCAATCAGTAATTTTGGAGTTTTACCGACTTTTGATTTGAAGAATCCGCCAAAATTAGAATCGCACCTTTTGCATTTTGAAGGTGATTTATATGATCAAAAAATTTTGGTTCAATTTTTAGAGTTTGTCAGAAAAGAAAAAAGGTTTGAATCTTCGGAACAGTTGGTTGCACAGATAGAAGAAGATATTGAATATGCCAAACATTATTTTAAAAACGCTTTGTAATCATTTTGTAATAAGAAAATCTCTTTACAAAACAAAAAAAATACGATATAATATACATTGGATTATAATTTGATAGGAGTTTTAAGCATGAAAAAACTATTTCAGATGGAAATTTGCTTCTTGTTAATCATATTTATGATATGTATTGCAGGTTGCGGAAATGGTGAAAATGTAGGACAATCACAAGAAGAACAATCTTCGGTATCCAGTATCTTTGTATATACCTTGAATCATGACAGAGATTATATTTCTCGTATGGTTCGCGAATTTCCTGTATCTGAAGATATTAATGTTCTTGTAATTGAACAAATGATGGAAGCAAATGAAGATTTGTTTCCCAGAAAAACAGAATTACTTTCTGTTTCAGTGGATGGTAGTGCAGCTACAGTCGATTTTTCTGCTGAAATTGCTGGAATTGATCAAGAGACATTTTTGTTTATCAATGAGCTTTGTGCAATTTCTTTGGCACAGGGTGTTGCAGTACAGGGAGAAAAAATTTCTACAATGACATTGCTTGCTGACGGACAACCTATAAGCGGTTTTTATCAATATCCGTATCAAGTACATTTGGTAGATTATGCAGCAGAAGAAAATTTGAATGTAGATGTTCTGAAGCTTTATTATCCTGATCAAAACGGAGAAAAGTTGCATGCGGAATATCGCTTGGTTCCTTTGATTGAAGAGCTTGATAAAACAATGATTTATGAATTGTTTGCCGGTACGGAAGATTATTCCAATAAAACAAATGTTATTCCTACCGGTACGGAATTTTTGAATTTATCAAGCACAGGAAACACTTATACAATCGATTTAAATGCTGCATTTTTGGATAATAGACAACCTGAAACAACTACAAATTTGATGGCAATTCAATCTATTGTTGCTACCTTAACCGAATTTACGGTTATTGATCAAGTAAAGTTTAATATTGAAGGGCAAACAAGCGGTATGATGTTTGGTGAAATTTCCTTAGATCAGCCGATTCCTTTAAATACAGAATTGATTGCTGAATAATAAATGAATGGGGCTGAAGCAAAATGATTTTGCTTCAGCCTCCATTTTATTGAAATTATCTGATGATAATTTTAGCTTCTTCACAAGGTTCATCTTTAAAGCTTCGTTTTAATTCTTCAAAGAGAAAGCCTGATTCTAAGCGGATACGGCATTTTGCTTCTTCTTCACAACGAACGGTTAAGAAAATGTTTTCATTTTTTCTGTACCATTCTACCGTGACTCTGCCTTTTGGTGTATCATAATAAGCTTTTGCATGGTCGAGAGTGGAGATGAACCGTGGTTGAATTAAAACAAATCCCGGGTCGTTTTCAAAGGGATTGACATTCAGTCCTGTAATATGACGCATAAACCAATGAGCAATATCACCCCAAAAATGATGATTGTGGGAACTTGCATTACTCATATTGATATTAGGGTCAGAGGGGTGGAAGCTTTCCAGTAATGTAGTATCTCCTGTTTTTACCCATGCACCATAGCCGGGAAATTCTATATCTGTAATCATGCGGTAGGCAAGTTCTGCTTCACCATGCTTTGCCAACACATGAAACAGTACCCTTCCACCCAAATAACCTGTATTCATTTTAAATCCATCTAATTCTAAAATTTCCATCAATCTTGCAAAGGCAGAAGATGTTTCACCTTCGGTAAAGATACCGTAGTACAGACACATTGCCTGAGAGCTTTGGCAGTTTCCTGTGGCTGTCATGGTACCAAAATCAATGTACTCTTTTCGGATTGCATCTGTTAACTCTTCCCGTAATGTGTGGGCAAACTGTTTGTGCAGATTAAGTTTTACTGCTTCAAACATAATTTCTGCTTGACGGCACATTTCTACGGTCATAATACTGCCTGATAGTCCAAGAGGAATTAGGTAATCACCGTTTCCTGCACCAACAGGAACCCAGTCACCCAAACCCATTTCAATAATTCCTCTTTCGTCACGGCAACGGGATACATATTCTAAATAGCGTAGCATTGCATGAGCATTTTCGGTAATCATTTCGATTTTTCCTTGATAATGGTATGCCATATAGGGTAGCTCAAAGAGAACTCTGTCCCATGCAGGACCGTTTCCCCAGTCAAAGCCCCAACCTGCGGTGGGAACAATTCCGGGAAGCGCTCCTTTTTGGTCCTGTGCAGCACGGATATTATTCATCCATTCCCGCCAACTGTTTTCCGCTTCTAAATGCAATATCATATGCTCTGCAGAGGTTGCCGCGTCTCCTGTCCAACCATTCTTTTCGCGGTGAGGACAGTCGGTGGGGAAGTAATAAAAATTGGAACGGTCAGAACGATCTGTCATTTCGAACAGTTTGTTGGTAATTTCATCAGAACAACAGAAATCACCTCGTGATTTTACATTGGAATGTGCTTCCAAATAAGTAAATAATTCAGGAGTAGCCTGATGTTCTGTAACTCCTGTTACAAACAGATAACGGAAGCCGTAATAGGTAAAGGGTGTTTCAAAGGTTTGCAATCCGCCTTTACAGGTATAGATGAATCTTTGAGTATATCCTTTGGGATAAAACTGTAGTCTGCTCACATCAAAATCACCGTCAGGTTCTATGGTTTCGCAACAAAATACAGACAGAGTTTGTCCTGCTTTTGCATTAATTGTTAAACGAAGAATTCCTGCTGTATTGATTCCAAAATCGTAAATGTATCCGTTTTCCGTTTCATAATCCGCATAAGGAAAATTGACGGTTTGAACAATAGGGGTGTTTTTCAAAGTAATATAAGGTTTCATGTTTCCTTTTTTGATTGAAACAGGGGCAATTTCCTGACGAACCAAAATGGGTTCAGCCATACATTCTCTTAATTCTCCGCGAGGAATTTCTGCCTCAAATACAGGCTTCCATGAAGATTGATCAAATCCCGGTTTGTTCCAACCATCTTGTTCTTTGGTTGCATCATAAATCACACCGCATCTTAAATCATCAAATAAGAGAGCGGATTCTGAACAAACAAAATCTTTTGCAGTAATTTCTGTATCATGTACCAATGCTTCTAATGCAAATTTAGGAGCACCGATAAACTTTGCTTCATCAAAAAACCATACGGTTCCTCCGAGGGCATTTTGCATTCCGTTCCCTAAGATAACACCAATAACATTTTCTCCTTTTGAAAGATAAGGCGCAATATCATAGCAATCGTAATAAATCACATCATCAGGATTGGAGATGTAGGGTGCGAGAAGTCCCTTGGTAATTTTCTCGCCATTTATGTATAAATCATAAAATCCAAGTCCGCTAATCATCAATGGTGCTTCCTGTGGAATTTTATCTATAAGAAAGCTTTTTCGAAATAAGGGCGCGGGGATGTGATTTCGAAATGTCGTATATTCTTTTGTGGCTGATACAAATTTCATTTTATTCAATTTAAGACTGAATTCTTTTTTGAGTTTTTTTAGCTTTTCCATTTTTTTCTCCTTATAGGTTTGTTAAAATATCAATTTGTTCTTTATCAAAAGAACCGTCTGCGCCAATATGGATATCGATGGTAACCATTCCGCCTGCTTGGTTGACTTTTTGAATATAGTCCTTCATATAAGCGCGATCCCGTTTGACACCGTGGCATGCCCATGCACCCCATGGTTTATCGTCATTCCGAACTCCTAAGGGAGCAAGAATCTGAGTTTTTGCTCCCGGGATTTCATTTTCTTTCGGGAAATAAATAAAATCATTAAATTCTCCTGCAGTATAATCTCCGTCGCCCCAGTTTTCCAAATAAGGCTTAACACCGTTGTTAAAAGCAATGACGGTATCGGGGTTTCCTGCCCGAACTGCTTGACGGTATAAATCAAGTAATTCCCAATTGTATTCCCAACGGTCATAACACCCGTCAATCCACCATGCTTTGATACTATCACCGTAACGAAGGCTGTATTCCTTCAGCACATTTGCCCAACGGGTGACAAATTCCTTTGTAACTTTTTCGCGAGGTTCAATGAAACCAAATTTTTTACCGATTTCCACATCCTGATAAGGACCATCACCGGTATAGTAAAGACATAAATCTATATTGTAGGGCTTTAGTGCTTTGATTAAATCAGCAATGACATCTCGCTTAGAACAAGCTTCACCTGGAAGAGTTCCTGCAATGCGGTCAAAGGTATCGTTGGGAGCGAGCAGATATTTTCTGCCTTGCATGATTGTAATAAAATAATATTGTGCTCCCATTTGGTGAAGCTGGCTTGCAATTTTTTCTACATCCAAGTAGTCGGTTCTTCCGTTCCAATCATTATCTGATACAGGGTCGTTACTTGTTCCGCTTGGGCATCCGTATAAAAAATGAGTAAAAACGCCCCAACGATGTTTAAAAAATGGTTGTTTCATTCTTGTTTCAACCTCCTTTTTTGATTTTCTAAATTATATCAAAAAATGGAATTGCTGTCAATAGATTTTTGAAATAGAAAAAACTAATTTTATTTAAGGAAAGGTGTTGCGTTTTTTTTACGATTATGGTATAATGTTTACAATAGTTGATTCTGTATCAAGTTAAAAATCAGAAAGGAACAGAAAACAATGATTGATGCATTTACTTATGGGTTTGAACCGGGAAAGGACGGAGAAGAAAATGCAGCTGCGTTGCAAAAGGCGGTTGAACAGGGAGGAACCATTGTGGTTGATCGCCCCGGTATTTATGATTTGTCTGAACCCGTTTTTCTGGGAGACGATACCACAATTTTCTTTGGTACAGGTGTGAAAATTCGTCGTCAAAAAAGCACGTCGAAGGAAACGGGATATGTATTTGTCAACAAAGGTGCATATACCAGAACTTATAACCAAAATATTAAACTGATTGGTTTGCATTTGATATGCAATGATGTGCAGTGCAGTAGTGTTGCAGGAGGCAAAAAACTGATTCCGGGCCTTCGCGGTCATCTTTCCTTCTTTTATGTAAAGAATCTGGAAATCCGTGATTTTGTTTCTTTGGATTTGCCTGCTGCCAATTTTGGAATTCATATTTGTACGTTTGAAAATATTATTGTAGAAAACCTTCGTGTGGAAGGAAGAAAGGATGCGGTGCATCTTGGACGGGGGAGTAAGTTTGTGATTCGTCACGGAATCTTTCGTACCTTTGACGACCCCATTGCTTTAAATGCTCATGACTATGCAACTTCCAATCCTCAATTAGGATGGATTGAAGATGGGATTGTAGAAGATTGTTATGATTTGAATGATGAGGATACGGTTGGATATTTTTGTCGTGTTCTTGCAGGTTCCTGGACGGATTGGAAAGAGGGAATGGAGGTTCAGAATTCTGATACGGTTGTATGTAACAATCGTCTTTATCGTGTGTTAATGAGTGCTGACGGTACCATTTATCGTTCTGTCACTCCTCCTTCTCATGAAGAAGGAATCAAGGAATATGACGGAATCCGTTGGGTGATGGTTCAGGAAGAGGTGACTTATAACTGCGGATGCCGTAATGTTCATTTTAAGGATATTTTTTTGCAGAAAAAACGTCCCGTTGCTTTTTCTTTGCATTTTGATAAGGACGATTATTCAAGAAGCTATTATCCCGGTTCCGAAGCTCCGGTGCAAGAAAATATTATTTTTGAAAATATTTATTTTCAAAATGATATTCCTGTGTTGTTGTATTCCAGAACTCCTGTGGATACGGTGAAATTGATTAATTCTGTGATGAAAAATAGTGAAATTCAGCTGGAAGATATTGAAACGGACGGAATTGTTTACCCGAAAACCAATATTTTATTTTCCGGCACAACCTTCCGGGGAAAGGGCGGCCGGCTCATTTCCTGTAACGGAAGACAAAAATCGGAAGTGAAATTTATCGGCAGTTTGCCTGAAGAAGGCTTTTGTGCAACGGTTGCGGGAAATGTAACGGTGAGTCAGGTGGATTTTCCTGTCGAAAAGGAGTAAATCATGGAGATAATTAAGCCCGGAAATTTCGGAAAAACGGTTGCAGCAGATACGAGAAGGTCAGAATTTGATTTCAGTAATGAACAGTTTTTGGTGACCAATCGTAAAATTGATTTACTGTTTATCGGAGATTCCATTACTCATTATTGGACACAACAGGCATATTTTTCTTCGGATAAGTGCATTGTCAATCGTGGGATTGGCGGTGACAGTACGCCTTATTTGTTAAGACGGTTTGATGCCGAT
>SVJP01000016.1 GCA_015068925.1 Oscillospiraceae bacterium
GCGTTCCAACCGTTTTTCCACGCTTTCCAAATCGGCAAAAATCAATTCTAATGTAATGGTTTCAATGTCGCGCAACGGGTCAATAGAACCTTCTACGTGCACAATATTGGTATCCTCAAAGCAACGTACCACATGAACAATGGCGTCTACTTCACGAATATGAGATAAAAATTTGTTGCCCAATCCTTCTCCACGACTTGCCCCTTTTACCAAGCCTGCAATGTCCACAAATTCCACAATGGCAGGAGTCAGTTTTTCGGGGTTGTACATTTCAGCCAGAACATTTAACCGTTCGTCCGGTACATCCACAACACCTACATTCGGTTCAATGGTGCAAAAAGGGTAGTTTGCAGATTCAGCACCCGCTTTCGTGATTGCATTAAACAACGTACTTTTTCCCACGTTGGGGAGCCCTACGATACCTAATTTCATTTTATATCATTCCTAACTTTTAATAATAATACTATTATACACCAAAATGAAATATTTTGCAAGAAAAAGATATGAAGATTGACAAAATAAGGGTGGTAATGTTATAATAAAAGTAACGAATTTGGTTTCGGGAGGAAATAAGATGCAAGATACCGTGAAAATATTAGTAGTAGATGATGATCAAAATATTAACGAGCTCATTCGAATGTATCTGGCGAAGGAAGGCTATGAGGTTATTCAGGCGTTTGACGGAGAACAGGGATTGGAATTGTTTCAATCGAAAGCACCGTCATTGGTGGTTCTGGATTTGATGCTTCCGAAGATAGATGGATTGGCTGTCTGTCGGGAAATACGGAAAATCAGCGACATTCCCGTGATTATGTTGACCGCAAAAGGGGAAACCTTTGACAAAGTATTAGGACTTGAGCTTGGTGCGGATGATTATATGGTAAAGCCCTTTGAAACCAAAGAGTTGATTGCTCGAATCAAAGCCGTGCTTCGCCGAAGCGGTAACCACGAAAAACAGGGAGACAAGATGGAGATTGTGTATCCGGGGTTGTCGGTCAATCTGACCAATTACGAACTGAAGGTCAATGGTGTGAGCCTGGAGGTGCCTCCGAAGGAATTGGAAGTATTGTATTTTTTGTGTTCTCATCCCAATCAGGTGTTTACTCGCGATCAGCTTTTGAATCAGGTATGGGGATATGATTATTTTGGTGCTGACCGTACTGTGGATGTTCATATCAAGCGGATTCGTGAAAAATTAGGAGAATCTTCTTATTGGCAATTGAAAACCGTATACGGTGTAGGATATAAATTTGAGGTGAAGCGTTAAATGCCCAAAGGAATTTTTTCGAAAATTTTATGGAGTATTCTCCTTGTTATTTTGCTTTTTTCTTTGATTACAGGAACCTCTTTGACCTTTATGATGCAGAAATATGTGTTTGCAAGTGAGGAAAAAGCAATGCTTCAAAATGCATTCAAAATCAGAGACTTGACTTTGTTTTTGCTGGAACACGGAAGTGAAGAAGGCTATGCTTTGTTTCAGAGAAGTTTGAATTCTAATTCCGAACAGTTAAACAGTGCCATATTCGTAACAGATGTTTTCGGTCAGGTGATGCTTGCGGCACAGGAAAATCAAAGTCCTCGAGTGGGAAGTCAAATGACTGTGAAAGAAATGGATTTGGTTTTGGAAGGAGAAATGGTGCGGCAATGGAGTGATTTAGGCGGCACTTTTCCGGAAAAACGATTGAATATTATTCTTCCCTTAATTTTAGATGGTAAGGTAGGCGGTGCCCTGTTTTTGTCATCTCCTATGCCTCAAATCGATTTTTTGATGATGAATGTCATACGGATTTTGTTGTTATCCGTGTTGCTTTCTTTGCTTGTTTCCTTTGTTGTTGCTTATTTTGTTTCCCGTTGGATTTCAAACCCTATCAGAAACATGAAAAAGGCTGCTGAGGAATTTGCAAAAGGAAAATTTGATTCAAGAATTTCGGATCAACAAGAAGGGGAAATGGGAGAACTGGCAACTGCTTTTAATCATATGGCACAGTCTTTGGACGAGTTGGAGCAAAACAGACGTTCCTTTGTGGCAAATGTCTCTCATGAGCTTCGCTCTCCGTTGACTACCATTGGCGGATTTGCAGAAGGTTTGCTGGACGGAACCATACCCGAAGAAAGTCGGGAGCAGTATCTTTCTATTTTATTGGATGAAGTGAAGCGCATGACCCGATTGGTGAATGATTTGCTTTACATGGAACGAAGTGATAAGGAAGAATTGCATCAGAGTGTGTTTGACTTGAACGAATTGATTCGTTTGGTTTTGATTGGAATGGAAGCACGGATTACCCAAAAGCAAATTGAGGTATCTGTTACGTTTTGTAATGAGGTAGAATACGTCAATGCAGACAGAGACGGAATTTTGCGTGTGGTTACCAATTTGCTGGATAATGCTGTGAAATTTACACCTGAGCAGGGTAAGATTTTTATTGCTCTGAAAGAGGAAGCAAGCTTTGTGCAAATAAGAATCGGAAATACGGGAGATGTGATTGAACAAGATGTGTTGAAGCATATTTTCGATCGTTTTTACAAAGGAGATCAGTCCAGAGGAATCAATAAAGACGGAACGGGCTTGGGACTTCATATTGTAAAAAGTATTCTGTCCAAACACGGTCAATCGATTCAGGTAACCAGTACGGAAGAACAGGGAACAAACTTTCGCTTTTCATTACCGAAACAAAAATAATATGACCGTAAAGTGAGGTGCTTATTATGACAATTGTTCAGGAAGTCAGTGGAGTTGAAATGGTATTTCGAGTTGGTGAATATCCTCAAAAGGTGCAAACTTCCTTCCATTGGCATGAAAATGTGGAGTTGGTGCAGCCTTTGAATTATCCCATGAAGATGTTGGTTGACGGTGAAGAATTGGATGTGGGTGTGGGAGATATTGTGGTGGTAAGTGAGCAGTCCGTTCACAACTTTGGTATTGAACATGAGAATACCAAATGTATTATTTGTCAGTTTCCACTGAAAATACTTTTGCATGCAGGAGAAAAATTGAAACCGGTAAAAAAACAGATTACTGCTGAAGAAATCGGCAAAGACCCTGTTTTCGCAGAGCAGATTGCCGGTCTGTTCTGTGTGATTCAAAAAGAAAAAAAGGTGTTGAGAGGACAACAGAATTTATTCATGCAAAGCTTGCTTGCGGCAGTTTATTTTGCTTTGATGCAACACTTTCCCGAACAAGACAAAAGCAAATCCATAAAAAAAGGAAAACAGGAATTTTACCATATTGTGGAATATATTAATTCCCATTTTAAAGAAGATATTTCGTTGCAATCTCTGTCTCAAATGATGTATATGAGCCGCGGAAAGTTGTCACGAGTATTTGAAATATATGCAGGAATGTCCTTGAATGAATATATTAATACTTTGCGTATCAATTTTGCCAATCAGATGTTAAAACAAGGAAGCAACATTACCGAAACGGCTTATGCCTGTGGGTTCCAGACTGTGAGAACCTTTAATAATGTGTACAAAAAGGTAATGAATATGACGCCGACGGAATATGTCAAAAGAAAGAAGGACAGCTCTTCCAAATAAACAATGAAGTGTTATAAAATTTACAATTTGTTCACATTGTTTTAAAAAACAGGACGTATACTAAAGACAAGAACAAAGAAACGGAGGAATTTTCATGGATGAAAATAAAAGAGAATATCAATGGGGTAGTGTAAATAAGGAAAACGTAACCGAGCAATCGGCAGAACCTATTCAGGAGCCGATTCGTGCTGACCAACCTGTACGGGAACAACCGGTTACTCCGCCTGTGCAGCAAACTCCGCCTGTGCAAAACGGATATCAAAGACCACCGGTGCACACACAAGCTCAACAATACGGCTATCGCCCTCAGCCTGCACAACAGACTTTTTACAGAGAACAGGTGAAAAAACCAAAGGACAACAATCATGTTCGCACCGTTGCTTTTGTGTTAATCGGAGCTTTTTTTGGCAGTATTTTGGGAGCAGGCTTAATGCTTGGTTTTAGCGGAGGAAAGAGTGGCATCGGCGGTGGTCCTTCCGTCAGCTTCTATTCTGTAGAAAAAACAGAAGATGCAGAAAAGGTGAATATTGATAACGACAAACGGGTCAAAATGACAGATGAAGAAATTGCGGCAAAGGTTGGTCCCGCAGTCGTGGGTATCAGCAATAATACTACCTTCTTTTCTCAATCCGTAGAGCAGGGAAGCGGTTCCGGGATTATTATTAATGAAGAAGGTTATGTGGTGACCAATAACCACGTTGTAGAAGGTGCAACGGAATTGAAAGTTGTTTTTTCTACCGGCGAGGAATATCCGGCAGAGTTGATTGGTTCCGATTCCAGAACGGATTTGGCCCTTTTGAAAATTGAAGGCGATGGCGGATATCCTTATGCGGTGTTGGGTGATTCTTCCGATTTGGCAACAGGGGAATCTGTGATTGCAATCGGAAATCCTTTGGGAACGGAATTTGCAGGCACGGTGACAAAAGGTGTGGTTAGTGCATTGAACAGAACCATGGAAGTAGAGCAGGGAATCACGTTGAACCTGATTCAGACTGATGCTGCCATTAATCCCGGTAATTCGGGCGGAGCATTGGTCAATGCTTACGGTGAGGTAATCGGTATCAACTCTGCAAAAATTTCTGCCAGCGAGGTGGAAGGCTTGGGATTTGCCATTCCTTCGAATGAGGCAAAAACTGTCATTGAGGATTTGATGGAATTTGGTTATGTGCAGGGTCGTCCTTTGATTGGTTTCTCCGGTCGTGAAATCACGGAAGAGATGTCTAAAATGTATGGTTATCCCGTTGGTGTTTATGTGGTGGATATTTCTCCCTTCTCAGGTGCGGAAAAAGGCGGAATCAAGTCAGGTGACGTCATTCGTAAGGTGAATGGTCAGGAAGTAAAAACCATTGACGAAATCAATGAAATTCGTGATCAACACAAGGTTGGGGACGAATTGGAATTTGAAGTAAACAGAAATGGCGAGACTGTCACATTGAAAGTGGAGTTGGGGGAAGAGAAACCGGTTCAGCAATAAGAAACAAAGGGGTCTGATTTTTTGTATCAGACCCTCAGACCGTCGAAAAAGTCGGTCTGCCGCTAGTAAATAAAAAATACAGAGAATGATTATGAATTTTTAATCAAATATAAAACAAAAGAAAAACCGTCAGGGAAATAAACGAATTTCCCTGACGGTTGCTTGCTTTTTGCCAGTTTTTTGAATTAATTGATATCAGGTATTTCAATGGTAATTCCGCCCTTTTCGGCAGATTCGTGAGCCAAGATGCCGGGTAAGGACATTTGAATGGCAAAATCCACGTCGATAGGAGACTTGGTATCCTCTAAAATACATTTGACAAAAGCGGCAATCATTTTGGAATCTGCTCCTCCGTGTCCTGATATGTTGGATTCTCCCGGGAATTTGACGGAAACGGGAATATCAACCTTATCATCAATGGAACCCGGAATATCCGAAAACCTTGCCCAGGAATGGGCGTCGTACAGACTTTTTACCATATCAGTTTCGATGGTACCCTTCGTTCCCAATAATCTGAAATTGTGGTCAAAACCAACATAGGCGCCAAAGCAAATCAAAATGCGAATCATAGCACCTTTTTTTGTTTTAATGAGTGCCACCCCTGTTTGAGAACCTCGTTTGTAAGGATTGTAAACCAGGTCAGATTCAAGACAGGTTACGCTGACACATTTGTCTTCCATAATGTATAACAAAGGACCTAAATTATGAGTAATATATTTGATGGCAGGATTGTACCTTCTCCAATGGTCCTCGGGATAATCGTCTTTTTTAAATTCTCTGAAGTCTTTTGCGTGAAGATATTCGCTTTCGGCATAGACAATTTGACCGAATTTTCCGTTTTCATACATGGTTTTCCATGCTTGAACAAATGCCCAATAGCAACAGTTTTCGGCAGCCATGTATTTTAAATTTGGATGCTTTTGTGTGATCGCTTTGAGCATTTTTGCTTCTTGAAGAGAATTAATGGCAGGGATTTCGCTCAGAACATGTTTGCCTGCCTCCATAGACTCAACCACAAGAGGAACATGATAAACACCGTAAGTTGCAATGCAAACGGCATCCACATCTGTTTGAAGCAGTTCTTCTGCTTTTTCAAAATATTGAATTTCACGGAACCCTTTTTCTTCAAGTGTCTTCTTTGTCAATTCCAAATGCTCGGGATTACTGTCGCAAATGGCAGAAAGAATCACATTATCCTGTTCGGCAAACAGAGAAGCAAGAGTTCGTCCTCTTTCGCTCACACCAATCACACCGACTTTTAATTGTTTCATGATGATTTTCTCCTGTTACAAATTCAATAAAACCAACGCAAGAGTGCCCAGTAAAACGCCTGCAATCTGTCGTTTCAAAAACTGTTCTCGAAAGATTAGCTTGGAAATAAGAAAGGTAATGATGATTTTTACACCGGAACGGATGGGCGATGCCAAAGAAATAGGAACCATTTCATTGACAACTAAAACCATATAATTGGTCAGACCGTTTGAAATCCCGGCTAAGATTGTGTAAATACTTCCGTGTTTTATTACATATCCCGTATTTTTTCCATCAGTCATCATTCCTGTAGCGAAAAGCACAATTGCAGAAAAACATAAGACGATAATCATAAATTCATTGGTGCAGCTGTTATCAAATCGGATTTGCTGCATCCTTGAAATTACGCCAAACATACCGGAACCGAAAAAAGAAATGAGAATACTGATAAGCCATTTGAAAGAAATTTTTTTATTTTCTTTGTTTTGTTCCTTTTTTCCTCTTGTAAGAAAAAGTGAAATCATAATGAGCATTAAGCCTAAATAAGTAAAAATATCAGCCTCTTCTTTCAGAAAAAACAAGCCATAAACAATGTTGAAAATGAGCCCGTAAGACAAAATCAGCATGGAAATGGCAAAAGAACCGCAGGACAGTGCAATATAAGTTAAAAAAGAAGAAATGCAGTACAGGACACCTGCAATGATTGCGTAAATCCAGAGTTGCGGCGGAACAGAGAATCCGTTCCGGTCTGTGATAATAAAAAATACCATGGAAAACAGGGAAACAAAAGCAGTGAAAATGAATCCTCCTGCAGCGTGGCTGTTGTTATATTTTTTGATTAATGTCCCTTCTGTCAGATTTGTACAAATGCTGACCAAAATAAGAATACAACTAAGAAAATTCAATTTCTTTCACCTCTGTATTATTAGCATATCATGTTTTTTGTTATTTGTAAATGGAAAAAATCCCTTTGATATGAGGAAAAAAACCATATTATTTTGTTTTTTGTAAAAAAGAATTGATTTTTGGGATGTGTTACGTTATAATAAAGATGGGGTGGTATTATGAGTGAAAGTATTTGTCAATTTATTCCCGCCAAGGACTATAACGGAAATATTAAAACCATTCATTTTGTTTATGAAACAGAATTTCACAAGCAAAGACAGCCTTTCTTTTATTCCATTTATCGTTTGCATCTTGTTACGGAAGGAAGTGCTACGTTAAAAACGGTAACATCTACCTTCGAAGTGAAAAAAGGGGATTTGTTTTTTGCATTTCCTGCTTCTTTATATGAAATGGTGGGAAGTAATGATTTTCAATATTGTTATATCAGTTTTATGGGAGTAGGAATAACCAAGCTTTTTGAGGAATTGCAAATTAAGATGGAGTCTCCGGTGTATTACAATTATGAGCATTTGATTGATTTTTGGTATGGTGCCATTAACAGAATTACGCCTCAAAACAGCATTATCCTGACGGAAAGTGTGCTTCTTTATACATTGTCTTTTCTTGGAAAACAAAAGGAAAAAAATCGTTCAACAGAAAATTTATTTGAAATGATGGTGGATTATATTGATAAGCATTATATGGATTGTAACATTTCCTTGATGCAATTGGCGGATCTTTTTTCTTATACGGAAAAGTATTTATCTCACCTGTTTAAGAAAAACATGAATCAGAGCTTTAAAACCTATTTGAATAATTTGCGAATTCAGTATGCCTGCGAATTGATAGAAAACAATAATACTTCGATTGCTCAGATTTCTGCTCTTTGCGGTTATTCTGATTCGCTTTATTTCTCCAAAGTGTTTAAAAAGTTCAAGGGTATGACACCCAGAGAATACATTAAGTCAAATACAGAGTAAAAAAATTAGCGGATGGAGCAAAATGCACAGATCGCACAAAGCAAAAAATCCTTTATTCAAGCCGTTCAGACAACCTGAAATTTCACGAATAACAGAAAACAAGAGGTAAAAATTCGTGATACAACGAATTTTATTCCATTGAATGCTTTGTGCTATGAACAAAACTCGCCTCTCGACGTACCTTTGTACGCCTTCTGGTAACCAAAAACAAGGGGATTCCTTGCTTTTTCTCGACTTGTTCATTCTGCACTATTTTTCTTCTATCCTAAAACAATCCGGAGCAGTAGCAAAATTATTTTGCTACTGCTCCTCCTTTTCCTATTATTTCAAGTAATTTTTTACAATATAATTTCTTGCTGCATCCTCATCGGTGTCATCCAAAGGGGTTAATTTGGGTGCATCTTGACCATATTTTCGTTCTAAGCTTTTGGTAAGCAGCCAATCGGTCAGCTTTGGGTTGGCAGGAAGAAGGGGACCGTGAAGGTAAGTGCCGATTGTGTTTTTATAAATCACACCTTCCATATGGTCCTCACCGTTGTTGCCGTTTCCGTGCTTTACCATTCCTAAGGGAAGATGGTTGGTATAGGTTCTGCTGCCGTGATTTTCAAAGCCTACGATATAATCATCAAATAAACCGCTTTGTATTACGACTTTTCCCATTAAGCGTTCCGACTTGTTTTCGGTATAAAAATCCAAAAGCCCCAGTCCGTCAACTGTTTCATTTTGTACCTGATAATACTTGCCCAATATTTGATATCCGCCGCATACTGCCATCAGAACCCCGTCTGATTCTATATATTCTTTTAATTCAGCTTTTTGTTCTGACAGTTTATTGCAAACAATTTGTTGTTCCCGATCACTTCCTCCGCCGAGAAATACCAAATCAAGAGCAGAAAAATCAATGGTGTCATTCACACAAAACTCTTTTATTTCAACTGAAATATTTCGCCATTCCAAACGTTTTTGCAATGCTGCAATATTCCCTTTGTCACCGTATAGGTTTAATAAATCAGGATAAAGATGCCCGATTGTAATGTGATAATTCATGCTATTGTACCTCCTTTTGCATCTCTTTTAAGATGTCATGAGTGGTAAAGGTTGCGGAATAATTTGCCAGAATATAGACAATTTCGCTATCACTTTCCAAGGCTTTTCGAATAGCATCCTTCATGGATTCTTCCGTGGAAATGCTTGAAAAATTTGCATATTTTAACCGAAGAAGCAAATCCAGTCTTCTCAGTCCGCAGGTGGAAACATGAAGGGTGTTTTCGTTTAGTGTTTCGAAATCAACATCCCAAAGCCAGGATACATCCGTTCCGTCCTGAATATAATCATTAATGGAAAGAATTACATCCTTTTTGGAAGTATCCAATGCAACGGTAGAAATGCCCTGATTAAAGCCTGCAGGGTTTTTGCCCATATTCAATACAACCTTTTTTTGCGGAAATGAAAATTCTTCCATTCTTCCAATCTGAGGTTGATAAGTTGCTAAGATATCATTGATATCATCTGTGGTTAATCCGCATTGATCAATGACCGCATATGCCGCAAGGACATTGTAAATGTTATAAACTCCTCTGTAATGGAAGGTAATCGGTTGTTCATTCACACAAAAAGACAATCCCTTGTTAAAGGAAATTTGGTCAGCACCATAGTCGGTTTGAGGACGTTTGAATGCACATTTTGAACAATGATAATTTCCCAATTGGCTGTAATGATAATAATCATAGGAAAGCTCCGCACCGCAGATGGGGCAGAAGGGACTTTCTTTAATGTCATTTAACGAAATACTCAAATTCTGATTGATTCCGTAAAAGACTGTTTTTAACGAGTGCTTCTTTGCAAATCGTGTACAGAGAGGGTCGTCAGCATTTAAGACCAAGGTGGTTTTGGATAATTTGTTCACCCCGTTATCAAGCATACCGATGGTCAGATCAATTTCACCGTAACGGTCCAGCTGGTCGCGAAACAAATTATTGATAATGAGAAAATCCGGTTCAAAGTAGCAAAACAGCTTTTGAGCATACCCTTCGTCTACTTCAAGACAAGCGAAGTCTGCATCCAATTTGCCCAACCAGTTGGTTTCACGGATAAAGGCTACAATTGCTCCTTCTGTCATATTTGCGCCCAAACGGTTGCAAACCACCTTGTTTCCTTTGTCGGTCAACAGCTTGTCTATCACATTGTTGGTTGTAGTTTTTCCGTTGGTACCGCAAACCACAATGATTTTTTCTCTCACCTGACGGGATAAATCGGTTAAAATTTTGGGATAAACCCGAACCACGATTTTTCCTGCTAAATTTGTACCGTTGTGACCAAGCAGTTTGCAGAAGAAAATGGTAATTTTGGTAAACCATATACACAAAAGTCTTAATAAAAATTTCATACCTCACATCTCCAAAAAAAATTAAAATTTCAGAATAAAAAAGAAAAGGAAAGGGCATCTTATATCATGGACCTCACAAAATATTGAGACCCCCTTTATTTCACTTTGCGGCGGAAGAGTTTCTTCTGCCGCACTTTTTTTGAGTGAATGTTATCACTCTTACTTATTTTCATCCTTTTTATTATAGCACAAAAAAATCCAAAGTGCAATTCTTTTTAGCGGAAAAATCTGATTTTCTGAAAAAAACTCTTGACAAATCAGGAAAAATAGAGTATAATTGCTTTAGTTAAGTAAAGCAATAAAGTGAGGAGAAATATTATGCTGAGCAGAAGACTGCATACTCCGGAGGGAACCTCCGACCTGCTTCAAAGGGAAGCTTATCGAATTCGTAAGGTGCGAAATGATGTCATGCAGGTGTTTTCCGGATATGGATATACCGAAGTCACCACTCCGGAAATTGAGTATTATGATGTGTTTGAAGGAGGTCAGGGATTACTGACCCAGGAAAAGATGATAAAGTTTTTTGATCGGGAAGGAAGAATCTTGGTTCTTCGTCCTGATTTGACAACCCCTCTTGCCAGACTGACTGCAACCAAGTTAGAGGGAAGGGTTCATAAGCTTTGCTATGCCGGTAAGGTGTTTCGCAATTTTCAGGGTGGAATCCGTCCTTGCGAAACTTCTCAGGCTGGAATTGAACTGATTGGGTTAAAAGGCGCTGAGGCTGATGCAGAAGTCATTGCAGCATCCATCCTCAGTATGCTTGCTTGCGGATTAAAGGAATTTCAGATTGAAATCGGTCAGGTGGAAATTTTCAAAGAGCTGATGGAGCAGACGGGACTTGACCCTGAGGTGACAGAGCAAATTCGCGTGTTTATTGACCAGAAGAATATTTTTGGGGTACAGGAATTGTTAAATCATTGTGATGTCCCTACCGAGCAGGCAGAATTGATTCTGCAAATGCCTTCTTTGTATGGCGGTGCAGAAGTGCTTGAGCAAGCAGAAAAGCTGACCACAGGAAAACGGGCAGAAGCTGCAATCAAAAATTTGCGGGAAGTATATACCATTTTGGATGAATACGGATTGTCTGATTATGTTTCCCTTGATTTGGCAATGGTGCAGAGTTTGGATTATTATACAGGAATTATTTTCAAAGGCTTTGCCCGTGGTGTCGGATTTGAAGTGTGTGCAGGCGGTCGGTATGATGGTTTGATGAGTCGTTTCGGAAAAGACAGTCCTGCAACGGGAGCGGCGTTGTATCTTGATTTGCTGGCGGATGCATTGTATCGTCAGGGTGTTGTGACAGAAGCAGAAAGCATAGGTGCTCTTGTGTGCGGAAGTGACAGCAAAACCGCTCGTCGCCTTGCAGAACAGTTAAGAGCCACAGGTGCACGGACGGAATATTATTTAGGAGAAGATAACCCTGTTGATTATGCAAGAGAAAAAGGAATTCCTACTCTTTATCGTTGTGATGAAAGAGGTGTGACCAAGTGTGACATGGTATCAGGAAAAGAACAGCTTGTGGAAGGAGGCGTGCTCTTATGAAATATATTACAGTAGCATTGGCAAAGGGACGGCTTGCTGATTTTGCCATCAGCCTTTTTGAACAGTTGGGATTTGACTGTGCCGAAATGAAAACCAAAACAAGAAAATTGATTTTTACGGATGAAACCCATAAATTTAAGTTTATTCTTGTAAAGGCATCCGATGTTCCCGTTTATGTGGAATATGGTGCGGCAGATATGGGAATCGTGGGAAAGGATACCTTGCTTGAGGAAGGCAGGAATTTATATGAAATGCTGGATTTGAAGTTCGGTGCTTGCCGTATGGCGGTGGCGGGACCTCCCAGTATGGCTGATCAACTGCATACCTCTCACAATCTTCGTGTGGCAAGCAAATATCCCCATATTGCAAAAAATTATTTTCAGATTAAAAAGGGTCAGACCATCGAAGTTATTAAACTGAATGGATCTGTAGAACTGGCACCTTTGACAGGTCTTAGTGAAGTGATTGTTGACATTGTAGAAAGCGGTGCAACATTAAAGGAAAACGGTTTGGAGGTATTGGAAACCATTTGTGATTTATCTGCAAGATTGGTGGTCAACCGTGTCAGTGCCAAGCTGGAACGGGAACGGATTTTGGACGTTGTGAACAAGTTGAAAGGACTGATTGAATGATACTGTATCCTGCAATAGATTTAAAAGATGGTTGTTGTGTGCGACTGAAAAAAGGGGATTTTGACCAAAAAACCGTATATTTTGAAAACCCCGTGGAAACTGCTTTGATGTGGCAAAACATGGGTGGGGAATTTTTGCATTTGGTTGATTTGGATGGTGCAAAGGATGGAATTTCAAAAAATGTTGCCGTGATTGAAGGGATTGTAAAGGCATTGAATATTCCTGTGGAATTGGGCGGAGGCATTCGTTCCATGGAACAATTGGAACGGTATTTTTCCATGGGAGTGGAGCGTGCGATTTTAGGAACGGCAGCTTTGAAAAATCCTGAATTTGTCCGTTCGGCAGTTCAGAAATATGGTGATAAAATTGCCGTTGGAATTGATGCCAAGGATGGAGCAGTTGCAGTTTCCGGTTGGCTGGAGGTTAGTGATACGGATGCAGTTACCTTTGCAAAAGAAATGGAACAAATTGGTGTCAAACATATTATCTACACAGATATTGATACGGATGGTATGATGTGCGGACCAAATTTAAAGGGATTGTCGGCTATGGTAAATGCAGTTCCAACGGTAGGAATTATTTCCTCGGGAGGCGTTGCAAGTCAGAAGGATTTGGAATGCATTCAAAAAACAGGGGCTGCAGGTGCGATTATTGGAAAAGCACTCTATCAGAAAACAATTAATTTAACAGAAGCAGTAAATGCATTGAAAGGATGAAGAATATGATAAAATATGATGAAAACGGGTTGATTCCTGCGGTTATTCAAGATGAGGCAACAGATGAAGTACTGATGGTTGCGTACATGAACGAGGAAACCTTGCAGGAAACCATGGAAACAGGAAGAACGGTATTTTACAGCAGAAGCCGTCAGGAACGTTGGAGAAAAGGGGATACTTCCGGTAATATTCAGAAGGTGGTATCCATTCGCCTTGATTGTGACGGAGATTGCTTATTGATTCGGGTAGAGCAAACAGGTGCGGCTTGTCATACCGGTAAAAAATCCTGTTTTTATCGGAAGTATGAAGAAGGGAATTGGAATGAAGCAGCTTCAGAAACAGCAAATATGCTGACAGAACTTTATGGTGTGGTGTTGGACAGACAACAAGACCCTCAACCCGGTTCTTATACCAATTATTTGTTGGATGCAGGACTTGATAAGATTGCCAAAAAGGTTGGGGAAGAGTGTGTAGAAACCATTTTGGCTGCAAAAAACAGCGATAAAGAAGAAATTGCCGCAGAAACTGCAGACCTTTTTTATCACTTGACTGTTTTGCTTGCGGAACGTGGTGTGACCTATGAGGATGTATTCCGTGAACTGAAGGAAAGACGATAATCAAAGAATTAAGTTGTTTTTTTTGAATTGTGTGGGAGAAATTCCTCGAATCTTTTTATAGATTCTGGAAAAATAAGAAAGACTTTCAAAGCCGCAGTCGTATGCGGCTTCTGTTATATTCATCCCCTTTGAAAGAGCATATTCTGCTTGCTTGCAACGAAGCATATTTGTATAAGTGAGAGGAGTTTGACCGGTTTGTTTTTTGAAGATTCTGGTAAGATAAAACTTGTTGAGTCCAAGATGATCTGCCAATGTTTCTAAACAGAATGGCTCGGTATAATGCTCATTTAAATAAAGCATGGCTTTTTTTACATGTTGCTCAGATTGAGCAGAATTCGATGATGTTTCTGTTTGGTTTGCTAAGTGATTGGTACATAAATCTGCCAATAACATGAGTACAGAAATTCTTGCCCTTGTCAGATAGGGAAATTTCTTATGAATTTTAGCCTCGGTGATTTCTGATATCATGTGATGGAATAATCGAACCGTGTTTTCATCTTCAATTTTTTCTTCAAATTTCACTTGTTCCACATCAATTCCGTTTTCAGCACAAAATTCCTCTCCTATGATGATAAAATGAAAACTGATTTTCTCATCACTATAGGTGTGGTGAATTGCTTCTGAGTTTATCACAAATAAATCTCCTTCGCGAAGGGGATATTTCTTTGCACCATATTGAATAAAACCGCATCCTTGTTTCACCAGCATTATTTCAATTTTCTTATGCCAGTTACAAACTGTGTTTTTCTCCTGCTGAATGAGACCAAGGTGAAAAGGACACAGATCTTGATGATGAAATGCGTGATTATGTTCGTAATGAATGAGGTTCATGGTTATTCCACCTTAAAAATTATTATATAGAATCAAGTCTTTCTTTTATTATACCATAATTTCGAAGAAATTTGGTATAATTGCCCAAGTGCGTTTCCGAAGCAATGCGAGGAAAAAATCGCACGGGCATAAAATCCTTGCCGGTAGGCATATAATAAATGCTTGTGCATTTATTACATTTATTATATCATTAAGTTGTAAAAAATTCAAGAATAAAATGCTTTCGGATGAAGAAAAAACAACGCTAATTATACCTTAATAAACATGAACCGACCTTCTAAGAATATTCGTAGGTCGGTTTTAGTATCTTATGAATTGTGTTTTTCTTTGAAGTCTGAAATACATTGTCGGATCAGATAAAGCACTTGACTGTTGATGCTTCTGCCTTCGTAATCAGAAACAAACCGTAGCTCTTCTAAAAGGGAAACAGGGATTCTGATTGATACGCTTTTGACGGATTCGTTTTTCATAATAGCCTCCTTTTAACTATAAAATAAATTTATTTTTACTTTATTTTATATCTAATTTATGATATAATGTTTAAAATAGATCTATTTTATATCTAAAAAATTGGAGAAAAATGATGTTAATTGATAAAATAGAAACAATAGTGAAACATCTGAGTGAGACAGAAAGAAGTAAAATCAGGACATTAGGCTATCAGCAATTTCGTTTAGAATATGGGGAATGGTACCTTTTAGTAAGAGATAAGCTTCTTAAACCTGATTCTGAGCTTTTAAGTGTATTTTCTCATCTCGGAATTGAACATAGAGAAGAAATGGCAGAGTTATTACTAAAATTTATTTATTTCCTGATAAAAAATGAAAAAAAGTCTTGACAATAATGAAAAACTATGGTAAACTATTTAAGAAATCAAGCAGAAACAGCAGTTTCTCACCTTTACGATTTTGTTCGTCCGGGTAAATAATGATAGATGCACACGGGATTGGTGTGTCGTTGTTTCATTTGGACGGGCAAGTAAAGGACTTGTCTGTTTTTTATTTTTTGGGAGGTGTACTGTTATTAGCAAGGAATTGATAATGAACGAGGATATTCGTGAGAAAGAAGTCAGAGTAATTGGACCTGACGGCGATCAGTTGGGAATTATGACCGGTACAGCTGCGAAAAAACTGGCAGCGGAAAAAGATTTGGATTTGGTTATGATTGCTCCTCAAGGAAAACCGCCTGTTTGTAAGATTATGGATTATGGTAAATATAAATTCGAACTTGCAAAACGGGAAAAGGAACAAAGAAAGAATCAGAAGGTTGCAGAAGTGAAAGAAGTTCGTCTGTCACCCTCTATTGATACTCACGATTTTGAAACCAAGCTGAACAATGCACTGAAATTCTTAAAGTCGGGAGATAAGGTAAAGGTTGCAGTTCGTTTCCGCGGACGGGAAATGCAACATACTGCATTAGGGAAAACCTTGCTCGATAGATTTAAAGATGGTGTAGAGGGATTCGGTGTTATCGATCGCCCTGCCAAAATGGAAGGCAGAAATATGGTAATGTTTATTGCGCCTACTGCTCAAAAATAAATTGATTAGCAGAGGCTGATATTTAAAAAATTTAAGCAAGGGAAGGAGTTATTAAAATGCCTAAGATTAAAACTCACAGAGGTGCAGCTAAGCGCTTTTCTCTTACAAAAAGCGGTAAAGTAAAAAGAGGAAAAGCATTTCGCAGTCACATTCTGACCAAGAAATCTACTAAGAGAAAAAGAGGTCTGCGTAAGCCGGGTTATGCAAGTGTTGCAAACGCAGCAACTGTAAAGAAATTGATTCCTTACAAATAAGCCGAATAGGAGGAGAACAAAATGGCAAGAGTAAAAGGTGCTATGGCCACCAGAAAAAGACATAAGAAAGTATTGAAGCTTGCAAAAGGTTTCAGAGGCGCTCAAAGTAAGCAATACAGAATTGCGAACCAGGCAGTAATGAGATCTCTGGCTTTCGCATATGTTGGAAGAAAGCAAAAGAAAAGAGAGTTCAGAAAATTGTGGATTGCACGTATCAGTGCAGCTGCTAAGATGAACGGTATGAACTACTCTACTTTCATGAACGGTCTGAAGAAGGCAGGTATCGTAATGAACCGTAAAATGCTTTCTGAACTGGCAATTCATGATGCTGAAGGTTTTGCTAAATTGGTTGAAACTGCAAAAGCAAGCCTGTAATAGGAACCGAATTTTTAGATCCGTTGTATTGGCGGGTCTAAAATTTTATTGAAAGCCTTCGGTGCAAAAAATGCGCCGAGGGCTAATCCTGTAAAGATAAGAGGAGCGATAAGGTTGACGGTGAAAAAAATTACAAGTCGGGATAACCGTAAGGTGACCGAAACCAAAAAGCTTCTGAAAAAAAGTTACCGTGAGAAAACAGGTTTGTTTCTATTAGAAGGGGAACGACTTGTGTTTGATGCCTTGAAAAAGGGAGTTGCTCTGCAATGGGTGTTCGCCCGTCATGAGTATTTCGAACAAGGTATGACCGCCTTGGAATGTTTTGAGACGGAGGATAACATTTTATCTCACATGTCTGATACCTGCAATTCCCAGGGAATCATCGCCGTGGCAAAAAAGCCGGAGGCGGAGCTTGGTTCGCTTGATAAGCAGAAACCCGTTGCGGTATGTGACGGCTTGCGTGATCCCGGCAATCTCGGAACCATCATTCGTACTGCTGATGCTGCAGGGTTTGGTGGTGTGATTTTGTTAGGGGATTGTGTGGATGTGTACAGTCCGAAGGTCGTTCGTTCTACCATGGGAGCTCTGTTTGATTTGCCCATTGTAAAGGCAGAAAATGTGGAACAACTTTCCGATTTTCGCCTCGTATGTGCGGATTTGCAGGATTCTGTTTCCCTGTATGATTTTGATTTTTCCGAACCCTTTGCATTGGTGGTGGGAAATGAAGCCCATGGTGTGAGTAAAGCCGTTCTGGAAGCGGCACAGGAAAAAATTAAAATTCCAATGGTAGGGCAAAGTGAGTCTTTAAATGCGGCGGTTGCTTTTGGCGTTGCGGCATACGAAGCCTTTCGTCAAAGAAATTACTAAATGCTTGATTGGGTGAAAACAATGGAAGAATTATATTGGATTTGGTTGGCAGAAGGCTTGGGTGCTGAGGATCGGTATGTCAAGCCCGTATTGGAATATTTTGGTTCAGCCAAAGAAGTATATGAATTGGCAAATCGTGATACATTACGGGAAATGGGCGAGATTGGGCAAAAACAAGCTCGTGCATTGTGTAACAAAAGCCTGAAGCAAGCAGAAAAAATTTTGAAGCAGTGTGAAGAGCGTAGGGTTGGAATTTTAACCTATGAGGATTCTCGCTATCCTGAGCAGTTGAAAGAAATTTTCAGTCCTCCCTTGGTGCTCTATTATAAAGGAACGATTCCTGATTTTTCACAATGTATGATGTTTACCATTGTAGGAACCAGAAAATCCACTAAGGAAGGAAATAAAACCGCATATGAGTTTGCATCACAGATGTCACAGCATGGCATTACTGTAGTCAGCGGCATGGCGGAGGGGATTGATTATTATGCAAATAAAGGAGCATCCGAAGGCCCTACACCGACTATTGCAGTATTGGGTTGCGGTGTGGATGTGGTGTATCCTGCTCATAATGGAGCATTGATGGAGAAAATTTCCAAGAATGGCTTGATTATAAGTGAATTTCCACCGGGTTCCCGACCTTTAGGATATCATTTTCCCATTCGTAACAGAATTATGGCAGGGTTGTCTGAAGGAACCCTGATTGTGGAAGCACCCAAATCAAGCGGTGCATTGATTACTGCCCATCGGGCATTGGAAGAAAATAAAGAAGTGTTTGCAGTTCCGGGAAGTATTTATTCTCAAAATCATGTGGGAAGTAACCGGTTGCTGATGGAAGGTGCTCATCCTGTGATGAGTCCTACTGATATTTATGAAGTGTTTCATTGGGAGGTTGTACAAACGCCCAATGAAGAAAAAAATGAATTGAATTTGGACGGATTGCCTCCTGCAGAACGAAAAATTGCAGAGGTATTGCAGTTTCACGGACAGTTGTTTGTTGACGATTTGACCGAGTATTCCGAGCTTCCGGGACCTCAGGTTCTGTCTGCACTTATGATGATGGAAATAAAAGGGTTAGTGATGAATTTAGGTGGCGATGTCTACCGATTGCTATCATAACCCATTAAGATAGGAGGAGAACAATGGCAAAGTATTTGGTGATTGTGGAATCACCTGCAAAAGCAAAAACCATTACAAAATATTTAGGAAAAAATTATAAAGTCGTAGCCTCCATGGGACATTTGCGTGATTTGCCAAAAAGTCAGTTGGGGGTTGATATCGAAAACGATTTTGAACCCAAGTATATTACCATTCGAGGAAAAGGGGAATTGCTCAGCAAATTAAAGCGCGATGCGAAAAATGCTGATAAAGTGTATTTGGCAACTGACCCTGACCGTGAAGGAGAAGCAATTTCATGGCATCTGGCAAATTTATTGCAGATTGATCAGGATTCCGAATGTCGGATTTCCTTTAATGAGATTACGAAAAATGCAGTCAAAGCAGCTGTGAAGCAACCTTGTAAAATCAATGAAGATTTGGTCAATGCCCAGCAGGCGAGAAGAGTGCTGGACAGAGTGGTTGGTTATCAGATTAGCCCCTTGTTCTGGAAAAAGGTAAAAAAAGGTTTGAGTGCAGGTCGTGTTCAGTCTGTGGCAACCCGTCTGGTAGTGGACCGTGAAGCGGAAATTGAGCAGTTTATTCCTGAAGAATACTGGTCTTTAATCGCAGATTTGAAAAAGGGAAAAACTTCATTCCCTGCTCGTTTTTACGGAGATAAGAAGGGTAAAATTGAGTTAGAAAACAAACAACAGGTAGAGGAAGTATTACAGGGCTTAGAAGGTGCTGAATATGTGGTATCTTCTATTAAGAAAGCCAAAAAGACCAAGTCGCCCGTGCCACCCTTTATTACAAGCTCTCTGCAACAGGAGGCTTCAAAAAAGTATGGATATACTGCAAAGAAAACCATGTCTGCAGCGCAGCAACTCTATGAAGGGGTTGAAGTAGAGGGCATTGGTCTGGTTGGTTTGATTACCTATATGAGAACAGATTCCCTTCGTATTTCAGAAGAGGCGCAGGCAGAAGCAAGGGCATATATTCAGAATCAATACGGAGATGATTATCTTCCCAAAAAACCGCGGGTGTATAAATCCAAAAACAATGCACAGGATGCTCATGAAGCCATTCGTCCCAGTATGGTTTCCATTACACCTGACCAGTTGAAGAAAACCTTGCCTGCCGATCAGTATAAGTTGTACAAGCTGATTTGGGAACGGTTTGTGGCAAGCCAGATGGAAGCAGCTGTGTATGATACCATTTCTGCTGAAATTACAGCCAATGATTATATTTTCCGTGCCAACGGCTCAAAACAACGGTTTGCGGGTTTTATGGTATTGTATCAGGAAGCAGTAGATCCCTCCAAGCGGGATGAGGATGAACAGGATAAGGATGTAAAACTGCCTGAACTGGTGGAAGGAGATGTATTGACAAAGGAAACATTAAATTCCAAGCAGCATTTCACCTTACCTCCTCAGCGATACAGCGAAGCAGCATTGTTAAAAGCTCTCGAAGAAAACGGAATCGGTCGACCCAGTACCTATGCTCCTACCATTTCTACGATTTTACAACGTGGATATGTAGTGCGAGAAGGAAAGGTATTAAAACCTACCGAGTTGGGAATTGTAGTGACAGATTTGATGAAGCAGTACTTTAAGAGTATTGTTGATGTGAAATTTACCGCGAATATGGAAAGTCAGCTCGACCAGGTAGAAGAAGGCTCCACCGATTGGGTTCGAATTTTGAAGGATTTTTATGGCCCCTTTGAACAGGATTTGACCAGTGCGGAAAAAGAAATGGAAAAAGTCACCATTGCAGATGAAGAATCTGATGTAATATGTGATAAATGCGGCAGAACCATGGTGTATAAAATGGGACGGTTCGGAAAATTCTTGGCGTGTCCCGGATTTCCTGAGTGTCGCAATACCAAAACCATTGTGGTTGATACAGGAGCCCTATGTCCCAAATGCGGCGGAAGAGTATTGGAGAAAAAGAGCCAAAAGGGCAAGAAATATTTTGGTTGTGAATCCAATCCAACCTGTGATTTTGTGACATGGGATCAGCCCACAAAAGAGCATTGCCCTAAGTGCGGAGGCAGCTTGTTTGATAAAAAAATAGGAAAAAAGAAAAAACAATACTGCGGAAAATGTGATTTTGAGAGGGGCGGAGAATGATGACGGTTCATGTCATCGGTGCCGGTCTTGCAGGATGCGAGGCGGCATGGCAACTGGTAAATATGGGGATTTCCGTTCGCCTTTGTGAAATGAAGCCCCAAAAATATTCTCCTGCTCATCATAGCGATAAATTTGCAGAATTGGTTTGCAGTAACTCCCTTCGGGCAGATATTCTTTCCAATGCGGTTGGGTTGTTAAAACAGGAAATGCGTGAAATGAATTCTCTTGTCATGAAAAGTGCGGACAAGCATCGTGTTCCTGCAGGAGGAGCATTGGCGGTAGACAGAGAAGCATTTTCGCAAGAAATTACGGATACCATCCGTTCCCATCCTTTGATTGAAGTGGTATCAGAAGAGGTGACAAAGCTTCCCATAGAGGAGCCTGTCATTGTTGCAACAGGACCTCTTACATCAGACGGATTGATTCCTGAAATCAGTCGGTTGACAGGGGAGGATTATCTTCATTTTTATGATGCGGCAGCACCCATTGTTGCATTCGATTCGATTGACATGACAAAGGTGTTTCGTGCTTCCCGTTATGATAAAGGAGATGCGGACTACTTAAATTGTCCTATGACAAAAGAAGAATATGACCGTTTTTATATCGAGTTGATCGGTGCTGAGACAGCGGTGTTGAAGGAATTTGAAAAGGGTAGTGTGTTCGAAGGCTGTATGCCCATTGAAGCAATGGCAAAACGGGGAGAAGCAACCATGCTGTTCGGTCCCTTGAAGCCTGTAGGGTTACGGAATCCTCATAGCGAGGAACCCCCTTATGCTGTGGTGCAGCTCAGGCAGGATGACGGTGCAGGTACTTTGTACAATATTGTAGGATTCCAGACCAACTTGAAATGGGGAGAGCAAAAGAGAGTATTTTCCATGATCCCCGGTCTTGAACATGCAGAATTTGTCCGTTATGGTGTAATGCATCGGAATACCTTTTTGAATTCACCCAAATTATTGGATGATTCTTATCGGTTGAAAACAAAAGAAAACCTGTATTTTGCAGGACAAATGACAGGGGTGGAAGGATATGCGGAATCTGCCGCGTCCGGATTGACTGCAGGACTGTTTTGCGGTGCAAGGCTGAAGGGAAAGGAATTACCCCCCTTACCTCAGGAAACGGCGCTTGGTGCGTTGGCTCATTATGTGAGTAACCAATCCGTTACCCAGTTTCAGCCTATGAATATTAACTTTGGTTTGTTGCCTTCGCTGAATGCGCGAATCAGAGGAAAACGTGAGAAAAATGAAGCCATTTCTCAAAGAGCGTTGGATGCTTTGAGAGGCTATAAGGAGGAATATTGCAGTG
>SVJP01000017.1 GCA_015068925.1 Oscillospiraceae bacterium
GGGTCGAAATAAATTCGCCACTTCTCCTCTCGTGCTCTGTAGTATATTGCTATTCCTAAAAAAGATTATATCACAAAAGGAGACAAGGTGCAACATTTTCATTACTTGTTTGTGCCTTGAGCGAAGCAAAAGGAATGGAATAAATTATGAGCGAAAAAATCATACTTCAGAACAAGAAAGCGAGACACGATTATTTCATCATAGAAACCATAGAAGCAGGAATCGAACTGTGCGGCACAGAAGTAAAGTCTCTTCGCGCCGCAGCAGGTAACCTAAAGGATTCCTATGTTGAAATTAAAAACGGAGAAGCGTTTATTCTTGGAATGCACATCAGTCCGTATGAAAAAGGAAATATTTTTAATCGTGACCCGTTGCGACCCAGAAAATTACTGTTGCACAAACGGGAAATTAACAAATTGTTTGGGCTTGTAAAACAAGAGGGATATACTTTGGTTCCTTTAAGCCTTTATTTCAGTGGCGCTCGTATCAAAGTGGAGTTAGCGGTTGCAAAAGGCAAGAAGCTATACGACAAACGTGATACACAAGCAAAACACGATGCAAAACGTCAAATGGAACGCGCCTTAAAAAATAGATAATTTACCACTTGTTATTTTCTTAAAATTGTGGTATAATAATAGTAATCCCTGGGGGCGTAAGGGTTTCGACGGGGATAGTGAAGCGTGATAAGCGGGTAGTGGTCCGGAGCCACTTTAAAATCTGGAATTTTTAAAATTAAACGCTAATAGAGAATTAGTAGCAGCGTAACGCTGCATTCCGCCTCATTACAGGCGGACGTTCTACCCTTGACTACCGCGACTTGGGATAGAATGTCATGAAGCGGTCAACGTGACCGAGGTAAGCTTTGCCCTCGGCATGAACAATGAAGCTACCAAACCAACAAGCGCGCGAAACCGGTTGTTGGTAAGGGAATGTTGATGTTTCGCTCCACCCGGAGAAAGTTGCGTGGATTTATTTTCGGACAGGGGTTCGACTCCCCTCGCTTCCACCATAGTAGCGTGATGATATTACTGTCAGTAGTGTCATCACGCTTTTTCATGCGGTTTTTCGAGGTTTTTAGTTCAAAATTTTTCGAGGACAAATTTGTTACTGTCAATAGTATTTTTGAAAGATTTGAACCCTCACCCTAAATTCAATATCAATTCCAAAGCACAGAGTAAAAATTTCTACTCTGTGTTTTTTTGAATTTAAGGAGGAAAACTTTAATGAAACCAAATGGAAACTTCACTATTATACCTAACGAATTTATAAATGACTCGAGACTCGATGTATATGAATTTCGTATCCTTTGTTACCTGATGAAATTATCAGGATGTAATTCTTCCTGCTACCCCTCTTACGAAACTATCATTGCAGGAAAAAGGTGTTTCCAATATAGATTATCTTTTCATCACCCATTTTGACAAAGACCATGTGGGTGGGTTCCCCGAGGTAGCGGAAAATGTAACTGCAAGTAATATCCTCGTTCCCGATTATGAAGGAAACAATGATGAATATGAAAAATATATGGAAACTGTCGACAGTAAAAATTTAACTGTAACTTCATTGACAGAGGATACCGTTTTCGCTCTGGATGATGTCTTGTTTGAAATATCAATACCGAAAAAGAAAAGTTATGTCGAGGACGATAATGATTTTTCGTTAGTGATATCTGCAACTCACGGGGAGAATACTTTTCTCTTCGCAGGTGACGCTGAAGCTGAACGGCTTACCGAAGTCCTTTCAACATTCGGCAGACAGTATGATTTTCTCAAAGTTCCCCATCATGGAAAGTATAACAAGAATACAAAGAGATTTATAACTACAATAAAGCCTGAAGGAAGCTATAAAACAGTTTTGATAGACCAATATATGCATATAGAAGGGATAGAACATAAGTTGACGAAACCTGCGACACCGTGGCATAATGGCAGGGTAGAACGCAGCCATAGAACAGATGATAAATTTTTCTATTCACGATTAAGCTTTTATGATTTAAATGACCTTAGAGAACAAGGAAAAGTATGGCTGAGAAAGTATCAGAATATGTATCAGCGGAAATATAACTATCTATCGCCAATGGAAGTATGGAAAGAGTATAAGAAAATAGGCAAACACCCCATATATGATTATAAAGCAAATTCATCGGAATGTAAATAGCAAGATAAATGCTTCACACTATTGACATTCCTCATAATTTGCTTTTATGGATAGCTATGGGGTTTAAGGAAAACTATATATTATTTTTTTGCTGTTGATGTAACATATGTTTGACAACTACAGAAACACTATGCAAAACATTTCAGAGAAAAGCTTGCCGTTGTTCCTTTTTTGTGATATAATGATAACAAATCTAATTTACAGGAGGAATCGGACAATGAAAAATATAAAAGGCAAATTGGGATTCGGCTGTATGAGAATGCCCATGGATGGCGATGATGTTGACCATAAAATATTTTGCCAAATGATTGATGTTTTCATGGAAAACGGATTCCATTATTTTGATACTGCAAAAGGATATTTGAATCAAAAAAGCGAAATTGCATTACGAGAATGCCTCGTCAAACGTTATCCGAGAGAAAGCTTTGTTTTAACAAACAAATTATCAACAAGCTTTTTTTCCAGCGAAGAAGAAATACGCCCCTTATTCGAAAGTCAATTAAAAGCGTGTGGTGTGGATTATTTTGATTTTTACCTCATGCATTCACAAAATAAAGAATTATACGAAAAGTTTCAAAATTGCCATGCATACGAAACTGCACTCGCCTTAAAAGAAGAAGGAAAATTCAGACATCTTGGCATTTCGTTTCACGATAAGGCAAGCATGCTGGAAAAGATTTTACGGGAACATCCGGAAATTGAAGTGGTTCAAATCCAGTTTAACTATGCCGATTTTGAAGATCCTTCCGTAGAATCCCGAAAATGTTATGAAGTTTGCCGCAAATTTCAAAAACCAATTATTGTCATGGAACCTGTCAAAGGTGGAAGTCTTGCAAATCTGCCCGCTCCGGCACAAGCAATTTTTGATGAATTAAAAAACGGAAGTGCCGCAAGCTATGCCATTCGTTTTGCTGCCGGCTTTGATGGAATTATGATGGTATTGTCAGGAATGAGCAGCGTAGAGATGGTCCGTGAAAATACAACTTACATGAAAAATTTTCAACCATTAAACAAAGCAGAACAAGAAGCGATTGATCAAGTGTGTCATATTTTTCATTCGAAAAATTTAATCCCTTGTACAGGTTGTCGTTATTGTGTTGACGGTTGTCCAAAAAACATTCTGATTCCTGATTTATTTTCCTGCATGAACAACAAAGAACTTTGGAAAAATTGGAATGCCGACTACTATTATTGGGTTCATACCCAGAAAAACGGAAAAGCCGGTGATTGCATAGCGTGTGGAGCATGCGAGGAAATTTGTCCTCAAAACCTTCCTATTCGTGAACTGATGAAACAATTATGTCAAGCATTTGACAAAAAATAAGAAGGGTTGATTATGAACGATTTTATATTAGCATTATCCGCCATTGCACCTCTATTTTTTCCAATGGCGGCAGGATACATACTTAAAAAATTCAAAACAATTGATGAACATACAGTCAAAGGAATGAACAAGGTTGTTTTTCGCTTTTTCCTCCCTCTTTTGCTTTGCCGAAACATCTATCAATCCGATATCAAAGGTGTATTCGATCAACGTTTTATGACAATTGGAATTTGCGGTGTTTTAATCAGCGCTGTTTTATTTTTCTTATTTGTCCGTTGCACCGAAAAGGATACAAGAAAGCAAGGCGTGATGATACAGGGAATGTTTCGCAGTAATTTTGTGTTATTTGGTCTCCCCCTTGCAACCTCTCTATGCGGTCCGAATGAGGTAGGTGCAACAGCGATTATGATTGCAGTTATCGTGCCGCTATTTAATGTTCTTTCTGTTATTGCATTAGAGATTTGCAGAGGCGGTTCCCCAGATTTCAAAAAAATCTGCAAAGGAATTATTACTAACCCTCTGATTTTATCGTCTCTGCTTGGGATGATAATTTTACTCTCAAAACTTCCTGTTCCAACATTAATTGACTATGCGATAAAATCCATGTCATCAGTAGCAACGCCACTTGCTCTCTTTTTATTGGGTGCATCCTTCCATTTTTCAGGATCAAAAAATTCGTTGAAACAGTTAATTACGGTACTGATGGCAAAATTGATCATTTTGCCGATTGTTATGCTTACCATCGGCTTTGCTTTAGGTTTTCGTGGAATATTCATAATCACTTTTCTGGCAATGTACGCATCTCCTACTGCTGTTTCTTCCTTTGTGATGGCACAAGAAATGGATGGCGATACAGAGCTGGCAAGTCAAATTGTGGTTTGGTCATCCACGGCAGCACTATTTACCATTTTCTTCTTTCTAATGTTACTGAAACGTCTCGGAGGATTTTAACATATCATTTTATTTAACGGGTACAAAAAAGAGCCATCATTAATTAGATGACTCTTTTTATTTATCATTGATTCTTATGCAAGTCCCATTACCTTTAATACAATGTAGAGTACAAACAATGCAACGGAAATCCACATTACACCGCTGATATCCTTAATTTTACCAATGAGAACTTTCAGGATTACCCATGCCAGCATGCCGAACATGATTCCATTTGCAATAGAATAAGTCATAGGCATCATAACGATTGCCAGAAATGCACCGATGGTATCAGCAACATCGCCATCAAAGTCAACATCCTTCACAGCAGAGAGCATCAACAATCCAACAAACAACATTGCAGGTGTGGTTGCAAAACCGGGAATAGCCAAGAAAATAGGAGCAAGAGGAATCGCAATCAAGAACAAGATACCAGTCGTTAAAGCTGTCAAACCGGTTCTTCCGCCTGCAGAAACACCTGCACTGGATTCAACGTAACTTGTAACAGTTGAAGTACCCAAACATGCACCGGCAACCGTACCTACTGCGTCGGCCATCAACGCTCCGCCTGCTTTCGGAAGATTACCATTTTCATCCAGAAGATTTCCTTTCTGAGCAACACCAATCAGTGTACCTACTGTGTCAAAAATATCGGTGTACAAGAATGTAAACAAAACAACCGCAAAACCCATAAAGTTACTCTTGATAAAACCAAAGTCAAATTGGAACAAAGCCGGAGATGCAAAGTTTGCCTTGATTGCATCCCATGAAAGAGAAGGAATCAAGGAATATACTTCATTTGCCGGGTCTACAACATACCATCCTGCCAATTGAGCAATAATGCCCAGCACCCAAGTTGCGAGGATACCAATCAGAATATCGCCCTTAACCTTATAATGGTGTAAAACACCAATAATCAGCAAACCAATAATTGCAAGAGCAACCTGAGGAGAGCCTAAATCACCAAGACCTACCAATGTAGAATCGTTGTTAACAACCACACCTGCATTGATTAAAGCAATGATTGTGATAAACAAACCGATTCCTGCAGTAATCCCCAGTTTCAGATTCTTGGGAATTTTGTTTACTAAAGCTTCTCTAAACTTGAACAAAGACAAAATCATAAAGATAATACCTTCAATCAAGATAGAGGTAAGTGCTACCTTATAAGAGTAGCCCATAGTCAAACAAACTGTGTAGGTAAAGAACGCATTTAGTCCCATACCTGAAGCCAATGCTACGGGATAGTTGGCAAAGAATGCCATACAAATAGTGGCAATTGCAGCAGATAATGCTGTAGCCATGAAAATTGCAGGTGCACCCGGACCATCCGGGATATCTCCCAGCATACCGGGATTAACTGCCAAAATGTACGCCATTGCCAAGAATGTAGTAATACCTGCAATGATTTCGGTGCGAACGCTACTTCCGCGCTCTTTGATTTTGAAAAACTTTTCCATTGAGATTTCACTCCTCATTAAAATATTTTTACACTTCCATTTTACACTATTTTTCCTTTTTTTTCAAGCAATTTTTACAAATTTCTTCATTTTGGCACTTTAAACAAGAAATGTATAATATCTTTGTTACATTTGCAATAAAAAAGGGTGTAACAAAATAATTTTACTACACCACTTCATCAGATTTTATTGAATGGCTTTGGTTTTCCACTTACCCAGACGATAGAAAAGCAACGTCAACAATGCACCAAGCACCCAGGAAGCAAGTAATGAAATCTGAATACATTCGCAACGTCCCACAGGAAGTTCTGCCGTTCTGGTAAGATATGAAATTCCATAAGCAACAGGAACACGAATTACAACTGTGGTAATCAGAGAAATCCACATAGGCGTCATGGTATCCCCTGCTCCGCGCATAATACCGGATAAGCTTTGAGTTACCGCTACTGCAATATAGCCTACCGCTAAAATTTTCATTAAGCGATAGCTCATTTCCACCAATTCAGCAGTATCGGTAAACACTCCCATCAAGCTTTTTCCGAAAAGTAGGATCGCTCCTGTAATAACGGAAGAGCAAAGAACCGCAAGAAGTGTTCCCTGTTTCGCACCTTTGGAAACACGGTCATAAAGTCCCGCTCCCACATTTTGTCCTGCATAAGTAGTAAGAGAAGTACCGAAGGAAAAGTTTGGCATCATGGCAAATCCGTCTACTCTCATAATCACCACATTTGCTGCAATAAACAATTCTCCAAACTGATTGGTCAGGGATTGTACAACAATCATAGCAGAAGAAAAAATTGCCTGAGTCAATCCGGAAGGAAGTCCCAACCGAATCAAGGTCACCACAAAGGATTTTTTTGGTTTCAAACAACGAAATCCAAAATCAAAATATTCCGTCATTTTGGATAATTTAATCAGACAAAGAACAGAAGAAATTCCTTGGGCAATCACCGTTGCCAATGCAACCCCGGCAACGCCCATGTTCAGACTTGCCACAAAATAAATATCCAGTACAATATTAATTACCGTTGCAATCAACAAATAAATCAAGGTAGAAAAAGAATCGCCCAAGCCACGGATAATACCGCTCAAAATATTATAATATGCCATCCCTGCAATGCCTACAAGAGAAATGGTCAGATAATCAACACAACCCTCTAAAATAGAGTCAGGTGTGTTTAACAAAATCAAAACGGGTCTGATTAAGGGTGTTGCCACCAAAATCAACAGCAAACATGCAATGGCAGTAACAGTAATACTGTTTCCTACAGTAAAGGATAAGCTTTCTCTGTTTCTCGCTCCGAAATACTGGGACACCATGATGGTTGCACCTGCCGAAATGCCGATAAACAATACCAAAAGCATATTCAGGATAGGAAGGGTACTTCCTACAGAGGCAAGGGCATTATCCCCTATGTACTTCCCTACTACAATACTGTCTACCGTACTGTACAATTGCTGAGCAATGTTACCAATCAGCATGGGAAGAGTGAACATCACAATCCCTTTCCAAGGGCTTCCCACCGTCATATCCGTGGGAGCAAATAATTTTTTTAGCATTTTTATTCCTCAACTTTACAAAAATTTACACCATGATAAAGTATAACACAAAATAACAATTTTTTCAACCCCTAATCAAAAAACAAACTCCCCAAATCGGGGAGTGAAAATCAGATTCTTTTTGTGATTTCTTTCGATGGCGGATGATTAATTTTGCAATTGCAACAATTCCTGATAAGTAAAATCAGGATGAAAGGTCAGATTAAGTCCCGATGCCAAGATATTTGACACAGCCGAAAGGGCAAAATCCGCATCTTTTGGTGCCACAATCAGGTTTTCCTTGTGAAGCACCTCCCGCAAAGCATCATAAGGATTTTCCAATAAAACAGATAATTTTTGTAATTCCTCTTTTTTCTGTGATTGACTGTGAAGCGCCTGCAATAACAATTCCACCGCATCCCCTGCAATGGTTGCCGCGTCTACAACAGTAGGAACACCTATTCCAATCACAGGCACACCGATGCTTTCTTTGGTCAAGGCAAACCGATGATTCCCTACCCCTGCACCGGGGCTGATTCCTGTATCCGAAAGCTGAATGGTTGTATTGACACGGCTCATTTTTCTTGACGCCAGCGCATCAATGGCAATCACACAATCAGGCTTGAGAGAAGCTGCAATTCCTTTTATAATTTCTCCCGTTTCAATCCCTGTCAAGCCCAACACACCGGGCGAAATGGCACAAACCTCTTTTGCATCCCTTCTTTCGGGAAGAAACTCTTTTAAATGACGGGTAACAAAAAGCTTTGATGCAGTTTTTGGTCCCAATGCATCAGGGGTGATATTCCAGTTTCCCAAGCCTGCTACAAACACCGATTGGCAATGTTCGGGCAACAACCGTCCCAATTCGTGAGATAAAATTCTGCTGATTCGTTCTGCATCATCAGGATTTCCCGTTGTCAATTCAGGACATTCCAAAGTCACATAATTTCCAACAGGTTTTCCAAGCAGCTGCTCTCCCCTGTGATTGACAATCCGCACACGGGTTACCAACACACCGTCTCGTTCCTCGGTTCTCATCTGAACCCCTTCAGGCTCCCGATTTTTATTTTGTTCGCAATAAAATTCTCTGGCTTCCATTGCCAGGTCCGTTCTGATTTGTCTCATACCCTTCACCTCAAAGGTAGTATGAGTCAAATCATCAGGAAATATCCGCCCAGGCACCGCCAACCATTACTTTTTTGATGATTCTGTTTTCATCTGTAACAATCAGGTCTGCATCAAAGCCTGCGCCAACGGCTCCTTTCCCTGTAGCACCTATCATTTTAGCAGGTGTCAGACTTGCCATTTTCACTGCATCCTCAAAGGGAATTCCTATGGTTTCAAGCAAGCAAACACAATCCCACAAATTGGTGGTACTGCCCGCTAAATTTCCTGCTTCAATTCTTGCTTCTCCCTTTTTGACATACACAGTCTGACCGCCCAACTCATAAATACCGTCAGGTAATCCTGCAGCGCTCATAGCATCGGAAATCAGTACCATTTTGTCCGACCCTTTGCATTGATAAATCAACCGAAGCATACCGGGATGAATGTGAATCCCGTCTGCAATGACCTGAGTATAAAAACCCTTTTGTTCCAAGCCTGCGCCAAGCAGTCCCGGTTCACGGTGATGAACGCTTCTCATGGCGTTACAAAGATGGGTCACACTGCTTGCTCCTGCCTCTAATGCACGGCAGGCAGTTTCGTAATCACAATCACTGTGCCCCAATGCAATGGTAAAGTGTTCCGAGGCTTGTTTGATATATTCCATTGACCCTTCAAGCTCAGGTGCAATGGTCAACATTTTTACTTGTGAATCATCATCAAAATCTTCCCAATCAGGGGTTTTGATATACTTTTCATTCTGAGCTCCCTTGTATTTTTCATTGACATAGGGTCCTTCCAGATGAAATCCTAAGATTTGTGCACCGGAAACGGTCTTGTCTGAATCCATCACCTTTTGAATTTCCTCCAAAGGCATAGTCATAGTAGTAGGTAAAAATGAAGTAACACCGTGACGAACCAAAAATTTAGAAATAGGTTCAAAATTACCGCTCATGGTATCCGTTCCGTCTGCACCGTGAATATGAGTATCCACCAATCCCGGTAAAATCATCATACCGCTTACATCCACATACTCTTTTTCGTCTTCATTAGGGGGCAACAATGCTTCGATTTTTCCGTCACAAATCAAGACATCCTTTTCTTCCCATTGAAATTGTTCATTTAATACTTTTCCGCCGTGTAATAACATTTTGATCACTTATTCTATAATAAATAGAAATTCCTTTCCTCTTATTTTTTATGATTGCCCTGCCAAAAAGCCGGTTGAAAAAGCAATCTGCAAATTGAATCCTCCGGTATATGCATCCACATCAATGACTTCTCCTGCAAAATACAATCCTCTCACTTTTTTTGATTCCATGGTAGAGGGATTGATTTCTTTTACATTGATTCCGCCTGAGGTGATAATTGCCTCTTCTACAGGTCTTGTAGCAGTCAGGGTCAAAGATAGGCTTTTACAAAGAGATACCAAAACCTGTCGCTGCTCCTTTGCAATCTGATGAATTTTACAATGCTCAGGAATGCCCGATAACGAAACAATAACAGGAATCAGTTTTTTCGGCAATAAATCATCAAGACCGTTGCAAAAATCACGGTTCGAGTAGGTTTGAAAATCACGAAGCAACCTTGCATCTAACTGTTCCTCTGACAATGCAGGTTTTAAATCAATTGTCAATCGATGTCCATCAATTTTTCTGATGTGAGAGCTTGCAGACAAAATAACGGGACCCGAAACACCAAAATGGGTAAACACCATTTCACCAAAATCAGAATACACTTCTTTCCCCCGTTTATCCGTCACCTTGACGACAATGTTTCGTAACGATAATCCTTGTAAATCTTTACACCATTCCTCTTCCGTTTCCAACGGCACCAAGGAGGCTTTTGGAGAAACAACAGAATGTCCAACTTGCTCTGCTATTTTGTATCCGTCTCCTCGGGAACCGGTAACAGGATAGGAAATCCCACCTGTAGCAAGAACCACTTTATTGCATTTGATTTCAGTCTTGTCCCAAAGAGAAACTCCTGTTATCTTTCCGTCATTGATTAGTATTGAACGGACACGGGTATTTAATCTGATTTCTGCACCGCTTATCAGCTTTTGCAAAGTTCTTAACACATCAGAGGAACGGTCAGAAACGGGAAATACACGACCGCCACGTTCTACCTTTGTCTCCAATCCGTATTCATGAAGCAAGTCCAGCAATTGATCATTGGTAAAGCTATAAAAAGCGCTATACAAAAACCGGGAATTGACAGGCACCTGACCAATAAAATCGCCAATATCCGCATCATTAGTAATATTGCATCTGCCTTTTCCTGTAATCAGCAATTTCCTTCCCAATCGATTGTTTTGTTCCAACAGAAGAACCTTTTCTCCTTTTTGTAAAGCAGCATATGCCGCCATCATGCCGGCAGGTCCTCCTCCAATTATTACGGTATCAACCATACCTTATTCCTCCGCAGGTTTTTCGTAAACATGATATTCTTCCCAAATTTCTTCCAGTTTTTCAAAATTTCGGGTAACCTCATCCTTTTTTTGCATACTGATTGCAACAATCAATGCATTAATTAAAGAAAGAGGTGCCACCAAAGAATCTGCAAAAGAAACCATATCACTTCTTGCGGTTAAGGCAATATCTGACAAAGAAACGAGAGGCGAATGATTACTGTCAGTTAAGCTGATAACGGTTGCACCGCTGTCCTTGGCATACTGTAATGCCTGAATGGTTCGTTTGGAATATCTGGGAAAACTAATTCCTATGACCACATCACCTTGCTCCAAATTTAGAATTTGTTCAAACATTTCGCTGACACTGCTGGTATGAACTAAACGGACATTCTGAAACATCAGGTTAAAATAAAATCCTAAAAAGGATGCCAAAGCCGCAGAACTGCGAACACCTAAAATATAAATATGCTTTGCAGACAAAATGGTTTCTACCGTTTTTTGAAATGCAGAACGGTCAATTTGTTCTAATGTCACCTTGATTTTTTCCATATCCGAGGTAAGCACCGTTTGCAAAATATTTTCTTCATCCACACGATTGGAAGCAACCTCCAATCGTTGCACCGCAGTCAACCGTACGCGAATAATTTCCTGCAATGCTTTTTGAAGTTGGGGATAACCGTCATAGCCCAACTCAGCAGCAAAACGAACCACGGTAGATTCACTGACTCCGACCAATTTTCCTAATTTTGAAGCGGTCATAAAAGAAGCCTTATCATAATTCTTCAGGATATAATCAGCAATTCTTTTTTGCCCTTTGCTAAGACTGGTATATTCTTCTTCAATTTTGTTCAACAAATTGGTATTCATACTTCTTCCTCGTTTTCTATCAATTCTTCCAACTGTTCTATTTTGTTCTGAATTTCTTCGCAATTTAATCCTGATAAAACGTTCAAATCCATTTTTTCTGCTTTTTGATAATAAGAAAGCGCTTCATCATATTCTTTATTATGCTCCAATACTACGGCATAATGATAATAATTTTCCGCAATCGGTTGTGGGAATTTCACCGCTTTTTCAAGCAATTCTTCTGCCTTATCCCATTGTTCTGTTCTGATGTAGCATTCCGCCAGATTATCAACAATTCCGGGGTTGGTATCGTTGTATTCATAAGCTTGTTGCAAAAACGGAAGCACGTCCTCCGCCTTATCACGAAGCAGGTACAAAAATCCCAAATTGGCATAAATCACCGTATTTTCTCCTTGCTTATGCAGTTCTTCGTAAATACGGATGGCATCATCAGAATTTCCCTTTTTCCAGGCAACCAATCCCAACATCATTTCCACCTGTAAGCGATTTTGTTCGGTCAGCTTTTCCATCTGAAGCACTTCGTTGAAAATCTGCTCCGACGTTTCAAAATCACCGCTTCGCAACAGTAAATATCCGTATTGAATTCCTTTGTTCTGATCAGGTTTTTTCCGATAAGCTGCACCCCAATGAGTCAAAGCACTTTGATAATCCTGTTTGGCACCGTTCATTCTTGCCACCGTACTGTGATAGGAACGAAGCAACCACCAAATCAAAACAATAACCAATAAAATCCATATCATATTCTAAAATCCCCCTTTTTATTTCACATCATGGTCATTGATTGCATTGACAGTATACTCTGCAAATTTTCTTTTCATATCCAATGTCAAGTTGCAATGACCTCTTCCATCTACAACATCAATGATTTCATCTGTCAAAGATACCGCCTGCTTGTTCATCCATGACCAGGGATTGTTATAGGGAACCACATACAATATCCCTTTTTCTGCATAGAACTCTCCTTCAGTAAAATCAGCAGAATACATAGCCGTAGACCCCAATCCAAAAAATGAAATCACTATTCCGCAAATGGGTTTTCGACAAATAGTGTCATTCACATAAGTAAAATTCCTCAAATTTTCAACTGTAATTATATTTTCCATAATACATCCCTCAATTAATCCTTCAAGAAATCTTCCCTAATAGGGGTAAAGGTATCCAAAACCACACCTTTTTTCAGGCAACGACAGCCATGCATGACATTAGGGGCATCATACATGGTATCTCCTTTTTTCATGATTCTTTTTTCTCCTGCAATGGTAAACTCAAATTCACCCTCTAATATGTAGGTAGTCTGCGCATGAGGATGAGAATGCATCGCACCTTCTGCTCCTGTTTCAAAATGAACTTCCACATGCATCAGTCCGTCACCATAAGCCAAAATTTTCCGTTTCACCCCATTGCCTGACTCTTCAAATTCACATTCCTGCCAAGAAACAAAAGGTTGGTTCATTTCAGATTTCATAGTATCGCTCCTCTTTTTTAACGCTATTTTATACATCCAAAGGGACTGTAGCAAAACAAATCCATTTTACTGCAGTCCCCCCTTTTGGTAATCATTTAATCATCAATAGTAATTCAAGTATCATTATACACCAAATTCCTCAGGGTGTCAATCCTTTTTCAAAAAGCTACCGATTGATTATCAAATTTTTATCATTTTATTCAGATACATTTATTTGATACGTGTTCCAAGTTAATCACTTCATCCACCACTCCCTCATAAAACTCGGGCTCATGGCTTACGAGAAGGACCGTTCCTTTAAATTCCGAAACCGCTTTTTTCAATTCCTCCTTCGCCATCACATCCAAATGGTTGGTAGGCTCGTCCAACACAAGGAAATTCACTTCCTTCAACATCAGCCGACAAAGACGCACCTTTGCATTTTCACCACCTGAAAGGACCTTCATCTGAGACGTGATATGTTCGGTGGTAAGTCCGCATTTGGCTAACGCTGCTCTCACTTCCGCGTTGGTCATAGCAGGATATTCATCCCAGATTTCCTGCAGTGCCGTATTGCTGCTGGCTGATTCTTCTTGTTCAAAATAACCTTCATAAATAAACTGGTCTCTGTTGACAACTCCCTCAAAGGGAGGAATTATACCAAGCAAAGTTTTCATCAGAGTGGATTTTCCGATTCCGTTGGTTCCTTTGATGGCAATCTTCTTGTTTCTCTCAATCAAAATATGAAAAGGGCTGGTCAAGGGTTCATCATAACCCAGCACCAGATTTTTTGCTTCCACCACAATCTTCCCGGGCGTTCTTGCGGTTTTGAAGGAAAAAGAAGGCTTGATTTTTTCCCGTGCCAGAGTAATAATTTCCATTTTATCAAGCTGACGTTGTCTGGAACGGGCAAGAGTGGCTGTTGCCGCACGAGCCTTATTTTTCGCAACAAATTGCTCCAAATCGGCAATTTCTTTTTGTTGCTTATGATATGCTTGCTCAATCTGTCTCTTTTTCAGCTCATACATCCGTTCAAAATCGCTGTATCCACCGGTATATCTTGTCAAAATGCAATTTTCGATATGATAAATCACGTTAACAACATCATTCAAAAAAGGAATATCATGAGAAACCAAGATAAATGCATTTTCATAATTTTGCAAAAATTCTTTGAGCCAAGCGATGTGATTTTCATCCAAAAAGTTGGTAGGCTCATCCAAAATCAAAATCATTGGATTTTCCAGCAGCAGCTTCGCCAAAAGAACCTTTGCTCTTTGTCCTCCCGAAAGCTCTGTTACATCACGGTCAAGCCCGATTTCCTGCAAACCAAGCCCATTTGCACATTCGTTGATTTTGGTATCAATGATGTAGTAACCGGACGCATCTAAAATATCCTGAATCTCCCCTACTTCTTCCATCATTTCGGTCATTTCGCCATCCGACACCTCGCCCATTTTTTCATAAATGGATAGCATTTCCGTTTCCAATTCAGTCAAATGACGAAAGGCATCTCGCAACACATCACGAATGCTTTTTCCCTTTTCCAATGTGGAATATTGGTCAAGATAACCGGTTGTAATATGCTTACACCACTCAACCTTCCCTGAATCAGGCGACAATTTACCGGTAATAATATTCAAAAAGGTGGATTTCCCTTCTCCGTTAGCACCAATTAAACCGATATGTTCCCCTTTTAGCAAACGAAAAGAGGCATTGTCTAAAATCTCACGACCGCCAAAGCTGTGGGACACATGTTCAACATTTAAAATACTCATACATTCTTCCTTTTCTTGTTTGTTTTATAATATTCATAACGCTCGGCAAGATAGTTTCCTACCTTTGCCATATACCTTGCGCTTTCCCCTCTCAAAGAAGGAGGCACACGATTCAAAAATAAACCTGCTTCAAAATTCAAATTCCCCTCATACCCTGTTTCTGCAAATGCTTTCATCACATCTTCCCAATCAATGGTGCCGTAAAAAGGCAAGGTGTGACAATCATCCGTTCGGTCATTGTCATGAATATGAGTACACCCGATACAAGAGCCCAATTCTCTGATCATACCGCCTGCTTCTCCCATACACATATGGGCATGACCCGTATCAAAACAAACCGTAAACACATCGTGATTCAAGGCATTGAGCAATTCCTTCAGTCCCTTTGCCGTTTCGGTGACAGAATTTCGAATATTTTCAATTGCAATCTTAAGCTGATATTCTTGAGCATACGGAATCAGATTTTTATAAAATTGATAATTATATTCTATCATTCTGTCATAATTATTATTTTCTTTGTAATACCACTGACGGCAAGGATGCACAACCACCATTTCCGCTCCGAGATAAAAAGAGTGCTTCATACCGGTTTGTCTCCTTTTCGTCCTAAAGGAACATTCCATTTGTAATCATTTTATCACTGCAAACATAGAAATTTCAATCAAAATGAATGAAGCGGTGATGACACAGGCAATGTTAAGAATGACTTTTTCAAATATATGGTATTATGTGCCATTTTTGCTGTTGTTTGTTCGCTATACAACCCTTTTTGATTCGTATGCCGCACATAATGCTCATTATCTGCTGAAGCAATATCAATTCTCAACCGTTCTCCCTTTCTAATCAAAAACGCATGTTCATCAAATTCAAAGTTCAACTCAACAACAGAGTCAGGCTTATAATCTCCAAGTTGATAACATAACGAGGTAATATCATCTCTTAATCCATAATCACCATTGTCTTTTTCAATGCTGATACGCACATAAAAACAAGTATCCTCGCAATCGGATTTCACCGTCAGATTTGCTGACATTTTTCCTTTTACACAAACATCCTGTTCAAAAGGAGAAGAATAAATTGAAATAATATCGTGACGTGAGTTTGGTTTGTCCTGATAAACCGTTCCTCCAAAGGTTCTTGATAATCCGCCTTTGAATTTGGGTGCATCATAGGGATTATAAACATAACTCACTTCTTCCTCACCCAACAAAACCTTCATCTGATCGGATGATTCCAAAAATTCATCCGATTGCCAGCAATTTTTAAATGAATTATAGTATGTAATTTTTCCGAGCTCAAAAGGAGATTTCTCTTTTTTCCCTCGAACAAAATTTAACCAATCAATTTCGTAGAACTCTCCAAATTGTTGGATTCGTTTTCCGTTGGGGAAAACAATGGAATTTGCAGGGTCGCAACAATCCCCGTGGTCATAAGGAGATACCACGAGTGCAGACATTTTTCTGCCGTTTTCACTCATTTCTCCCCACATATCGAAAATACCGCCGGTGTAAATATCATAAAAACCGGTGGTGAACAGCACAGGAAATTTCACATTTGCCGTTGCCCCTCTGGCATCGTTACCTCCAAATCTTGTATTCCAAAAAGGATGATCCGGGTTTGGTGCCTTCAGCAATTCGTTAAAATCCTCGGCTTCTTCGCCGAAAACAGTTTTTGTAAAATCTTTCAAGGGAAGCATGTCAAAAGAACCATCGGTGTAATTCTTTTTGATATGAGATTTTGCTTTATACATCCCCACATACCAAGAACCGTGCAAAGCTTTTTTCAAAAAGCCGTTTCGATAACAAATGTTATATCGTTCGCTGTCCTGAATTCCAAAAATCGCACCTTTGATATCATCAGCAAAGGGCGCTGTTGCATAATGAACCGAAGTGAGATAACTTAATCCTTTCAGATAAATTTCACCGTTATAAAAAGCTTGATTTCTGATCCATTCCTGCAATACAAGACCGTCTTCCCGTTCATTGATGTAAGGAATACAATCCCCTTCACTTTTTCCTCGTCCTCTGCAATGCTGAACCACAACTCCGTAGCCGTTTCTTAACCACTCTCTGTGTTCATTCAAATAATCAATCGCAATATTATCTTCTTTTTCCTGTTCCAAACGGTCAACATAAGGATTTCTGATCACAATAACAGGAAATTTCCCCGTTGCATCAGGTAACAAAATCACAGTAAATAATTTTGCTCCGTTGGATTCTATATATTGATAATCAGCTGTAGCACTTATCATGTTAAACTTTTCCTCCCATCATTGTTAGCATTGATCTCAAATGAGCAATTACAGGTCAACACCGAGAAATTTCTTTGCAAGAATACCCACAAAGAAGGATACAACCGCAACACTAATGCTGATGATAGACATTTCAAGAAATTTCGGCTTGAATTTTTCGCCCTTGGCAACAGAAATATAATAAGTAAACCCTGCAATAATCAGAATAACAATTGCAAGCATGGCAAACAGTGCCGTCATATACTGTGTGTTATCAAACAACAGATAAGGCAAAATAAGAAGTGCAACCGTAATCAGATAAGCAATTCCTGTATAAGTACAAGATTTAAATGCATCATCCCGTCCCTCGCTCTTTGCAGCAAGAAATTCGCTGGATGCCATGGAAAATGTTGCTGAAATCCCCATAATCAGCCCCGAAAGAGCAATCAGACGAGTGTTTTGCATTGCAAAAGTAAAGCCCGCCAAAGAACCTGTCAATTCAACAAGTGCGTCATTCATGCCAAGAACCATACTGCCTACATATTGAAGCCGTTCCTCATCAAGAATTTCAAGAAGTGCCTTCTCATGTTCTTCCTCTTGCACTTTAATATGCCGACTCTCTTCCACTTCTTCAAACAGGAGTGCATATTCATCCTGGGCATTTTCTTCTCCGTTTTCCATCAGTTTCACCGCGAAGGTAAACCCAAAAATTCTTGCAAGCAATTTGTATTTCAACACTTTCCCCTTTTGAGGTTTCATTTCCATACCGGTATAACTTTTCCATATTTCGTAATGAGCTTTTTCTTCCGCTCCGAGACGAAGCAGGGTTTTCTTGTTTTCTTCCCCTTTTGCATATTTCGCAATTTCTTCATAAATCACACTTTCTGTCAATTCATTCTGCTGCATTTTTTTGATGATACTCATCGCTTTTTGTGATAATTCCTTCCCCATCACAATTCCTCCTTCGTATATTTTTTGTTATGAATTTCTTAATCTCGTCCCGAAGGGACATATCGCATCCGTCAGGATATATCGCACCGCAAGGTATATCGTAAATTCCGTAAGGAATTTATATCGTTGAATAAATTTAACATTTGTTAAATCTATTCTAACACAAAAAGAAAAAAATGACAATCCTTTTCCCAAAGATTTGCAAGAATTGTCATTTTTCATATATAATTGTTTTAAAATTTATTGAAAATCAATGGTATAAGGAAGCGCTCCTTTTGCTTCCAATTTTCCTGCCAAAACATCAATGGCATGAATTTGGGATTCAGAAATCATATATCCGAATATTTTTCTCGGAATATGCAACAAGGGTTGCAGTGCATAAGGATTCCCGAAATGCAACACTGTAGATACTTTATTTGAATGTGCCAGACAGTTAATCACCATTTCCAAACGACGAGTCATGCAATCCGTTCCTAAATAAGAGGTCGTAGTACAATAAGTAACAAAAATCACTTCTTTATACTTGGTTGCAAGATTCAAGACTTTTTCATTATTGATACTGTTCGGATATTCAGGTAAAAATGCCAAACCTGCTTCAGGAAATTCCTCCATAATTTTCTTTCCGATTTTTCTGGCGTCATACCAACGCGCCATATTAATTTCCTGACCGATTTCACCAATGTCCTTCTGACTTTCCACAACAATGAACAGCTTATCCTTATGTTCACCGGTAAGCGCCGCAGGGACGCCTTCATCTGTTACTGCAGTAATACAATCCTGGGCAACACGATAAAGTGTTTTCTCATCTTCCTCGGTAAAGACGGTAGGATTCTCCGGTTTTTGTGCCACAAAATCCTGTGCCGTCAGAACACGGCGAACCGCTTCATTCAACCGTTCCTCCGAAAATGCACCGTCCTCATAATTTTTCTTTAACATTTCAAAGGCTTGCTTTACTGGGGTGCGGTAATTGGGAAGAATAATATCATTTCCTGCCGCAACTGCCATACCGTAAATATTTTCTTCACCGTACTTTTGCAGGATTCCCATCATTGCAAAGGAATCAGTAAAAGCAACGCCGTCAAATCCTAAATTTCTGATCATATCAATCACCTTTTTGGAAAGCGAAGCTGGAAAATCAGGGTCAATCTTACGAAATACAGTATGCGTCGTCATAATACTGGGAAGAAGGTCTTTTTTATAAAGGTACATGTAAGGAACAATATCAAATTCAATCACTTCCTGTTCCGTTAAATCTGAAAACCCTTCCGTCATATGGGTATCATAAGGGCAGTCTCCCCCACCCGGATAATGCTTGCCGCAAGAAAGATAATGATTTTGCTTATAAATCGTTGCTATTTCTTCAGCGGAGTTGGAAACCTTCATAGGATCATCTGAAAACACCCGATGTACCGTACAGGGTCCGTCTCCATGCAACACATCCACAACAGGTCCCCACGTTCCGTTAAATCCGGCTTCTTTTGCATCACGTACAATCCCTTTTGCAAAAGCGTGATAATATTCTTTTTTATTGCAGGCAGCAAGAGACATCAACGGAATTTTAGGAAGTTTTGAGGTAGGGAATCCTGTTTCCGTATCATTGATTATCAAAACAGGATAATCAATCTCTGCCAAAATTCTGCTTGTAATTTCACGGTAACCGGCAGGTAATTGAATACAGCCCAACGCCTTTTTCTTTAACATTTCAATGATAAATTGAATGTCTTCTTCTTCAAATTTTCTTGCACAAAATAGCATTCCCAACTTTTGTTCCGTGGTCATTTTTGCGATTCTTTCTTTATAATTTTCCTTTGTATTATACATCGTACCCAAAACCCCTTTCACTTTTGGCAAGAATCCACTTGCTTTTTCTTTTCTTTTATTATATAATAAAAGAAAGTGTTTTTCAATCACTATATTAACCAATTCATGCACTATATTGACCAAAAAGGAGAAAAAAGATGAAATCCATTCAATACGAAACCCCTTCGAGTCACACTTATCTGAATCGTCATTGTCCTTTTCGGTTGGGATATAATGAAAACATGAAAGAATCCAGCTATAACTGGCATACCAATCTTGAAATCATTTATGTTACAAAAGGGTTTGGGACCATTCGATGCGAAGACGATTATTACCACCTTCGCGAGGGAACTGTTTTTGTTGTAAATCCAGATACTCTGCACTACGTTTACAGCGATAGCGGCATCAGTTTTTATTTTATTCTTATTGATGAACAGTTCTTTACAGACAACGGGTTCACATTGGAACAATACGCGTTCCACCCCGTAATCCATGATTCAAGAATCGAAAAGAACTTTATCAAAACAATAAACGCCATAGAACAATTAATAGAAAACGAAAACGAAATCAACATAGCCAAAAGCAGACTGGAAACTTTATCTTTATTAGTGAACATATGTTCTGATTATTCGTTGATTCAGAATACAAAAAATAAAGAAAAGTCAAAAGGCTCCAATGAATTGATTAAAGAAGCAATTAAATATATCAATCTGCATTACACAGAAGCCATCACCTTAGAACAAATTTCAAATTTTTTGGGAATTACCAAATATTACCTGGTTCGTGAATTTAAAAAATATACCAATCAAACTATTTTTTCTTACATCAATCTTCTTCGTTGTAAAAAAGCAGAAATGCTCCTTGCAAGTGGAAAAAACATTACAGAAACAGCTTATGAAAGCGGATTTGAAAGTGCTTCTTATTTCACAAGAACCTACAAAAAAATCCGAGGATATGCACCCTCGGAATACAAAAAGAACTGCAAAAACAAAAATTTCAAATTAGAAATTTGTTCTTCTTAATGTGTAAAACCACAGAGAAACATATTACAATTTCCGTCAGAAATTGATATCGTTGAAAAAACAACAAAAATTTTTAACCATCACCTTTATTAGTTTTTTGGAGGCAGAGATATAAAAACCGGATTTTAGATGTGTTTTCAAATTTAATTCATGTTTCTTAATAGTGTTATTTTAAAGTACAAAAAGATACCACCTTGCTCCCTGAGGAGCGGTGGTATCTATATTTTATTTATTTACTTCAATAAATCTGTGAATAAATGCGGCAATTTCTGCTCTTGTAGCAGCTTCCTTCGGATTTATCTTTCCTTTGGTTCTGCTGAAAATATAATTTTTTCCTACACCCCAGTTCATAGAAGTAATAGCCCATTCTGAAACATCTGAGACATCTTCAAAGTGCAGATTTTCTTCTGTTGTAACTGTATTCATACCCTTGAACTGTGCATATCTGAACATAATTGCTGCAAGCTGTTCTCTTGTAACATTCATATCAGGTGCATACTCAGTTTCTGAAATTCCTTTTATAATTCCGTTCTGCTGTGCCCAAACAACTGCACTTGCGTAATATGCTCCCATATCAACATCTGCAAAAGGAATGCTCCTGTTTGTTGCAGGCTCGCCTTCGATTCTATAAAGAATGGTTACAAGCATTCCGCGTGTAAGATTTTCTTCAGGTGCAAATACTGTATCAGATGTGCCAAGCATAATATTGTTTTCTATGACATAGTCAATATCTTCATGATACCACTTTGTTGTATCAAGGTCGTTGAATTTCTTTGAAGGACAAACATGTATAGGTTTTGCTTCAACCCACTTTGCATAAAGAGTAATGCTCTTTGTTACCTTAGCTGTAAAATCATAAGCATTTTTGTATTCTTTATCAGTATACCAACCTTCAAATTCAAAACCATCTTTTGTTGGTTCTGCAGGTTCAGTAGCTTTCGCATTTCTACGCAATCTCTGACTTGTAATCTTGCTACCTCCATCTGTGTTAAATGTAACAGAGTAATAGCTTGTACCACTGCCACCACCGGAACTACCGGTATATGTCCACTGTGCGTAAATTGTTACTTCATTGCTGAATACGGTATCTGTTGTCACCTTTTTTCCGCCGTTTGCGGCTGTGTACCACCCCTTAAATGTGTAGCTTCCGCTTCTTGTCGGTGTAGGCAATGTTGTCAATTTGCCTGTTGCCTCTGTTGTTGCATTTATAGGAGTAACAGAGCCACCATTAAATCTTATGGAATATATACGAACA
>SVJP01000205.1 GCA_015068925.1 Oscillospiraceae bacterium
AAGAAGTTATGTGCAAACTCGCTCGAGCGAGTTTGTTTTGAAAGGGAGAATATTTATGGATAGTCCGTTGCTTATAAAATCAAAACAATTTGCATTAGACATAATAAAAGTGTGCAATAAAGTAAAAAGTGAAAAAAGAGAAAGTGTGCTTACAAATCAACTTATTCGCAGTGGTACAAGTATTGGAGCAAATATCAGAGAAGCCTTTTATGGACACGGTAAAAATGACTTTATCGCAAAATTGCAAATAGCCCTGAAAGAATGTTCTGAAAGTGAATATTGGATAGAACTTCTTGTTGAGAGCGGATACTATGATGATAAGAAAATTCTTGAAAATTGTATTGAATTAAAGAAAATACTTATTTCGTCAGTAAATACAGCAAAGAAAAACAATAATTAAAATGCATCTATTATGTAGCCGAAAGCCATGTCTGAGTAGGGTTTCCTTGCTCCGTTTTTTACTTAAAAGAAGGGGAATTGAAATGTACTGTAATCATTGTAAAAAAGAATTACCATTCGAAATGGGAAGATTTTGTCCGTATTGCGGTAAAGATCGAACGATTACTGTTCAACAGAAAAAGAATCCGTTTATCAAAGCTTTAAAGATTTTGGGCGGAATTTTGCTTATGCTGTTTATGATTTTTTCATTTACAGTAGGTGCAATTTGTGTAGTTGGAAGTTTCGTTGAAGAGACAGAATCCTCGGCATTGTATGGGGGATTGGTAATACTGTTCTTTTTTGTTTTAGCAAGTATCGGTTTTGGAAAGTTAGTTGGTTCCATCAAAAGTACGTTTAAAATAATGGGAATCGTGTTAGGCGCTATCGCTTTGCTAACACTGTTTATTATCTTTGTTTTTGCTCCCTTTATGGGAAATCAAAACAGCTTAACATTCTTATCTTTTGATGTGATAATTGCCTTAATTGTTTGGTTGGTGATAGGCATTGTTAAGAAAAGAAAATCGTTTATCATATTTCCCGTCATTCTTGCTATCGTTTATAGCCTCATGTATCAAGGCGTTATCCATGATATACCATATGTGATCAGACATATTCAGGGGGAAGATTTTATCGGCATTTGGTTTGTTTATGCGTGTATTGTTTTTGCAATTACTTTTATTGTTGAAAAACTGACGATAGCTTTGTATTTAAAAAACAAAACAGAAGAAGCGAAAAACTGTATTTATTCTGATAGTGACTTGATGTTGCTTCAAGGCTTTGATCGTTATCGATTGATTGGCTATTATTTATTAAAAGCAAAATTACACAATATCATTAAATATATAGCAATGAAAGAAACAGAAACGCGGGGAAGCGTGGATTTGGTGGATATCAATCCGGGAATTTCTCAATCAGAAATGCAAAAGTATTGTGATGCAAATCCACAAGTCAATAAAATTGTTTCCTTCATTCAATCCAAGAAATCTACTCCAAAGGAAGATGCAGAAAATGAAGAAGTTGAAGTCAGAGTGGTAGATGTTGTTTATCATGTTGTTCCGGATCCTGTGATTCAAAGTGATGGCGGGGTATTTGCCATGAAATGTATTACAAAAATAAAAAGCATTGCCAATCTTATTTTTTGGATTGGGATTGGTGTGATATACTATCTGAATACCACTAAATTAATGATGGGTATCTATAACGGAAAACCCACAGGGGATTTGGTTTCTGTTTCTTTCCTTGGTGCAATCGCAGTGGCGGTTTTGTATTTTTATAATAAACGTTTCAGAGAACAGATCATTCGAAAAGTTTTTGTTAAAAAAATTATAGATTTTAAATCTGCTAATTTCAAAGATATTGCATTGTTGTTTGAAAATGCATCATTTGAACATGAAATGATGTCCGACGAGGAGAAAACACAACTCCTTCGTGCCTATGCGATTTATGAATATCAATCGGAAACCTATTCTTTGCCGCAAGAAGATGCTCCATATTCAACTGCAATTTTTTCAGCAGTCATAACAGCACAAGCGGCTGCAGCAGCGAAGGCAGCTTCTTCTGATAGCGGCTGCAGCAGTTGTAGCAGTTGTGGCGGCGGCTGTGGTGGCTGTGGTGGCTGCGGAGGATGTGGAGGATGCGGAGATTGATATGATTTGTATGCATGCTTCACGTTTATTATTACAATTTCATATTACAGGAAGATGCAATCTGCAATGCAAGCATTGTTATCGTACAGAAGGTGATGTCGAAACCCTTTCCTTTGATGCTGTAATATCCGTAATGGAACAATTTAAGGAATTACGAAAAGAATATAATCTTCAGCACAATATCAAACGAAAAGGCCATATCAATATTACCGGTGGGGAACCGTTTTTCCGAAAGGATATGAAGCAAATTCTTACCTATCTTGGTGAAAATAAAAAGTTTTTTACTTATGGAATCTTATCAAACGGATCTTTTATTGATGATGAAATGATTTCGATTTTAAAAAAGACCGAAGTCTCTTTTGTGCAATTGAGTATTGACGGAAACAAAGAGATGCACGATTCGTTACGTGCACCGGGAGATTATGACAGAGTGTTAAAAACTGCCGAATATTTAGAAAAAAAGGGTATCAGAACATATATTAGTTTTACTGCCAATAAAGAAAACTATAAGTATCTACCGATTGTTGCCCGAGAATGTCGCAAAAGAAACATAACAAAGCTGTGGTCCGATCGATTGGTTCCAATCGGAAACGGTCAGGAGTTAGAATCTCTTGTGATAACAAAGGGTGATTTTTCCCGATATTTAAAAAGCTTAAAAAAAGCACAGGGGAATTGGCTCATTCGTCATTTATATCCGAAAACACAGGTGGCAATGAACCGTGCTTTGCAGTTTCAAAACTCGAATGGAGCAATTTATTCATGCAGTGCAGGGGATAGCTTGATTACTGTTGATGAGTTCGGTAATATTATGCCTTGCAGACGCATGCCGGTTGTTTGT
>SVJP01000206.1 GCA_015068925.1 Oscillospiraceae bacterium
TTGAATGGTTGCTTTTTCCAAAGCATCAGCAAAGGAAACCAATTCATCAAGACCATCCAATTCGCCCCGTTTTCTCAATGCGCCTGTCCATGCAAACAACGTTGCAACACTGTTGGTAGAGGTTTCTTCTCCTTTTAAGTGCTTATAATAGTGACGCTGAACGGTGCCGTGAGCTGCTTCAAATTCATAAACTCCGTCAGGAGACACCAAAACCGAGGTCATCATAGCCAAGCTTCCGTAAGCGGTGGCAACCATATCACTCATTACATCACCGTCATAGTTTTTGCAAGCCCAGATGTATCCTCCGTTGGAACGAACCACGCGGGCAACCGCATCGTCAATCAAGGTATAGAAATACTCAATTCCTGCTTGTTCAAATTTTTCTTGATATTCCTTTTCAAAAATTTCCGCAAAAATATCTTTAAATCTGTGGTCATACTGCTTGGAAATGGTATCCTTGGTGGCAAACCAAATATCCTGCTTGGTATCCAAAGCATAGTTAAAGCAACATCTTGCAAAACTTCCGATAGAAGTATCTTTATTATGAATTCCTTGGATGATACCGTCCGAATCGGAAAAATCATAAATCATCTGACGGGTTTCATTGCCGTCCTGATCCGTGCAAACAAGTTCACACTTGCTGTTTTTGCTTACCTGCAGTTCGGAGTTTTTATACACATCGCCGTAGGCATGACGGGCAATGGTAATGGGTTTTGTCCAGGTAGGGATATAAGGAGTAATCCCCTTTACAATGATGGGAGCACGAAATACCGTTCCGTCCAAAATAGCACGAATGGTTCCATTGGGAGATTTCCACATTTCCTTCAAATCATATTCTGTCATACGGGCAGCATTGGGAGTGATGGTTGCACATTTCACCGCAACACCGTATTTTTTTGTTGCTTCAGCAGAATCAAAGGTAACCCGGTCGTTGGTTTCGTTTCGATATTCCAATCCCAAATCATAGTATTCCGTTTTTAAATCCACATAGGGAATCAATAAAATCTCTTTAATCATCTTCCAGATGATTCTGGTCATTTCGTCCCCGTCCATTTCAACAAGAGGGGTTTTCATCTGAATTTTTGCCATTTTGAACACATCCTTTCTATTTCAGTTGCTCACGGGTGTAGCTTAACAGTCCTCCTGCCAACACAATGTCCTTGGCACGGTCACTCAACTCGCAAAGACAGGGAATCACATCACCTGTGGTTACGTTTTTCAGCACAAGCTCTTTTCCGTTTTTAATGGCATCGGTAACATTTTCAAAGATTACTTTGTCACCTTGAGAAATCTTGTTATAATCTTCTTCATTTTTAAAGGTACAAGGCAGAATTCCTGCATTAATCAAATTGGAACGATGGATTCTTGCAAAGGATTTTACCACAACTGCTTTAATTCCCAAATGAAGAGGTGCCAAAGCTGCATGTTCACGGGAAGAACCCTGACCATAGTTTGCACCGCCGACAATAATGCTGGAACCAAGACTTTCCGCACGTTCGGGGAACGCTTCGTCACAAACGGTGAAACAAAACTTGGAAATAGCAGGAATATTAGACCGCAAAGGCAGAATTTTTGCACCTGCAGGCATAATATGGTCGGTTGTGATATTATCTCCCACCTTCAAGGAACAGGAACAATCAATGGTATCCTCCAAAGGAGAGGTTGTGGGGAAGGGCTTGATGTTGGGACCTCTTAAAATTTTCACACTGTCCATATCCTCTTCCGCAACGGGAGAAACTACCATGTTATCATTAATCAAAAATTCATTGGGCAACAAGAAATCAGGCATTTCACCCAAAGTAGTCGGGTCGGTTAACACACCCGTTACAGCAGAAATTGCTGCAGTTTCGGGAGAAACCAGATAAATCTGACCGTCTTTGGTACCCGAACGGCCTTCAAAGTTACGGTTAAAGGTACGCAGGGAAATACCACCCGAGTTGGGAGACTGTCCCATGCCGATACAAGGTCCGCAGGCACTTTCCAAAATTCTTGCTCCTGCATCAATCAGAACGGATAATGCACCGTTTTCCGCCAACATATTCAACACCTGTTTAGAGCCCGGTGCAATAGAAAGAGATACATCGGGATGCACTGTTTTGCCCTTTAAAATATGAGCAACCTTTAACATATCCAAAAGAGAACTGTTGGTACAAGAACCGATACAAACCTGATCAATTTTCATTGTTCCGATTTCGGCAACAGATTTTACGTTATCGGGAGAATGAGGACAAGCTGCAGCAGGTTCCACTTGGGACAAATCGATTACCAGTTCGTAATCATAAACCGCATCGCTATCTGCAGACAATGCTACCCAATCCTGTTCTCTCTTTTGTGCCTTCATAAATTCGTATGTAAGCTCATCGGAAGGAAAAATGGAGGTGGTTGCGCCAAGCTCTGCCCCCATGTTGGTAATAGTAGCACGTTCGGGAACGGTCAAAGTTTTAACCCCTTCTCCGCAATATTCGATTACTTTTCCAACACCGCCCTTAACGGACAAACGCTTCAATACTTCCAAAATGACATCCTTTGCCGCAACCCAGGGACGCAGCTTTCCTGTCAACTCAATTTTTACAATTTCGGGATAGGTAATATAATAAGCACCGCCACCCATAGCAACTGCAACGTCCATACCGCCTGCACCGATGGCAATCATCCCGAGACCGCCTCCCGTGGGGGTATGAGAATCGGAACCAATCAGGGTTTTTCCCGGAATCCCAAACCGTTCCAAATGCACCTGATGACAAATTCCGTTACCGGGACGGGAAAAATAAATGCCGTGCTTTTTTGCAACAGAACCGATAAATCTGTGGTCATCTGCATTTTCAAACCCGTTTTGCAAAGTGTTATGGTCAATATAGGCTACAGACCGTTCTGTTTTCACACGGGGAATTCCCATGGCTTCAAATTCCAGATAC
>SVJP01000018.1 GCA_015068925.1 Oscillospiraceae bacterium
CCTCCGCTAACATTACATAAACCATGATAACACCTCAATTCAACATTAAATTCATATAATTTCTATCCTGTAATATCAGGGCTGTCAAATCTCCTATTGTAATTATTTTTGCATCCTCTGTGGTTTTTATAACCACACCATTTCTGACAGTAAAGGTTCCGTTATTTTCCAAAATCCATGGATCCTTCACACGGAAACTGCAATCGGGCAACACTTTCATTGCCTCTTGAACATTAATAACTCTTGCTTGTCCAAAGGGTTTGTTCGAATCGGGCGACAGTATCACCCCTTCTCCTATTTCGCAAAGCAACGCATGGACAAAAGCATCCTCGCCCATCGCTTCTTTGACTACTGTTTTTTCATCAAAACGGCTGACAAAAGCATAGGCACCTTCATTGCACCAAAGCTCTCCCTTTTCAAAACGGAAATGTTCCTCTAAAATAATCTCCCATTGCTCCTTTGTTCTGGCGAGAAAAGAGGAATAATGAGTGCTGCAATACTGTTGATACCATTGATTCAACTTGGTACTGTTTTCGCACTTTTCGCCTTTTCCTCTTCCCTTCGGCAAAGGCTTTTCCTCCAAAAAGAAGAGATCGGCATATCCGTACTTCAAATACAAATCCGGTTTTGCAGGAATCAAAGCGGAAAAAACATCCCCTCTTTGATACATCACATCCAATGCTCGCTTCATCATATGATTCATATACCCTTGTCCTCTAAACTCCGGCAAAGTACAAACGCCTGACAAATAAGAGCAAGGCATCGATTTCTTTCCTATCTGCAATGAATAAGGCACCATTCCAAGATACGCCCTTGCATCCCCTTGTTCTCCGAATAAAACCAGAGAATCTTCCGTTTTATGAACACGATTCATATAAAACGTAATAAAATCGGGACTATCTGCAGGAAAACACGTATGCCACAGAAAGGTACTCTCATCCCTGTTTTGACAAAATGTAATATTATGTTCCAATGACAACAGTCTGCACCTCAATCAATTTTTCAGGGTCATAGGATAATTTAGCTTTTCGCAAAGATTCCAACCCCATATCCTCTTCACGGTCAATATAAACAGCATCCTGAAATTCATGCTCACAAAATTGCTGATTAATCATAGGATAAGCACCTTGATAGGTGGCATCCGCCTTTTCCATATGAATCAAAGCCGTATCCGGGGTCAGCATTTCTCCAATGGTAAAGGCAATCACCTTAGAATCCACCGTCAAAACACCGCCCTTACAACCCAATGCATCAAAATCTTCAATGGATTTTCTTACTGCATCGTATTCGCATTCCCGTGAAAAATCATCCATGTCCGCCTTAGTATTCAGCCAATTTTGTTCTAATACAAGGCACTCCTTTGCAAATTCCTTGGAAAAAGGATGATATTCATAAGAATATAAGCTTTTGAATTTATTAATATGATTTCGTTTCCCATGTAATTTTTTCCCTGACAAGGTCACCAATTTTTCTCGTAAATACACATAATCGTACGAATCACGACGATCTGTAACAATAAGATTGGAATACCATTGTTGCATTTGCGCAAGCATTTCGTTGGTTAACATTCCGAAAAACAAGCATCCTGAAAACTCGTTCCGCAAGTGTTCAATTGCTCCGTGAACATCACCATTCCCGACAGGAAAAGAAGCAAAGGTACATCCTCTTACATTCATCGAAATACAAAGGCAATCTTCAATAATCTGCCATTTTGCCCCTGTCATCTTTTCCCACAAATACATGGTGGTAAAATTACATTGAGAATAGGCATAGCATTTCGTTTGCAAATATTCCCGAATTAATGGGCCATCCTCCAGCCTTAAAGGATTCCAACTCAACACATTTCATCTCCATTTAACAATTCCGCTACCAAATTCCAAACCTCTTGGGAAATTTCCTCGGGGGTTTTTATCACACCGTTTTCAGCGCAAACAAGGCGTTTCCATCCCATTTGCTCTGCTACTGCTACCGCATTATCATATGCACGGCGCATATAACCGGAGTCCTTTTCATGAATATCTTTTTGTTCCTCGCCTGTAATTTTATTGCTTCGATTTGCCATCAATTGAGCCGCATATTCGGGTGGCATATCCAAAAATACAACCAAATCTGGTTTTGGCAATTTCATCAAACCATATTCAAATTCTTCCAACCAGCAAATAAACTGCTGACGATAGTCTTCCTCCTGAATTTTACAGGTTTGATGAATCAAATTGGAAGTCACATATCTGTCTGCCAAAATAATCCCACCGTTTTGATAGTAGTTTCCCCATTTTTGTTTATAGGATGCATATCGGTCACAAGCAAAAAAAACCGATGCCACTTCAGGGCTTACGTCATCGGCATGAGTTCCGAACTCACCGTTGAGATACATTTTGACCAAAGCAGAAGATTGACTTTGATAATCGGGAAAAGAAACCCTCTTAGCCTTAGGTAGCCGTTGGTACAACAGTTCTGTCTGCGTTTGCTTTCCGCTGGCGTCCACCCCTTCTATTACAATCAACTTACCCATTGTTCTGCTCTCCTAAATTTTTGAATTTCGCACGCATTTCTGCCGCTTTTCCGCAGGTCATGCTCCCTTCCTTGCAAGGACCGGATACACAGGAAGGTCCTGCATTGGAAAACAACACCGGTGCAGCTTGTCGCACCAATACCAGCATCTGAGTAGCCAATTCTCTGATTTCCCATTGGGCACGGGTACAACAGCGCAAACGGAAGAAGTTATACAAGCTTCTGGCATTCATGGTGACAATCATTTTTGTTTCACAACCATTGGGAAGAACAAATCGAGCATCCTCAATTGCTGATTTTTCAGACTGTCTCCTTGCTGTTTTTTCTTCCACGCCTTCTGCAATCATTCGGTCATAATGATTTTTTTGCAAAATCTCTGCCAAACGATCATATTTTTGCTGAATTTCTTCCATCACTTCATCAAAAAATTCTTTTGCTTCAGGACATTGTTCAATCTCGGGCGGTGTCACATAAGCAAATTGATTTTCCATCACATACCGCTGAGATTTCACACTGAAAGATGCAATTCTGTGCCGTGTAATCTGTGCAAGCAATGCACGGGACACTCCTTCAATTCCAAAAGTGAAGGACACATGCTCAATGGGGCTTTCATGCCCTAAAGACATCAGATGTTCAATAAATTTTTCCGTTTTTTCAGGATTTAATCCTTCCATCAGTCCGTCGATATCAGATGAAGAATAACATAATTTTGCTGCAGCGGCTACCAGCCGTTCCGGATTCGGAGTATACTCCAGTAATGTTACTTTAAGCATTTGCACCCTCTCCCTTCAGATTCTTTTTTATCACAACCAGTAAAAATTTCGGTAAATTCATCATTCGACCAATTCTGGACGGTTGCTTCAACAACCGATAAAACCATTCTAAGTTCGTCTTACAGAAAAAGTCCGGAGCACGTTTCACCGTACCTGCCAACACATCCACAGATCCCCCTGCACCAATTGCCACCTTCACCTTTAAGCGGTCACGATGCTTGGCAATCCAGTTTTCCTGACGGGGGAAGCCGGTACACACCATCAGGAAATCTGCATCAGAAGCATTAATCTGATTCACAACCGCCTCATCATCTTTAAAATAACCGTCACAAAAACCTGCCACACGAATTCCCGGATATTTCTTACCAATATTTTCTGCTGCCATTTCTGCCACACCTGGCTTTCCACCCAGTAAAAATACACTCTTCCCCTTGGTTGCCAACGCTTCCAACACATGACAGCAAAGCTCAAAGCCGGGCACTCGTTCCTTAAGAGGGGTTCCGATGATTTTCGCACCATATACCACGCCGATTCCGTCAGGCAAGGTCAGGTCAGCGGAATTTAACACCTCGCTGTATTCAGGATTGTGATATGCATAATATACAATTTCAGGATTCGGGGTTACAATCATGTGATTTTCCTCTTTCTCCATCCATCCAAGCACAGTCTCTACCGCTTCATTCATGGTTACATTGTCTATTTTAACTCCCAAAATTCGAATTTGTTCCATAGTCGGTCGGCTCCTTTCGTTTTCACTTTCGATCACAAAAAAGAATAAACATATTCTTTCTTATTATAACATAGACAAAGAAATATTTCAACTATTTTTCCTTTTTCTATAGACATTTTTCTTAATTTGTAGTAAAATAGAATGAGAATAAAAACAGGAGGCAAACTATGTATCCCTTAAAAATGAATCCTGAAATCAAATATCTCATCTGGGGCGGCACAAAGCTTCGTGAATATTACGAAAAAAATTGCACCCGTGACGATGCCGGTGAAAGTTGGGAAGTGTCTACCCATCCTGCAGGATTGAGCAGGATTGCAAATGGTAAATTAAAAGGAATCTCTTTGGCGGATGCCATAAACAAACATCCGGGAGAAATTGCACCCGAAGATTTTCCCTTTTTATTTAAAATTATTGATGCAAACGGTGATTTATCCGTTCAGGTGCATCCTGATGACACATATGCACAGCAATACGAAAATAGTCTTCGCGGCAAAACAGAAATGTGGTATATCATCGATGCAAAACCGGGAGCTCGTATCGGTTACGGTTGGAATCAGGATATGACACCCGAGTTGGTCAAACAGTCAGCCGAAAACGGAACACTGGAACAGTATATTAACTATATTCCCGTATCCGCGGGTCAGGCTTATTTTATTCCTGCAGGCAGAGTGCATTGCATCGGCGAAGGACTTCTGATTGCAGAAATTCAACAAAATTCCAATGTAACCTATCGATTGTATGATTATAATCGAAAAGACGAAAACGGAAAGGGACGCCAGCTTCATATTGACCAAAGTCTTGCGGTGGCAGATTTCTCCTGTGCAAAGGAAGCAACCGCAGTAACGGGTGACAATGTTACTCTTGCAAGCTGTCCTTATTTTACTTCTGAAAAAATTACAGGCGATTGTTATATAGGCAACACCAACGGTGCCTTTGAAATTCTGTTCTTTATTGACGGACAGGGAGAAATTATCACCCAAAATGGTGCTGAAGCTTTTCAGGCGGGAGATACTTTCTTACTCCCCTCCTCTCTCGGTGCTTATACCGTGAAAGGTCAATGTACCATTATGCGATGTGTAGAATAACGAAAAGAAAGGATGAAAATCATGAATATAGCAAAAGATATTAAATATATTGGTGTAAACGATCATGATATTGATTTATTCGAAGGTCAATATGTGGTTCCAAACGGAATGTCTTATAACTCATATGTCATTCTGGATGAAAAAATTGCTGTACTGGATACTGTAGACCAAAACTTTGGTGATGAATGGTTGCATAACATCAGCGTTGCATTAAATGGCGGAATACCCGATTATCTGATTGTGCATCACATGGAGCCTGACCACTCTGCCAACATCAAAAACTTTACCATTCAGTATCCCGATGCAAAAATTGTTTCCTCTGCAAAGTCATTTGTTATGATGAAGCAGTTTTTCGGTACTGATTTTCCCGAAAAACAAGTGGTGGTAAAAGAAGGAGATACTTTAAATCTCGGAACCCATCAGCTTACATTTGTAGCAGCACCTATGGTGCACTGGCCCGAAGTCATTGTGACCTATGACAGTACCGATAAAGTCTTGTTCTCTGCAGACGGATTCGGTAAATTCGGTGCTCTTGATGTGGAAGAAGACTGGGCTTGTGAAGCACGACGGTATTATATCGGTATTGTTGGAAAATACGGCGCTCAAGTGCAAAATCTCTTAAAAAAAGCATCTGCTCTGGAGATTAAAACCATCTGCCCTCTTCACGGTCCTGTTTTAACCGAAAATTTGGGTTATTATCTTGATTTATACAACACCTGGTCAAGCTACGGCGTAGAATCAGAAGGGGTTGTAATCGCCTACACTTCTGTTTACGGCAACACCAAGAAGGCAGTTTTAACTCTTGCAAAAGCATTGGAAAAGCAAGGTTGTCCCAAGGTTGTGGTCAACGATTTGGCAAGATGCGATATAGCAGAAGCGGTGGAGGATGCTTTTCGTTACGGAAAGCTGGTTCTTGCCACAACCACTTATAACAATGACATTTTCCCCTTCATGCGGGAATTTATCAATCATTTAACAGAACGAAATTTCAGCAACAGAACCGTTGCCTTCATTGAAAACGGTAGTTGGGCTCCTACCGCTGCAAAAACCATGAAAGCAATGCTTGAAAACAGTAAAAATCTTACTTTTGTTGATCCTGCAATTACCATTTTATCTGCTCCAAACGAGGATACGGCAGAACAAATTGCAGGTTTGGCAAGTAAGCTTTATCAATAAAACAAAAAGGAGGTGTTATCATGAAAAAATATGTATGCGATGTATGCGGATGGGAATACGATGAAGCACAGGGCGCACCCGATGCCGGTATCGCTCCAGGCACAAAATTTGAGGATTTACCCGATGATTTCGAATGTCCACTCTGCGGCGTAGGAAAAGATCAATTCTCAGAAGCATAAAGCAAAGGGTTCCTGCCGTCTTACTGATGGAGGAACCTTTTTTTCAAAGGAGTTTTTATTATGAATGTAGTATGGATTACAGCCATCGGTGTGGGAGGTGCTACCATCTTTGGTTCCTGCATCGGATTTCTGTTCAAAAAACAATCTCATAAATTTTCTGATGTTACCTTGTCTTTTGCCGCAGGTGTCATGCTTGCTGCTGCCGTTTTAGGTTTGATTCTTCCTGCCCTTGAATACGGCGGAGCATACGGCTTGCCTGTTGTAATCCTTGGTATTTTTACAGGTGCTCTTTGTTTGAATCTGATTGATAAATTGGTTCCTCATTTGCACAAAATGATGGGAACAGACGATGAGGAACACACCAATACCAATTTAAGCAAGGTTTTGTTATTCGTTACCGCCATTGCCATCCACAATCTCCCCGAAGGAATTGCAGCAGGGGTTGGTTTTGGGTCGGGAAACACTTCCCAGGCCCTCATGATTGCAGGGGGAATTGCGTTACAAAACATTCCGGAAGGAATGGTGATTATTGCTCCCATGCTTGCAGCAGGAGTAAAACCCTCCAAAACCTTTCTCTGTGCCATGATCACAGGCTTGGTAGAAGTTGCCGGAACCTTCATTGGTTATTTTGCAGTCAGCTTTTCCACCGCCATTCTCCCCTTTGCACTTGCCTTTGCAGGAGGAACCATGCTTTATGTCATCAGCGATGAAATGATTCCCGAAACCCATGCCCACGGCCATGAACGAAGTGCTACATACGCTCTTCTGATTGGTTTTTGCGTCATGTTAATCAGCGATGTATTATTGGGATAATCCAAGACCCCTGCTGCAGTTTAAACAAACATTACCGCAGTTAGGGATCTTATGTATCACGATAGTATCAATCCTTTTTTGTTTTCGGTACAACGGGATGTCCGATTCGTTCACTGTAAAGACAGGATAATCTGTCTCTTAATACAAAACCGTCCAGCACTCTATGCAGTACAGACTCTGTTTTATCAATATAGTCACGCAATTTCGCATAATTTTCTTTTGTTTTTTCAAAATCTCCTTCCGCATAGGCAGAATACCAGGTATCCACATAACGCCTTGCATACTCGGGATAATAAGAAAAATATTCCCAGGATTGTTTCACAGCATCCGGATGAGATAAATTCCTTAAATTCTTTTCAATAATAGCATCTAATTCTTTTATGGACTCTTTTGAGCTTTGAATCATCCGTGTGATTTCTTCCCCCATAATCATTGCCCAGTTACAACAGTCAGCAGTGGTAATAAAATCCGTAATTTTCTTTTGGCTGATTCTTCCCATTATTTCGCCGAGCTTTGGTCCGTCCTCTCCAAAAGCATCGGTGAGGTAGTGATTTTTTATATCCTCAAAGTCAATGTCTCTGTTCCATAAGGTTTCTGCCATAGAAATCATAGGCAAAGCAGTGGGAAAAAACAATCTCTGGACCTGACAACTGTTGATGCCGTTGAGTCCCATTCCCTTGAGATTTTTTATGTCTGTGGCAATAGTGTTGGCAAACATGGTATAACCGGGGTCATAATAATGATCCCAAATCAAAAAATAGTCATAGATGACAGAATCCCCGTCATATAAATCCTTCCATTTTTTTAAAAGGGAAACATATCGTTCGGTCGGCTTAAAATATCTCATCAAATCTTTGCCTCCGTTACCGTCAAACTCCGGTAGCTCTACCAAATAATCCTCTGTAATTTCACCGGGATAAGTTTCGGAACGATCACGAAAAATAGGGCAAAACATCATGGTAACTCTGTCCTTATTTTTCACTCTTTCCTTGACGGGCGTGTTTGGTTTTAAAGAAAATACAATTTTTGTATCCAAGCCTGCTGCGGTTAATTTTTCATCCAGTTTGTTTACCAATTGAATATAAAAATCAGTGAAAGTGCCCTTCTGACATTCTTCGCATTGGCAAGCATTTCCAAAATTATCCGCAAGCCAGAATACAAGATATTTCACCGCCGGATGCTCTTTGCAATAGTTTAAGGCATCGTTTGTCATAAGCTCTTGCACCTCATCATTGGAATAACACAGATTGGTATTCATGGGAACACCTCCGTACCATCCCCGTTTTCCGTCTATCATGGCAAGATATTTTCTGATACGTTCAGGCGGTTCAGGTTCCTGCTCCCAATAAGATGCTTCAATTCCCAAGGGTTCACTGTTCCACGAATGACCAACGGCATAATATAACAAATCCCGTTCTGCAATCTGTTCCTCCAGTTTTTTTGTAATAGTATCCAGTTCTTCTACCGTAATATTTTCATCCTCCATATAGGGATTATCTTCATGCTGATACCATTTTCTGAAAAAACCGTAGGGCTTTTTAAACTGCATATAATAACCGTTCATGGAAATTTTCGGAATCCAGTCAATCATTTCTGAAACATGCTCGTAAGAGACAGCACCTTCTATACACACCTCTCTATGACGGTAAGACGCTTTTTCTTTTACAAACACACTCTTTTCCATCACCTTGCACGAAGGAATTACTTCATTATCTTTTCCGGGACGAATAAATCTGCAGCCCAACTCTTTCAAATAACGATAAACCGCAATCAAAACACTTCTTGGATTGGAACCTGTAATGATTCCCTTCCCGTTTTTTACATCAATATAAATACTGTCATCCGTCTTTTGGTCCTCCACAGGAATCAGTAAAGAATCAAAATTTTCGCAACATCCCACCACGAGAGAATCATCCGAATCGGTCAACTCTGTTTCAAGCTCCGAATCCATCTTTTTTAAATATTGACACAATTCGATAACTGCAAAATCGACAGTTTTGTTCCACCCTGTTTTTTTCACCTTCAACAACAATGTCTTCAAACCCCTTTTTTAAAATATTTTCTTGCTTTTTTAACATTTCTATTGTATAATAAAATTAGATATAAAACAACCTTGATATTGACTTTCATTTGCACGATATTAACTTTTCAAAGGCGGTGTACAGATGAACCCTATTCTCTATGAGCATCATTTCAACACAAGCCAAACCCCGCTTTCTCCTTTCAAATTAAAGTTTATCAAACAAAGCAAGACGGTTGCCTGCAACTGGCATAAGCAAATTGAGATAATATTGGTAACGGAAGGGACAGGAACCATTCGGTACGGAGCAAAGGAAGAAATCCCCCTTTGTTCCGGTGAAATTGCGATTGTGAATTCTGAAGTGATACACCAGATTTATAGTGATACAGGCATTAGCTATTATTATATTATCATTGATGAAAAGTTTTGTTCTGACAACGGAATCGATGTAGAAAAAATTCGTTTTATCGAAAAAACGAATGATAAAGAAACAGTTTCACTGTTTCTGGAAATGAAAACAGAAATTGAAAAAATGGAAGAATGTGCCACCTTGCCTGCTATCGCAAAAGTCCGAAGGTGTGTCTTATCACTGATGATTGATTTATGCGATCATCATCTTTCTGCAGTAAACTCAAAAAAGATTCAGGAATCTTCTCCCGAAACATATACAAAGAAAGCTATGATTTACCTGAACGAGCACTATACCTCCCCCTTTTGTTTGGAAACCCTCTCCAACCACTTGGGAATCAACAAGCATTATCTGTCGAGAATTTTTAAAAAATATACGGGTCAGACACCTCTCGGTTATTCCAACATGCTACGATGCAGATATGCAGAATATTCCATTTCCAAAGGAATCTCCATTACAGAAGCGGCTTTTAACAGCGGATTTGAAAGCTTGTCTTATTTTTCCAGAACCTATAAAAAGCTGAGAGGAATGTCTCCAACGGAATTCAAAAATAACTTATACGAGGAGGAACTATCATGAAAAAAAGTGTTTTTTGTGGTATGTTATGTTTTATCATATGCGTGTTACTGTTACAACCTGTTGGAGCAGAATCCTTTTCTTATCGGATTTATCGGGAAAATGATTGGATTTTCTTCGAGCATCGCCGTCCCTTTTTAAACGAGAACGGAAGAACCATGGTTCCTCTTTGCTATGCCCACGAACTGTTTCAGGGAGGATTTTCCTGGAAGATAGAAAGAGATCGGGTCATTTTTCATCAAAAAGGATGGGAATACGAAAATACCGTTACTATCCAGATTGGCAGTCCCATTTTAAACCGAAATGGGGAAATCGTTACAATGGATTCTGTACCGGTCATTCAAAATAATGAAATTTATTTTCCGTTACGTGCTGTAGCAGAAGCATTAAACCATGAAATTATCTGTCATAATGATTCGAAACAAATTTATCTTTATCATTATTCCGCTTTTCTTTTTCTGTGGAACGAAAATGAAGATTCCTCCCCGGAAGGTATGCGATATGCAATATTCCAGGATATGCCTGAAAACAATCAAAACGAAATTATGTCAGAAGGTTTAACAAATTTTGACCGTTTGTATGAATTATTAGCCCTTGTTCCGGGCAAAGTGCAAGCACATCTATATTACCCTTTGGAAGGACATAAGCTTTCCCAAGAGATTTGGAATCAGATTACGGAAAAGGCACCTGTTACCGAAAAGGAAATCTCTTTAGAAGACCATCCCATGACAAACAATCTGGGACAGAAGTCGTTGGAACAGTACGGTACTCATTGCTACCGTGTTACCATAGTTCATCCTTATCGAATCCCTTCTTTTTTCCGAATGGAAATACAATCGGACGGAACGGGTATGTTGTATCGGGATATTCATAATAGGAGAATTTCTCCCTTCGGAGGAGATGCGGTAGAAAGCAAGCAAACAGAATTGTCAAAAGAACAGGTCAATGAATTTTTAGATAAACTGGAAGAAATGAACTTTTGGGAATTGGAAGAAACCATAGATCGTACGGGTTATGACGGATATGAAGTTTACTTCGAAGGACTTTTCCAAGGAGCTTACCATACAATTTACCGTTGGTGTCCGGAAGAGAACGATTCTATTTCCTTGTTGATCCAACATCTTCGAGAATTATTGAATAAAAATTAATAACATTTTTGAAAAAACCGTATGGAACAACGATTCCATGCGGTTTTCTATGTTGCAGCACTTTTCTGATATTCTTCGCTTAAATCAACTGTTGTTCATTGATAATTAATTTGAATTCCAGTCCTAACTTTTCTGCAGCCTTACGGCACATCACCATACGACCCAAGAAAATTTCAAAATAATCCATAATAGAACCAAAACGGGTATCGACCGTCAATTTCAGCTTAATGATGGTTTTCTCCTGATTGATTTTTACCTGTGATTTTTCAACGGAATAATTGACTCTGTCGTGAATATCAAACGTTTCCACATGTTCATTTCTGACACGAGTTCTGCGCACATCTGTTTTATCCGCCAAAATTAAAGCAGCGGAAATGGAATTGACCGCCACACCTGTCCCCTCGTCATGATTTCCGATTGCGGTGACAATCAAAGCGATATCCCTGGCGTCCATTCCCAAATGGTCCAGAATACGAAACGCCATCATAGCACCGCTTTGAGAATGGTCAATCCGATTAATCAGGTTGCCGATATCATGTAAGTAGCCTGCAATCTGCACCAATTCGATATCATGCTCAGAATATCCCAAAGTTTCCAGAATATATTTTGCAGTTTCAGAAACCCGAGTCACATGAGCAAAACTATGTTCCGTAAACCCCAGGGCAATCAAGGATTGGTCTGCTTGGGTGATATAGGTTCTTATATCTTCGTTTTTCTTTATCTCTTCAAATGTTACCATAATCATTACCTCCCTTGTTATCTTATCATATTTTGTTCATTTGGTCAACAGTTTTAAAAAAATCGGCTTATCTTTTTTAATCAGGCGCATCATGCCGACACATTTCCCGACATGCTGGCAGACCAAGAAAAAGGAAGGAATATTTTGTCAAAATGAATCGCAGACAGTACGTGGGTACGGCAAGTGTTCATTTTGGCAAAAAGCAAGCAACCGTCAGGAAAATTCGATCATTTCCTGACGGTTTTTCTCTTGTTTTATATTCAATGAGAAATTCATAATCAATCTCTGTCTGTTTTTGCTTGCGGTAGACCGACTTTTTCAACGGTCTGTGGCTTATCATTTTTGATAAGCCGATGTAAATTTTTGATATTGTTCCGGTGTCATAAACACACAGTTTTTTGATTTTAAAAATTTCACAATTGTTCCCAATTCTTTAAAAGACTGTTCATTCCATTGGTCGGGATGAGCTTGAATCACCAGATAAGGTAATTCCTTCACGTATTCATACCGCATCAAAAACAACTGACTGCTTACCTCTCCGGCTTGTGTTTCAATCTCGCACAAGCTTTCTGAAGACAGATTCATGGCAGATAGACGGTTTTTGGTATCATGCATAAATAAAACCGTTTGAATCTCAGGAAATTCCTGATTCAATACCGTAATGGTATCTTCATTATTTTGGTTAAAGGATGCACCAAAACAAGTTGCATTATAATGCAGAACTGTTGACATTAAATCATAGGTAACTGCAATCATTTCCATTTGTTTTTCATAAGAAGAAGCCGGAACTTCCTTTAACGCGGCAAATTCACCCGGTGCATGGTCATAACCGTGAATCCAAAGCTGATGCCCATCTAAAATCCAACTTTTTACGGTATTAATTTGATTTAAGTACTTTTTAGGATTGACTTTTGCCGGCTCTAACCATTTACCCAAAACTCCTGCAGTTCCGGGAATTCCCTGATCTCTCAGAAAATCCAACGCTTTGTCAAATTTACCAACATGCGTACCAACCGTAGAATGCAAATCATCAAATTTAAAAACAATTACTTGAGCCGGTTCTAAAGAATCCACGGCCTCAGGGCAACAAATTTCATCAGAATCCTTTAAAACAACAAATGCTTTGATACAATCAACCTTGTTCAAATGATCAATTTTAAAATCAAACTTTGTTATTCCTGCCGGAAGCATTCCTGTATGTATTGTTTCTGATTGCTGCATTTCTCCGTTACGAAACGTTGCAACAATTAATTTGGTTTGCTCTGTTTGCTTGGTTGTATCGATAACGGTGACAACACCTTGTGCTGAGGTAGCATTCATCAATTCAGCTTGAGTGGTCATCCCATCAATTGAAATTTCAACAGAAATTGAATTCAACATTTCTGCAGCATCTGATGCTAAAACCGCATTTGTGCTACCTATTCCGTTAGAAAGCAAAATCAATCCAAATAAAAAAGCAAAAATACGTTTCATAACTTGTCCTTTCCTATCCAAATACACAACCTGTAGTGTTACCATTAAAAAAACACATGTATATATTGTACCTTGTTTTTTACAATTTGTCAACAGAAAAATTAAAATTTCTTTAAAAAATTTTTTGCACAAAAAAACCTGCCATTCATTTGGGAATGACAGGTTAAAATGCAACAAATTATTCAGCTACACGGGCAGGATTGATTTTAACTCCGGGGCCCATTGTAGAAGTAATAGCAACACTCTTCAAGTACTGACCTTTTGCTGCAGCAGGTTTAGCCTTAATCAATGCAGACATTAAAGTTTCGAAGTTTTCCTTCAGCTTATCAGCACCAAAAGAAACTTTACCGATAGGACAGTGAGTGATGTTTGTTTTATCCAGACGATATTCAATTTTACCGGCTTTGATATCGTTAATGGCCTTTGCTACATCCATGGTAACAGTACCTGCTTTGGGGTTAGGCATCAAGCCTTTAGGACCTAACACTTTACCCAAGCGACCTACCAGACCCATCATATCAGGGGTAGCAACGATAATATCGAAATCAAACCAGTTTTCACTCTGGATCTTTTGTACCATGTCTTCAGCACCTACAAAATCAGCGCCTGCAGCTTTTGCTTCTGCTTCTTTTTCGCCTTTTGCAAATACCAAAACACGAACAGTCTTACCTGTTCCGTGAGGCAGGACAACCGCACCTCTTACCTGTTGATCAGCATGTCTGGAGTCAACACCTAATTTTACGTGAACTTCAACGGTTTCGTCAAACTTCGCTTTACCGGTTTTCAAAACCAGATCAATTGCTTCAGCAGGATCATATAATTTTGATTTATCAATCAGTTTTGCACTTTCTTGATATTTCTTACCTCTTTTCAAAACCTTCTACTCCTTTCGTGGTAACACGGAACCTATCCGATTCCTCCCACAATATTACGGGATTTTCTTCGCCTATTTTATTGCATCTTCCCGCAAAAGAATGCTTCGGCGAAGGATTGACTTAAAAAGCTTAGTCTACAACAACAATACCCATGCTTCTTGCCGTTCCGGCAATCATGCTCATTGCTGCATCAATATCAGCAGCATTCAAATCGGGCATTTTGGTTTCGGCAATCTGACGAACTGCATCCTTGGTGATGTTAGCCACCTTAGTCTTGTTCGGCACACCGGAAGCCTTATCGATCTTACAAGCCTTTTTAATCAGTACAGCAGCGGGGGGTGTCTTAGTCACGAAGGAAAAAGATCTGTCCGCATACACTGTGATGACAACAGGAATTACCAAACCGGCATCCTTTGCTGTCTTTTCGTTGAATTCCTTACAAAATCCCATAATGTTTACACCATGCTGACCCAGCGCAGGACCAACAGGGGGTGCCGGAGTTGCTTTACCGGCAGGAATTTGCAATTTAATGAAACCAACAACCTTTTGAGCCATAGTTTATTGCACCTCCTTAAAATGTGGTAAATGGCGGAACGGTTCATCCGTTCCTCCCACCTATAATAATCGGCCGTTGCCGAATATTACCTTACTCTACCGTTTTTAAACGGATTATACAAGAACTTCTACCTGATCAAACTCCAATTCTACCGGAGTTTCTCTGCCAAACATAGAAACACAAACACGAACCTTTTTCTTTTCCATGCTGATTTCTTCCACCACACCGATGAAGCTTTCCAAGGGTCCTTCAACCACTTTTACACTATCGCCTACCTGGTAGTCAATGGAAATAGATTTTGTTTCGATGCCCATATTTGCAGCTTCGTCATCTGTCAGAGGAACAGGCTTACTTCCCGGTCCGACAAACCCGGTAACGCCTCTGGTATTACGAACAATATACCATGTTTCGTCCGTCATAACCATTTTAACCATTACGTAGGTTGGGAATTTTTTGCGAACGGACACTTTTTTCTGCCCGTCCTTCATTTCCACAACTTCTTCCATGGGAACCTGAACATCTACAACCAGGTCTTCCATATTACGGTTTTTGGCGGTCAACTCAATTCCGTCTCTTACTTTGTTTTCATAGCCCGTCAGGGTATGAACCACATACCATTTTGCGTTCTCTGCCATTGTTGCAAGAAGCCGATTGGCTTCCGCACCTCCCTTTGCTTTCTAAATTAGGCTAAACCCAACAGTGCTTTCAGACCAAGGCCGAATACCCAGTCTAAAATAGCAAGAAAAATTCCCACAATGATAATAGTAAGCAACACAATTGTAGTATCTTTTCTTACTGTAGAGAAGCTTGGCCAGATCACCTTTTTCAGTTCTACCCAAACACCTTTAAAATATTTACCCATTCTTTGAAATAAATTCATTTTTTCCGCAGCTGCTGCCATGGTATGAATCCCTCCTGCTTCCATTTAAACTATTTTGTTTCTTTATGAACCGTATGCTTTTTGCAGAATCTGCAATACTTGCTCAGTTCCAGTCTGTCGGGAGTATTCTTCTTGTTTTTTATTGTGTTATAATTTCTCTGTTTGCATTCTGTGCAAGCTAATGTAATTTTAACTCTCATCGGTGCACCTCCTACCTACTTTCTAACGAGTATATACGAAATTTGAACATAAAAAATAAGCCTTTTCGTACCCAAGTATAACTATGATACCATATTTTCAGGAAATTGTCAAGGGTTTTTCAAAATATTTTTATAAAATATTTGTACCATTAGCTTGAAAAACGCCCCTTTGCAAAATTCCATGCATCAGCACACATTTCATCAATTCCGTATTTTGCTGTCCAACCAAGCTCTGTCTTCGCTTTAGATGGGTCGGCATAGCATTGGGCAATATCCCCGGGACGACGGTCAACAATTTTATAATTTACCTTTCTTCCGCTTGCCTTTTCAAATGCTTTTACCGTTTCCAAAACGGAATAGCCGTTTCCTGTACCCAAATTATAAATATCCACACCTTTTCTGTCAGAAATCCGTTCCACTGCTTTGACATGACCCAAAGCCAAATCCACAACATGGATATAATCACGGACACCTGTTCCGTCAGGGGTATCATAATCGTTTCCGAAAACGCTCAAGCATTCCAGCTCTCCCGTTGCAACCTTGGCAACATAAGGAAGAAGATTGTTGGGAATGCCGTTGGGATCTTCCCCAATCAGACCGCTTTTGTGTGCACCAATAGGATTGAAATAACGAAGTAGAACAATGCCCCATTCCGGATCAGATACAAACACATCCTGCAGAATTTGTTCAATCATCAGCTTGGTGCTGCCGTAAGGATTGGTGGTGTGTAACGGAAAATCTTCCCGAATAGGCACAGATGCAGGGTCACCGTAAACAGTAGCGGAAGAACTGAATACTATTTTCTTTACACCGTATTCACTCATGACCTGACAAAGGGTCAAAGTACTTCCGATATTATTTTCATAATAACGAATTGGCATGGTAACCGATTCTCCCACCGCCTTCAAGCCTGCAAAATGAATCACCACATCAATGTTTTGTTCTTTAAAAATTTGTTCCACCGCTTCACGGTCTACCAAATCAGCTTCATAAAAGGGAAAATCTTTACCGGAAATGGTTTTGATATCCTCAATCGCCTGTGGCTTTGAATTAACAAAATTATCCACCACCACAATCTCATACCCTGCGCTTAACAACTCCACGCAAGTGTGACTGCCGATATAACCGGCTCCTCCTGTTACTAAAATACTCATTTTTATCTCTTCCTTTCTGATTATTAATTACATTTCCATGCCAAACATTCTTGATCAATTAGTCTTCCTTTTTCTGATAGTTAATCGTAATAATCCCGATGCAAATCAGTATCAATGCAATCAACACATTCGCAAACGATACTGCACTTTCTTCTATCAGAATCAATTTGGATAATATCACTCCGAATACGGGAGTCATAAAACTGAATATGGTTACCTTTGATACCGGGTTATACTTTAACAAAATGCCCCAAAGTGCATATGCCATTGCTGAAAGAAATGCCAGATAAACCAAAATTCCCATTCCTTTCACACTTTCAAAACTCATGGTTCCGCCACAAACAAAACCAATCACCGTCATTACCAATCCGCCCGAAACAAACTGATAACCGCTTAACACAACAGGATTTTCGTGCTTTGAATACAGTTTCATCAATACAGAAGAAAATGCAAGAGAGACACCGGAAAAAATCACAAAAGCATCTCCAAAGAAATTAAAGTTTAGTTGCAAGCCGTTCAGATTCACCACAACCACACCTGCAAAACCAATGATACAGGCAATCACCTTTTTCACCGTCAGCTTTTCCTGTTTAAACACCAAGCATGCAACAAGAATGGAAAAAAAGGCACTTGAACCACTCAAAATCGTTCCCTTAACACCACTTGTATTGGCAAGACCCACATAAAAGAATATGTATTGCAAAATTGTCTGAAATATACTGATGATACCTACATATTTCAAATTTTCTTTTTCCGGAAACAGAAATTTTCGTTCAATCAGACTGCAAATGACAATCGTAAGGATTCCCGCAAGGAAAAATCGAATCCCTGCAAAAAGCATAATAGACGGTATCCCTTCAACCTTAAGACATAGATATCCTGTTTTAATAAAAGGAGTTGCACTCCCCCACAAAGCCGTACAAAACAGGGCGGCAATTACCACAAATACCGGGTTGGTAAATATTGATTTTTTCATTTTTCGTTTCATTTCCTCTCAAAGGTTGTGCTTCATCGCATGAATTTATATACGTATGGTATCTCCCGATTTTATGCTGTATAACTTACCATCAACATCAAGCCATATTGTGAAAAGCGTCGGATTACAAACCATATGACCATCTGCACTGTATCTTAAACTTTGATACGCTTGAACATAATCATAGATTTCAATGTTTGTAGCATACCATATTTCATTATTATTCGTCAACTTACCGCAAATTTCCTCTATTAATTTCCAATTATTATCACGATCAAACTCATAACTGTGTCCCCAAATGTAAAGCAAACGGGGCATTCTTTTTGCATGATACATTTTTGGCGAAAGATCAATCTGAAGAAATTCTTCAATATATTCAGATAATTTTGAATTATTGTGATGAGCCGTCGGCATCCATGCATGAAAATCGGAAGGCAACAAAAAAGTGTTGTTATCTCCACCCAAGGTTCTTGCATATGCAATATCAAGCTCGGTGAGATATTGTTTTACAGAACTGTAATCGCCAAAATTTCCAAATATCCCGATTCCCGTATCAGGATATGCCATTCCGCGAATAATCATATCGCACTTTTCTTCCAATTCCACTCTGCAATCCAAAACATCTCTGATTCCTTCAATGGGACGCAGATGCCCGTTTGGTCTGTGAAATGCTCCGTGGACTGCAATTTCATGACCCTTGGAAAGAAAAATTTCCTGAATTTCTTCCTTGGTGAAATTTTGTCCTCTCATTTTTTCACAGTTTAAATTAAAGGTGCCCTTCATGCCGTAACGGTCAAAAATTTCTGCAAGGCGTTTATCCTGGGGAACACCATCATCATAACTAAAAGTAACCGCTTTCCCTTTTCCGCCGGGATATCTCATCATTATTGTTCTCATTACTAACACTCCTCATGAGTTTTTCTGTGTTTTTTAATATATTTCATAGCCTTCAGCCAATCCTCACGACCAAAATAATGAAGCCCTTCTCTTAAATGATACCCAACCGTTCCTTCGTGATAGGTATCCCCTGCCTGAGGCAATCTATCCTCGCAAACAAAACCTGTTTTTCCGTATTTTTCAAACACCTCACTGACAACAACGCAACTAAGCATTTCACTGTCAGGGTCTGCCCAAGTGTCCTCTAAAGCGCTTGCGATATAAACGTGTCTCGGAGCAATAGAAGCTAATAAATAATGCTGGTCAAAGGGCATGGTTTCTTCACACTCTTTATACTTTAAAAACCGTTCACAGAACCAAAAAGGAAACACATTACAAATCCGCTTTACCGACTCTCCAATCTTCCCCCTTGAAATTGCCGCTCCGCAACAGCCTGAATCGTTGGAGTAGGCAAATTGAAACCGTTCATCCGTTGCTGCCGCCAAAAGTGCTGTTTTTCCAAGTCTTGAGTGACCGCATACCGTGCTGCAATTCAAATCGAGATTGTCTAACGTTTGGGCATAATCCATTACTCGATGTGCTGCCCATGCCCACATGGCAATTTTCCCCGCATCACACTTTCCTCTTACGCCGTTTTCATACAAAACCCCTGCTAAACCGTCGGTAAAATCGTCACTATCCGAAGTGACATCCTGATAGCAAAAGGAAATCACGCCAAAACCGTTGTCAATGATTTCTTCCACAGGGATATAGCGATCAGGCACATTGTCCCGAAAATTAATACACACAAAGAAAGGATGCTTTCCTTCCTTTTTGGGAATACTTACATAGCAAGGAAAAGAAAATTCCTTCTTTCCCCATTTGGAAATGATCTGCGTTTTTTTAGAAATGGCTTTCCCTGCGCAAAAATTTGGAATAAAGGGTTCTGTTTCTTCAAACCGGATGTTATCGGGTACAGGTGGTAAAAAGCCATATTCCTCCTCCAACAAAACCTTCAGCATTTTCTCCCGTTCCAAAAATGAAGGAAGTTTTCTTTCCTTTAACATTGTTTCAAGCATTTTATATCCTTTCCTTTCTTTCTGTTGTCAAGACAAGTGATTATGGGATTGTTTTATTTATTTTTTGCATTCTTTTATAAAGATTGTATCATCTTGATGCCAATGTTTTCAACAAAAGGCTCGTATCAAGTCACTTCCTAAAAATCGTTGCAGCACGTCGCATATTTTCGATAACTTTCACTTTGAATGGACATCGTTTTTCGCAAGCACCACATTCCATACACGCAGATGCTGTATTTTCTAAAACTGCATAGTGTTCTTTTACCGTATCTGCAGGCATTTTATCCAATTCCACAAGGTCAAGATATTTATTTACCGCCGCAATATCAATTTTTGAAGGACAAGGCAGGCAATGATTGCAGTACATACATCTACCATCGGCATTGAACATACCCAGAGACGCAAGAATCTGACTGTGGTCGCGTTCACTTTCAGGTATTTCCCAATAACGAACTGCGTTTTCCACATCGCTGATTTTCTGCATACCAACCATAACAGCTGAAACTGCAGGTCTGCTCAAGGCATAATGAATGCACTGTGCCTCAGTAAGTGCCACACCCAACGGAGAGCGTTCTGCACTCAGAAGTGTACCCATAGCAAGGGTTTTCATAACAGTTATGGCTACGCCTTTTTCCTCACAGGTACGATAAAGTTCCGCTCTTGCAGGTTCAAGAGTAAGATTTGAAAAATCCTGTTCTTTTCCCTCAATAACCTCTGTAAAAATCTCAGTCATATCCCTATCCTTCGGTACTAAATCGTATGCCGGGTTCAAAGAAAACATAAGTACGTCAATAAGTCCTGTGTCTACTGCTTTTTTTGCAGTTACTGCATTATGAGAACTCATCCCTATTGCGCGGATAACACCTTTTTCTTTAAGAGAAATAGCATATTGCATCATTTCGCTGTTTTCAAGTGTATCCCAATCAGTCTCCTTGTCCACAAAATGCAGAAAACCAACGTCAATGTAATCGGTCTGCAATCTTTCGAGCAGATCCTCAAAGGCAACTGTAATCTCTTCCATATCACGGCTGACTTTATACTGTCCGTCAACCCAACAGGAGCCAATATGTCCCTGAATTATGACTTTGTCCCGTCTACCCTCCAAGGCTTTTCCAATATCCGTACGAACCTGCGGTTCACTCATAAAAACGTCCATAAAATTGATTCCGCAGTCTAAGGCAGCATCAATAACGGTTTTAATGGTATTGTAATCCTTGCCTTGTAAATGCTCACACCCAAGGGATATTGCACTTACCTCCATACCGGTTTTCCCGAGTTTTCTGTATTCCATAACGTCTCTCCTCAAATAAAATTTAACTACTATGTATAAACTTACTATAAAGACTGTATAATCAGGATGCCAATGTATTTTGTTATTGCGAGGCATAAAGTTTAGATGCAAAGTTTTTTGATGTCAAGTTTATGTCAGTTTGAGATCAAAAAACAGTATTTACAATCACAATATCCCATGTTCACGAATTTCTTTAAACAGAGCATCAGCCAATATTTTACATCCTTCTTCATTAGGATGTCCGCCATATACGGCATCTGATGGATTTTCTTTTTTACCAAGGAGCTTGGTGTTATCAAAAACAAAATCT
>SVJP01000019.1 GCA_015068925.1 Oscillospiraceae bacterium
CGAGCAATTTCTGCTCCGCCCAGACGACCGGAACACAGGGTTTTAATTCCCTTGGCATTCAGCTTCATTGTACGCTGCATTGCCTGTTTCATAGCACGTCTGAAGGAAGTTCTCTTTTCCAGCTGTGCTGCAATATTTTCTGCAACCAGCTGTGCATTTGTATCCGGTTGTTTCACTTCAACAATGTTCAGAGAAACTTCTTTGCCGATTGCCTTTTCTACAGCAGCCTTAACCTTTTCGATTTCAGATCCCTGACGGCCGATGATGAGGCCGGGCTTTGCGGCATGGATATTAATTCTGATCTTAGCGGATGCTCTTTCGATTTCCAAACGAGCAATTCCGGCCTGATACAGCATTTTCTTGAGTAATTTTCTGATTTTATAATCTTCTACAAGATTATCACCATAACTGGTCTTGTCAGCGTACCATTTAGAATCCCAGTCCTTGATAACACCGACTCTCAGACCATGAGGGTTAACTTTCTGGCCCATAACTTAGCCTCCCTTTCCTTATTATTCTTTTTCCTTTAACACTAAGGTAATATGACTGGTTCTTTTTCTGATTCTGAATGCCCGTCCTTGTGCTCTGGGTCTGATTCTCTTGAGCGTGGGACCCTGGTTGGCATAACACTCTGCAACATACAGCTTTTCGATATCCATTTCATGATTGGTTACTGCATTTGCAATTGCAGAATTCAATAATTTTTCCAGTATTTCACTTGCAGCCTTAGGTGTATTCTTTAAGATACCAAGGGCGGTTGCAACGTCCTTGTTTCTGATCATGTCCAGTACAATCTTCACTTTTCTTGAAGAAATACGAGCATAACTTAATTTTGCCTTTGCTTCCATGTTAAAACTGCCTCCTTTCGCCAAAACTCAGTTTGGTTGCTTATTTCCCGCTTGATTTGGAACCTGCATGGCCGCGATAAGTTCTGGTGGGAACAAATTCGCCCAGCTTGTGACCGACCATATCTTCCGTCATATATACGGGAACGTGTTTTCTTCCGTCATGAAGTGCGATGGTGTGCCCAACCATTTCAGGGAAAATCGTGGAAGATCTTGACCATGATTTCAGCACTCTCTTTTCGCCCGCTTCATTCATTTCTATAATTCTCTTCAGTAAACGTTCGTCTACATAAGGTCCTTTTTTTACGGATCTGCTCATTACATTGCCTCCTTCCAAGTGGAATCACGCGCATCGTAACCGATTATTTCGCGTTTCTTCTCTTGACAATAAACTTATCGCTCTTGTTCTTTTTCTTTCTGGTCTTCAAGCCCAGAGCAGGTTTACCCCAAGGTGTAACAGGGCTGGGTCTTCCGATAGGAGACTTACCTTCACCACCGCCGTGGGGATGGTCATTGGGGTTCATAACAACACCGCGGACGGTGGGTCTCCAACCCATATGACGCTTTCTGCCGGCTTTACCGATAGAAATATTTTCATGTTCCAGATTTCCTACCTGACCGATGGTCGCACGGCAGTTCATTCTGATTTTTCTTACTTCACCTGAAGGCAATCTTACCTGAGCATATTCGCCTTCTTTTGCCATCAACTGAGCAGCATTACCGGCTGCACGAACCAATTGTCCGCCCTTACCGGGAGCCAGTTCGATGTTGTGAATCATGGTACCAACAGGAATCTGAGCGATTTCCATTGCGTTACCGGGTTTAATGTCAGCGCCTTCGCCGCTTAACAGAGTAGTTCCTACGGTCAGACCGTTGGGAGCCAAAATGTAAGCCTTTACTCCGTCTTCATATTGAATCAGAGCAATGTTTGCGCTTCTGTTAGGATCGTACTCAATGGTCTGAACCACTGCAGGAATCCCATCTTTGTTTCTTTTAAAATCAATGATTCTATATTTTTTCTTGGCACCGCCGCCTCTGTGACGAACGGTAATTCTACCATAAGAGTTCCGTCCGGCATGCTTTTTCAAAGATTTAACCAAAGACTTTTCAGGCTTTGAAGCTGTAATTTCTTCAAAGGAAGAAACGGTCATAAATCTTCTTGCCGGGGAGGTAGGATTAAATTTCTTTAATGCCATCCTGAATTCTCCTCACTTTCCGTATCTGTTTGGGGACTTAAGCCATCCCTTCAAAAAATTCAATGGTTTTGCTGGTTTCGGTCAATTTAACAATTGCTTTCTTCCAGTCAGGTCTTTTTCCAACGTGAACGCCCATTCTCTTGTACTTACCAACAACGTTCATGGTGGTTACGTTCTCAACTTCTACTTTAAACAACTGTTCAACAGCTTGTTTGATTTCGATTTTGTTTGCCCCTTTGGCAACCTGGAACGTATATTTTCTGTCCTGCATATTTTCCATACTTGCTTCAGACACGATAGGTCTGATGATTACGTCGTATGCACTTTTCATTATGCGTACACCTCCTCAATCTTGGCAATAGCATCCTTGGATACGATTACCTTGTCACTGTTGAGAACATCATAGGTGTTCAGAGCAGTTGCAAAGGTGGTTGCAGCAGTGGGGATATTGCGGGCAGACAGTACAACGTTATCATCCTTATCACAGGTGATAATCAATGCTTTTCCTTCTACCTTCAATGCGTCCAGCATGCTGACAATCTGCTTGGTCTTGATTTCTTCAAATCCGAACTGATCTACAACAATCATGCTCTCATCTGCTACTTTAGCACTCAGCGCAGATTTCAGAGCTGCTCTCTTCAGCTTTTTGTTTAAAGCATAACGGTAGCTTCTGGGCTTGGGACCGAGGGCAACGCCGCCGCCTGTCCATTGAGGAGCCCGAATGCTTCCCTGTCTTGCACGGCCTGTACCTTTTTGTCTCCAAGGCTTAATGCCGCCGCCACTTACTTCTGTTCTTGTTTTGGTGCTCTGAGTACCCTGTCTCTGATTTGCCAGATAGTTTTTTACAACTTCGTGCAAAGCATAACCGTTTACTTCCTGACCGAAAATCGCATCATTCAATTCGATTTCTCCTACAGTTGCACCGCTTACATTATATAAAGCCACTTTAGGCATGGAACTTCCTCCTTTCTAACTGCTTATTTGCCGCTCTTTACGGTATTTTTTATCGTGATAATTCCGCCTTTAGGACCGGGAACCGCTCCCTTGACCAGAATCAGATTCTTGTCTGTATCGACCTTTACGACATCCAGGTTCTGAACAGTAACCTTTTCTACACCAAAGTGTCCGGGCAGTTTCTTACCCTTCATAACTCTTCCGGGGTAGGAGCAGGCACCCATGGAACCAACACCTCTGTGATAACCGGAACCGTGAGACATAGGACCTCTGTGAGTTCCCCAACGCTTGATGGTACCGGAAAAACCGTGACCCTTAGAAATACCGGAAACGTCAACACGATCTCCTGCAGCAAAGATGTCTGCTTTCAGTTCATCGCCAACGTTCATTTCAGCTGCGTTGTCCAGTTTGAATTCCTTCAAAACCTTTTTGTAAGCTACACCGCCCTTGTCAAAGTGACCCTTCATAGGCTTGTTCAGCTTCTTTGCGTCAACATCACAGAAACCAACCTGTACTGCGCTGTAGCCGTCTTTTTCAACTTCTTTCTTTTGCACTACTGTGCAGGGACCCGCTTCAATTACAGTTACCGGAATCAATCTTCCGTCTTCCAGAAAAAGCTGCGTCATCCCGATTTTCTTACCGATGATTGCTTTTTGCATCCTTTCTTACCTCCTAATGGTTATTGGTTGACCGCAAGCGGCCAACATGACCTGCCGTCCTTCTGACGACCTAAGTGCCTTACAGCTTGATTTCAATATCAACGCCTGCAGGCAGATCAAACTTTGTTAATGCATCTACTGTCTTTGCAGTAGGAAGCAGAATGTCGATCAAACGCTTATGGGTTCTCAATTCAAACTGCTCACGGGAATCCTTATACTTATGAACCGCTCTCAAGATTGTAACAACCTCTTTACGAGTGGGCAGGGGAATGGGTCCGGAAACCTTTGCGCCGGTTCTCTCCGCTGTTTCCACAATACGTTCTGCGGTCTGATCCAACAGAGCATGGTCATAAGCTTTGATTCTGATTCTGATTTTGTCCTTTACTGCTGCCATCTGTTTCGCCTCCTATTCATAATGTTTGGTTACGCATAACAGCCGAACATCTGTACACTGTGCCGGGTGTATCTCGCCACCCTATCATAAAACCCACATCATGTGGGCAACTTTTTACGCAAACACCAAAGTCTGTCTTACCGTGTGGACTTGAATACAATAAATCATATCCAGTATCCCCGAAACTGACAAACCTGCAAGGAAAACTTGCTGTTGTGTTACGTCCATAGGTTATTAAAACCTGTGTACAGTGACTTGCGCCCGGTTTTTAAAATCGGACAATCTCCACGGAAAAACCTACATATTCTATGTAGCAACCTCCCGTTTCATCGTATGCCATACGTCACACACCTAATTATTTTACCGCAAAACTTCATTATTGTCAAGCCTTTTTTAAAATTTTTTTCCTAATTTTTCATTATTGTTACATTTGACCGAAATATCTATTGATTTTTTATTGCAATTGACAAATTTATCAATTTAAAAATCTTTTTTGTTTCTCATGTATGTTTCCGTCAATTTTGCTTACACTACAACTGTAAGTTAAATGATGAAAAAAGGAGTTTGAACAATGAAAAATCAAAATAATCAAAATCAGAACAATCAGAACCAGAATCAACAAAACCAAAACAATCAAAAAAACAATAAGCAGCAAAACAATAAGAACCGTCAGCAGGAAAAAGACAATTTCTAATAATATGACTGAAAGGGGCTGTAGCAAAATAATTTTTGCTGCAGCCCCGCAGCGTGTCGATAAACCTATCGACACGCTGCAGACTGGGAAAAAGGAAGGAATATTTTGTCAAAATGAATCGCAGACAGTACGTGGGTACGGCAAGTGTTCATTTTGGCAAAAAGCAAGCAACCGTCAGGGAAATTTGTTTATTTCTCTGACGGTTTTTCTCTTGTTTTATATTTGATTAGAAATTCATAATCAATCTCTGTATTCTTTATTTGCTTGCGGTAGACCGACTTTTTGGTCTGTCAGCATTTTTACATAAGTTTTTTCATGTGTTCAATGGCGGCTTTTTCCAGACGGCTGACCTGTGCCTGACTGATGCCAATGGAATCGGCTACCTCCATCTGGGTTTTTCCTTCAAAGAACCGTAAGGTGAGGATGTGCTTTTCTCTTGGATTCAGGTGTCGCATTGCTTCCCGAAGAGCGATTTCTTCAATCCAGTTTTCATCCCTGTTTTTTTCGTCGCTGACCTGGTCCATGACAAACATGGTATCTCCACCGTCATGATAGACCGGTTCAAACAGAGAAACGGGGTCTTGAATGGCATCAAGGGCAAATACTACATCTTCCTTTTCCATTCCCATTTCTTTGGCAATTTCTTCAATGGTTGGGTCTCTGGAAAGTGACAGAATCAATCGTTCCTTTGCTTGTAGTGCCTTGTAAGCGGTATCCCGTAAGGAGCGACTGACCCGAATGGCATTGTTATCCCTGAGATATCGGCGAATTTCTCCGATAATCATGGGAACGGCATAGGTAGAAAATTTGACATTTTGGGTCACATCAAAATTATCAATGGATTTGATTAAGCCGATACAACCAATCTGAAACAAATCGTCGGCACTCTCGCCCCGATTATGAAATCGTTTGATAACGCTTAATACCAATCTTAAATTTCCTCGGATAAATTCTTCACGGGCAAGCTTGTCTCCTTGTTGAATTCTTGCAAACAGCTCGTCCTTTTCCTCATTTGTCAATACAGGCAGCTTCGCTGTGTTTACACCGCAAATTTCAACCTTATTGATCATTGATTTACCGTCCCTTCATTCTCTGTCATTTTGTTTTCAAATAAAGTATTGACGGAATTTGGAAAAGGTATACCGGTTTTGTGAATAAAAGTTTTAAGTTTATGCTTGGTTATCTATCAACGGTGAAGTAGCATGAGTTCATTTTAATATACCGTGGCACGTCTTTTTTCAACAGGGAATTGTTATCGTTTTTGTCAATAAAGAGATTTTTTATACAAAAGAAAAAGAAAAAAGGTTGTTTTTGATGAAAAATAATTGTAATTTTCGATTTGTTTCATGAGATTTTTTTATGCGGAACCTGTATAATAGAAGGCACGAATCAATCATAGAAAGGTGAGACGGGGAATGGAAAGAAAGCTGTGCGAGACGGTTAAGGTGGATTTGCCTCAGGGAGATTGTTGTTTGGAGTATTATTTAATCAAAAACTCTGTTCTGAATTTGCCACCGCGGATTCATTTATTTACTTATGGTGTGGAGATTATTAAGAGAAGCTGCGATAACGGAGAAGTATTGGAAACAAAAATGATTTCAGATGTGTGTTGCTCGGTGATACGGATGAATAACATGATTTCCGTTCTTGCTCGTAACACGGTAACGCCCATGAGTTTACATGATGTGATAGAGGATTTCTTAACAGAGGCAGAAGCGTTGGTGGAATAAAAATGAGAGAGGAGCTGCAGCAAAATAATTTTGCTGCAGCTCCGGATCGTTTTAGGGTGGAAGAAACATAGTGCAGAATGGACAAAACAAGCAAAAGCAAGGAGTTCCCTTATTTTTGGTTACCCGAAGGCATACAAAAGTACGTCGAGAGGCGAGTTTTGTTCATATCACAAAGCATTCAATGAAATAAAATTCGTTGTATCACGAATTTTTACCTCTTGTTTTCTGTTGTTTGTGAAATTTCAGTTTGTCTGAACGGCTTGAATAAAGGACTTTTTGCTTTGTGCGATCTGTGCATTTTGCTACACCCTCCCGTTATAGAGTGCATAATAGAATCACAATAATACCCAACGCAATTCGATACCAGCCGAACACCTTAAAATCATGCTTTCTTACATAATTCATCAGGAAACGGATGGAGAGGAGAGAGACGATGAATGCCACCGCCATTCCCGCAATCAAAGCAATGAGCTCCTCTGCTTGAAAACTCAGTCCGAATTTCAAAAGCTTAATCAGGCTTGCACCCAGCATGGTGGGAACTGCCAAAAAGAAGGTAAATTCCGCTGCTGCCGTTCTGCTGACACCCAACAATAATGCACCGATGATGGTTGCCCCTGAACGGGAGGTGCCCGGAATCATAGAAAGTGCCTGAAATAAGCCAATCATCAAAGCAGTTTTGTAATTGATATGTTCAATATCTGTTACGTTTGGTGTTCTTTTTTTGTTCCAATTTTCAATCAAAATAAAGGCAATTCCGTATAAAATCAGCATAAGAGAAATGGTAATTGCATTGCCAAAATGCTCCTCTAAAAAATCGTCAAACAAAATTCCCAATACCGCCGCAGGAACACAAGCAACCGCAACCTTGACCCACATCCAAATGATGCCCATATCACAAATCGGCTTTTCCTTCAAACGGAAGGGGAACATTTTGTTCCAAAACATAACCACCACCGCCAGAATGGCACCAAGCTGAATCACCACAAAAAACATTTCCTTAAAGCTTTCGCTCATGTTCAGGGTGAGAAATTCATCCACTAAAAGCATATGCCCCGTACTGCTGATGGGAAGCCATTCGGTGATACCTTCTACAATTCCCAAAAAGATAATTTTTAATAATTCCAAGATATTCATACCTTCACTCCTTTTTTGATGTATATGCAGCTGTGAGAAAAATAAAACCCTGCAACGGTTTTGTTACAGGGTTTTTGGTGGAGATAAGCGGGATCGAACCGCTGGCCTCTTGAATGCCATTCAAGCGCTCTCCCAGCTGAGCTATACCCCCAAGACCTTTCTTATTATATCATAAGGAAACAAGAAAGTCAAGGGGTGAATTGTCTTATTTTAACGCAATACGAAAGACGGATACACCTGCAGGCTTGATTTTTAATTGGAAGGTATTGCCTGATGCACTGTCCAGTCGTTTTGCAACCACTCTGGTTTCCCCGGGAGAGGTGACCTGATCCACAAACAACACAGGTCGATAAGGGAAACTGCTGAGAGTGGTGACAGTATCAATCTTCCTGTTGGCGGTGACTAATGATCGCTGATAGTGCTCATCCTGATGATTGTAAACCAAAACGATGTAGGTTCCCACGTCTTCTTGGTGCACCATCAATCCTGCATCAGAGGTGAAAGGATTGGAAAGACTGTCCATATGACGAAACAGCATGGCACAAGCCTGTTGAAAGCCTTTGGTGACTTTTTGAAAATACATATCGTACATCACATTGAGCTTGCTGTCATCTAACCTTTCTTCCGAGGGAAGATTGGGTGTTTTGTCGTCTTGAGCGAGAAGCTCTTCCAAAGGTGTCATATCCTTTGGTGCCGGTACATGCAATAAAAATGCCTGCTGAGGATAAGTGCTGAACCTGTCCTTGATGCAAAGGGTGGCACCAAGACCGCTGATGTCATAGTCGGAGGGTGCTATTGCCAACAGAGGAAGTTTTTTGCCAAGGAGTATGCTTTGTTCCTCCTCTGACAGTAAATCAAAATCAGGAATGAACAAAGGACCCTGATGAACATCCAAATCATCAGAACGGACAACACCGCCGCAGTAAGCACCAAAGGATTGTAAATATGCCTGCAATAAGGCAGCGGAAGGCCGACGGGTTTTGATGTGAGCTGCTAACATTTTTTCGTTTGCCGTATCCGACCAATATAACACAGGTGAAATGACCTGCTTGATGTTCATGGAATCAATGGCATCCATATATTGGTTGACAAGGTCCCAATCCTGTTTTTCGATAGAATCTCCAATGGTCACAAAGGGACGTTCAATACATCGCTGTACACCCTCTTTGGTGATCAATTGGTAAGACATGGCGGTAAACAAATCCCGTTCCAACTGATTGGGGGCATGGTGCAGAACATCCCATTCCTCCTCTTCATCCCTTATACCTAACATCTGATAAAGCTTGGCATTTGGTGCCAGACCCTTGGTGGCGGTAACATAGGCCATATATCGGTGAAACATGGGTGCTGCGACAAATTTTGATTCCCCTCGACCGCTATTCATTTTCACGCTGGTTGGCAGCAGGTTGGGGGTGAAAAAGTCCACTCCGGCTTTGGTCAGATGGGAAATGTTGGTTCCCATACTATACATACTGCGAAGAGGATCGCTGACATACATCCCTAAGGTTGAGACCTGACAGCCGATTTCGTGCATGGCGCGACATAGCTTTTGATAAAATACTGTCCAACGCCAATCGTAAAACCGAATCCAGCTTTCCCGTTGGTGATACCAAATCCATTGCTGACGGGCGGTTTTCTGCTCGGCAGAATCCTCGCCCAAATGAGCCATCAGATTTTGGGGCAGAATGATACCCGTGTGTTCCATAAATTGTTCCACCATATCGGTAGAATAATCTCCGTCTGCCAAAGGCTCGGACAGAGGAGAAAAACGGTCGCACAAATGAACCCCGTCCATATGATAATCCTGCATGACCTTTTTCAATTGGGCAATGAGAAAATCTTCATAAAAGCTACCGTCCTTTAATCGCTTCAGGCAAACAAGCTCCTCGGTGCGAGTGGTAGTTTCCATGAGCAATTCTTTATGTTGTCCCAACCATTCTTCGTGAAATAAATCCAGATAGTAGTAACCCATCATGCTGATGAAAAGTTTCATTCCCCGTTTGTGAAGCGCTTGGGTCAGTCCCCGAATCTGATAATTGGTCCAGGAAAATTCACGGTAGGTTTGTTCGGATAAGTATCTTGGGTCTTTGCGGCACCCGCACAAATGAGGGGGGAACAGATGCTCCTTCTCCATTCCCGGGTGCTGATGCACCATGTCCGGATGCACCACCAAAGCACAGAAGCCTTCCGGCTTCCGACCGATTTTTTGCAGATATTCCTCAATGCCGTAATCTTCTTTGTCATGATCAAAGCAACGCATATAACTCCAAATCATATAATTTCCGTGTTCCATGGATTTTCTTCCTTTCTGCCGGAAAACAAGGCGTGTAATAATTTTATTGTACCATGATTGACAACCATTGGCAATGGTTAATTCGAAGGAAAGCAAAAAGAGAGTGCAGTAACCCCCTTTCCTTGTCTTAGTCTTTGCAGAACCATTCCATCTCTTCGATGTACTTGCTGTCAATGTGAATCTCCGGTTTTTCACCTTGATTTGTTCTCAGATACAATTTTTTAATTTTTGCATCTTTCAATTGACGCAAGCTTGCACAAAATCCGTTTTTGATACAAAGAGAGCGGATCACACTGCTTCCGAAGGAATAATGCCCTAATTGCAAAGAATCAGCAATTATAACATCCGGTAATACACAATCAGAAAAGGCACAACCGTGACCGCTTCCCAGTACCTTTAAGCTGCTTGGCAGGTGCAACGTTTCACAAACAGTAATCCCTCTGAAACACTCCTCTTGAATCACAGTTACTCCTTCGGGAATTATCAGATTCCTTATGGTATGCGGATTGCTATTCGATTCCTCATCACTGTAAAACAACTGATAATCATGAAGGATGCCCAATGCATCAAACCAAAATATTCCACTTTCATTTTCTATCATAGTCAGCTTTTCATGAAAATTATAAATGCTTTGAAAAGCTTCTCCGATGGAGTACAGCATACATTCATAGAGCTGCTTATGGTAGAAAAATCCGTCAGGAATCACGACTTTTTTTATTGTACTGTTCAAAAATGCGGTTCTGTGAAGAAAAAGCTCATCAGAAAACAGGTGGTTTTGAACACGGTTTTTTTCAAATATTTCTTTGCCGTTTTGAAATTTTGAAAAATCAATTTCCCCAATTACGGTATTTGCAAACGCTTCCTTCGGTATTGCTTTCAAAGATCTCGGAAGCTTCAGACACCCGATTTCATAACCTTGAAAAAGCTCCTGCGCAATTGAAATCACGCCTTTGGGAATCACAAGTGTTTTTATTTTTTTGCGTAATGGTTTGGAGAATGAAATTTTTTTCACTGCAGGCTTGAAGGTAATCAGTACACCGTCCCTGTCCGTTATAAATTCTCCGCTTTGATTGCTCATCATACCCATGATAAAACCCTCTGTCACATTTTGTTAATTGATTTCATTTTTCTTTTATTGTGTCAAAAAATTTCTGTAATACTCAACGGTGGAAGGGGTATCTGTGTGGAAAACGTTGTTCACAAACGCCACATCCGTAATCTGAAAATCTCTGATAAAATTCGGTGCATTTAGCTGGAAGTATCTCATGTCAACCACATATAAATCTTCAAAGGAAGCAATCATAAACGAACTGAAGGCATTTCCGTAACTGTCTTTGAAAATCAACAGTCTGCGACCGTTATTGACGTCGGTGTGAACATGGGTAATGTGGTTATCGCCACCCATAAAGGTTCCGTACAAAAGGGGTGAGCCATCCTCGTATTCAAAGAAAAAGTCACCCGGTGTGGGAATTTCCATGCTGTAGATGGGATAATAATTGGTGGTATATTCCACGTTTTTTGGCTTGTAATACACAAAATCCTCAGGGTTGTTTTGAAGAACGATATCGTTTGAGAAATTATAAAGTGTGCCTACAAAATCCTTTTTCACCACTTTTTCATACGCAGAAAGCTTGGGAAACGTAACCTTTGCCACTTTTGCAAAGCTTTCTGCCGCATAATATGCACCCAAAGGCGCCCAATGGTGGTCAGTTCTGAAATAAATATCCTCATTACTGTGTTTGGAAAGAGTGGTGTAAACATCAACACCCTTGACTCCGTCCAGCGCACCCAAAATTGCATTGATGCTTTCAAGCTCGCTGCCTGTTTGTTCCTTGTAGCTGGGAGGACAATAAAATTCAATGGAGGTGGGAATGGGCACACAGTATACATTGACGTCATCACCCAATACACGCTTGTATTCGTTGACCACTTCCGCATAGCTTCTTCCTACATCAGGATTGCCCCCAAAGAGCATCAGACCTCTGGTTCCTGCAACCAGAATACCGTTGTTGCCAAGGGTAGCATTGTCTTCCAGATTGATATTGGATTCCACTTCCTGAATTTCTGTTACTCCTTCGGAGGTTTCCGGTTCATCCGCCTTTTCCGCTTTGGGTTTTGCCGTTTGCATAGGCTTTGCATTGTGCAATTTCACACCGCCTACTCTGAATCCGTTTTTATCCTTCACCGCAGCCGCTTTTGTGGTTAGCTTGTCACGATTGGGAACGGTATCGCTGAAAAACACGTTGATTCCGCCGGTAAAGGAACCGTCAAGAAGAGAAGAAATACTGAATTTCGGAAAATCGGCAAGGGTTCGGTTTTCCCGTTCGGAAACATGACTTCTCGGGAAACACACAACGGAAACAAACAACCCCAGAAAAAATACCGCTATGACCAACAGATAAGAAATATCACAAACTCTTCGATTGTTTGATTGTTTGCTTTTTGATGCAGAGCGTTCTGCTTTTGCTTTTGTATCCAGCTTCATAGTTTCTTCTCCTTCCTAAAATCTAAAATAAAAGAATGACTGAATGCTTTCACCAATCAGCATAATGGTGCTGATGTATAAAAGCAAGCAGGAAACAACAATTTTTATCACGTTAAAGCACAATGCAGGTACCTTGTTTCGTACCATCATAGCGGCTTTGAAAAGTCCCTTTGCATATTTGGCTAAGGGCAGGCAGCACAGGATTCCCACAATGAACAGGAAACAGTTTGCCGTAAATTCATTGGTGGCAATTGTATCGGAAAAACCGCCGTTTCCAAACCCGAACAATGTTTTGATAAATTGTCCCAATCTGGAGAAATCGTTGAAATAAAAGATGGCCCAGCCGAATACAATCAAGAATAAGCTGTACAAATGCTGTAACCATTTGAACAAGGGCTTTTTCATCTTAAATAAAACATATTTTTCAAACAGGATGATGACACCGAAATACAATCCCCATACAATGAAGTTCCAACTGGAACCATGCCACATTCCCGTGAGGAACCATACGACCAAAATGTTTAACAACTGGTGCTTTCTGTTGCCGCCCATGGGAATATAGACATAATCACGGAAAAGGGAACTGAGGGAAATATGCCATCTGCGCCAGAATTCTGTAATGGAACGGCTGATATAGGGATAATTAAAGTTTTCATCAAAGTGAAATCCCAGACAACGCCCCATGCCGATTGCCATATCCGAATATCCCGAAAAGTCAAAATAAATTTGCAGGGAAAAGGCAATCAGTCCTAACCAGGAACCGCAAACAGAGAGCGCGCTCACATCTCCGTCAAGGAGAGCTGAGGAAATGGCGGCAAATTGATTTGCCAACAACACTTTTTTGGAAAGACCAATCAGAAATCTGAACACGCCATCGGATATATCTGACAATGCAATGGTTCTGTTTTCAATTTCCTTTTCTACCGTTGTGTATCGTACAATGGGTCCTGCAATCAATTGAGGGAACATTGCAATGTATAACAACAGATTTTTGTATTTCTTCTGGGCTCGGATTTCTCCTCTGTAGACGTCGGCAATATAGGAGATTGCCTGAAATGTGTAAAAAGAAATGCCGATGGGAAGAGCAATGGATGGTTCGGGAATGGTTGCCCCGAAGGCATTGATTGTTCTTACAAAAAATCCGGCATATTTAAAGACTGCAATAAAAAGAAGATTGATACATACACCAAAAACAAGAGCCTTTTTGGATTTTTTGTTCTCGCTGATATCAATCGCCTTTCCAATATAAAAATTGATGGTAATGCTTGCCAACATTAAAAGGATATAGGAGGGTTCGCCCCATGCATAGAAAATAAGAGAAAAAATAACAAGCACAGTATTTTGTGCGTTGTTGCATACTGAAAGCTTACCGTTGGATTTTTTTACTTTTTGCTTATCTATGCAATAAGCAATTCCGTAAAATACCATGAGCAGCGGGATGAAAATGTATAAAAAAAACAAATCTGAAAAAATCATAATATTTCTTTTGGTATCTTCTCTTGGGAAGAGATACCCAATCCTTTCTTTTGTGATTAATCCTTATAAATAAACCATTTTCTTGAAAAGAAGTTCCAGAAAAAGGCAATGCTTGTTGCAATGAGCTTAGAAAACAATTCATTCCAAGAAAACAGAGATACAAACAGATACATAAGCCCCAAATTAATCAGCAAGCCTACAAAGCTGACCAGATAGACAGCAATTGCTTCCTGTTTTGTTCCTGTTGATTTTTTTGCAAATGCAAATTTTCGCCCCAAAAAGAAGTTTACAAAGGTTGCAATGAGAAAGGCGATGCAGGTAGAGATTGCATAAAATATCCCTGCCCGACTGCACAGAAAGAACGTGACCCACTCCGTCAGCGCAGCTGTGCCGCCTACGAAAAAGTATCGGATAACTTGTTTCAATAATGAAATCATTTTTTGTACTTTGCAATGCAATACAATGCACGAAGTCCGTCACGAATCCCGATTTTCTTGCCCTCCTGAGTGGTACGGGGGTAATAAGAAATGGGCACTTCATGAATTTTAATCCCACGTCCGGAAAGTTTTGCGGTGATTTCAGGTTCAAATCCAAAACGATTTTCTACAATGGTAATGGATTGGATGATTTCCCGCCGAAAGGCTTTATAGCAGGTTTCCATATCGGTCAGCTTTTGCCCTGTGAACAGATTGGACAACAAGGTCAGAAAAGCATTGGCAACACGGTTTGCAAAATATCCTTCCCGTTTTCCTTCTAAAAAACGGGAACCGTAAACAACGGGGTATGTGCCGTCGAACACAGGCTGAACCACCTTAGGGTACTCCATAGGGTCATATTCATCATCCGCATCCTGAACAATGACAACCTCACCTGTTGCTTGTGCAAAGCCTGCCCGTAATGCGGCACCTTTTCCTTGGTTGACTTCCTGATACAGCACCTTTGTGACCAAAGACTCTACCTGTTCTTTTAAAATATCCCTTGTTCCGTCTGTGGAACAATCGTCTACTACTATAATTTCTTTTTCATATTGTGGTACTTCCAGTACTTTTTTTACAATACGAACAATGTTTTCCTTTTCGTTATAGCAAGGAATGATAATACTTAATTTACTCATAACCAACTCTTCTCCAATTGTATAGTATCATAAATCAAAATGGTATAATTTTCAAATTCTTTGGTTTTTGTGGGAGAACCTAAGAATTTTTCAACATTTTCTCTTGTTACTTCATAACGATATCCGCTGTCGATGCCTGAGTTGAAAATTCCGTTGTACCGATAAGTGTCTTCCTCTTTGACAGAATCTTCGTTCTTAATCAGAACAAAGTTTGCCTCTTCATCGTACCATGACTTCTTGCAGAACCATTCTCTCGGACGGAGCGCCTGACCGCTGTACATCACCGCCCGTACATTCACATGACCTTCGGAATAAACGGTGATGGAGGTGGAATCCCAAAACGCGGCATAGCCTGAGGTTAAACCTTCTTCCTCCAAAAAGGTTGCCATTCTGGAAAGTACGTTTTCGGGGACGGGTTCTCTGTCCTTGGGCAAAGCATTTGTGGCGGCAAGGCAGAAAGACAAAAGAACTGCCGCTGCTATTGGCAGAGGTTTTTGAAACAAAGGAAACCCTTCTGCCCATTTTGCCAGTAAAATACCCATTAACAGGGGTAAAAATGCGATGTAACGACCTGTGGTAATGTTTACCGAAAAAGTGGTTAACCATAAAATCAGGGTCATCAGTCCGAAGCCGATTCCCGTAAACAAGGAAGGCAAATCGGTTGCTTCTTTTTTGCATGCATTTCGAATGGAGCGGTACATCACACCGCAGGTCAGCAAAAACAGTAAAATTTTCACGGCATAAAATGCTGTTTTTAAGGAAAATACTTCCTTTTCAAAGAAATATGCATTGAGAAGCCGCAAAACATATTCAATATAGAGCAACACATTATCAACCAGTTGGGCGGGAGCGATAAATTCGCTGTGAAGCAAGGAGTTCATATCTGCCCCGAACAAAAGATATAGCTTTTGCAACAACAATCCTGCTACCGTTCCACCTATGGTGCACACAGCCAAAAGAACAGGCTTTTTTACCACGCGGAACAAACAGAGTGCCAACAAAGGCAAGGTAATCAGCACCAGCGCTAATCCGTCACCGCAGACTGCCAATGCAACAAGAATCCCCAAAACAGTAAAGTTCCGTCTGGAAGGATTTTCTTCTGTGCGTAGCACCAATAATACGGTCAGAAAGAAGAAGGAAAAAACTGCCGTGTGCACAAATGTATTGGACAAGGCATAAAAGGTGGGGAATAAGCCCATTCCTGCAAAGATTGCAAAGGAAAACCATTTTCTTTTACTTCCGTATAAGCAAAGGAGAACTGCGCATCCCAACATTACCAAAAACATGAGAGAAACGGCAATGCGATATGCATTCAGACTCACTCCTGCAATGGCAGTTCCGATAATATAATAAGGCAAATCTGTGGTCAGAAAGGTAATCCCTGTCAGACTCCAATCCTTTAAAAACAGATTGCCTGCCAAAATATCTTCCGCTTCTAAAATCATACATGCGGCATCAGCATTAATGGGCATTTGACATATTCGGCTGATGATCCAAGCACAATAAGCAATGATAATGATACCCATTGCTCCTATGTGTAACCCTTTTTTCACTTCTAAAACCTCGTTTTCATTTTATATGAAGAAATACGTTACCATTATATCATACAGGGTGAAAAAAGTCAAGCAAAAACAAAGCTCCTTTTGCAATCAACAAAAAGTATTATAAAATAAAAAAATAAAAAAATTTTTATGCATTGTAATGATAAAAAGGTGGACAAACAGAGAGAACTGTGTTATAATAATAAAGCAATAAAATGCTGCTGAAATGTTGCAGCAAAAAATTAAAGGAGGAAAGTATGATGAAACAATTACTTTCAATTTTGTTGGCGCTGGGGATTTTATGCTCATGCTTTGTGGGCGTATCCGCAGCAGGAAGTGTTCTGTATGTATCCCCTACAGGGAACGATAGTAACGCAGGAACCATGGCTGAGCCTCTGGCATCTTTAGCAAAAGCATGCGAGTTGGCTGAAAACGGCACAACCATCTATCTGATGGAAGGCACCTATACGGTGGACCAAACCGCGGTAGTGGAAAACAAAAAGGATTTGACCATCCGCAATCAAGGTGGTGCAAAGGTGACCTTGCTGGCATCCAATGTGATTGACAACAGTTTGGTGAAAAAGGTAAACGATACTGCAATTTTAGACAGAGTTGTCACCAAAGAAGCAAGAAACAATCTGTATGCTGTGAACATGAAGGATGCAGGAATTACCGAATTTGGTTCTATCGGTATGCGCGGTATGGGATACCCTGCAGTACCCAATGACCCTCAGCTCCTGATTGACGGCGAGAGACAGACTTTGGCAAGATATCCTGATGATGATTATCTGAATGTTGATGAAGTAATCGACCCGAGCGTTGATCCCAGAAATCAGAAAGATTCCAATGTAATGAATTACAAAGGAAAGGGCTTTACCATTCGTTCTACCGATGCAAGAATTTCCAAGTGGAAGGAAGCCAACGATGTACATATCTTTGGTTACTTTATGCATGACTGGGCAGAAGCAACTCTTTCTTGTACCATTAACTTTGATAAGAAAAATGCAATTTCTACGGAATATCCCAGCCATTATGGTGTAACAACAGACAGACGGTTCTATTTCTTCAACTTGTTAGAAGAAATCAGTATGCCGGGTGAATGGTATCTGGATCGCGAAACAGGAATGCTGTATGTGTATCTGACTTCTGATATGACAAAGAAAAGCATGGAATTTGTTACATTCAGTACGCCTTTTATTACCGTAAACAAGTCTGAAAACATTACCATTCAGGGCGTTACCATTCAAAATGGTCTGGATTATGGTATTACGATTGATGAAAGTAAAAATGTAACCGTTAAGGATTGTAACTTTAACGAAGTATGCGGTAACGCAATTATGATCAGGGATTGTTACGATTGTTTGGTTGATTACTGTAACTTCACAAATTTGGGTGCAGGTGGTGTTAACATCAATGCAGGTGTCCGCGAAACTCTGACTCCCGGTAACTGTGCTGTTACCAATTGTACCTTCAAGGGCTTGCAGAGATTGCTGGTAAACGGTTATCCTGCCATTTATCTCCAGGGGGTAGGAAACAAAGCAGCACACAATGATATTTCTGATATGAAGATGATTGCCATCAATTACGGCGGAAATAATCAAATCATTGAATACAATAACATTTACGATGTATGTAAGGATACTTCCGATACCGGTGCAATTTATGCAGGCCGTAACTGGACCACCAGAGGAAATATCATTCGTTACAACTACATCCATGATATGAAGATGATTGATACTGCTACCGGTATGAAAATGTGTGCAGTATATTTGGATGACTGCCATTCTTCCACCGAAGTTTACGGTAACGTATTCTATAATATCGAACAGATTGCTCTATATGGTGGCGGAAGAAACAACACCTTTGAAAACAATCTGATGATTAACTGTTCTCAGCCCTTCCGTCTGGATAGCAGAGGCTTGGGTTGGATGGCTGCAAACGACAGCATGCAGACCATGTATGACACCTTGGAAGCAATGCCTTACAAGGAAGGAATCTGGGCAGAAACCTATCCTGAACTGGTTAACATTTTGGATGATGATGAAGGTTCTCCCAAGTACAACGTCATCAAAAACAATGTTCAGTATCAGTCTGCAGGATATAATATCGATCAGGTTGCACTGGACAACGGTACCTTTGAAAACAATATTGATATCACCAACAAAAAGAACTTTGTTGATTTTGCTAAGAAAGACTTTACTTTGGCAGAAGACAGTGAAGTATTTACAAAGCTGCCGGACTTTAAAGCAATTCCTTTCAACGAAATTGGTGTACAGGAAAAACCTGTCGGAAAGACTGTGAATGATGTTTTGGATTCTGCGGTTGTATTAAAGCTGAACACTCCTAAAACCTATGCATTTGGAGCAGAAGGCATGATTGATCCTGATAACAGCGAAGTAGTTCCTTTTGTTAAGGACAGCAGAACCTTGGTTCCCGTTCGTTTCATTGCTGAAGCATTCGGCAGTGTTGTTACATGGGACGGTGAAACAAGCAAGGTGGGTATTACTTGCGGTGATGATGTCATCGAGCTGCAGTTGGGCAACAAGGAAATGACAGTAAACGGCGAAACCGTGATGCTGGATGTTCCTGCGGAATCTGTCAACAGCAGAACCGTTCTTCCTCTGAGAGCCGTTGTAGAAGCACTCGGAAAGACCGTATTCTGGGATGACAGAGGCTTGATTGTCATCAGTGATGATGCGGTTTTGACTGCGGAAGAAGCAGATTTGGTTGATCAGACAGTTGAATTGTTTAACTAAATCAAATAAAATTATAAAGCGGCTATGCATTATGCATGGCCGTTTTTATATGAAAAAGAATTTGACAGAACTGTGAATTTATGGTACAATAAATACATTAAACTGGAGGTGATTATGTGAATCAAAATATGGGGAATTATTCTAATGGCGGTGGCTATCAACCACCTCAGAAAAACTCGAATCAGAATGTGGTGCTTTGGGTTTGCATCGGTGTGTTGGCATTTTTAATCATTGCTTTTTTTCTGACCATCGGAATTTGGATTTTAAGGGTCAGGATAAATGTGTTGCCTATGTCCGAGGAAGACTCTGTTTCTGTTGTTGTTCAAGAAGAAACACCTACGCCCATTCCGACCCCCAAGCCGGAGCACCGTTATGAGGTGTACAAGAGCAATGCCTCTTGGTATGATGCATACCTGAATGCGCGTAATTCGGGTGGATATTTGGCTTGTATTAACAGTAAAGCGGAATTTGATCGGGTATGTGCATTGGCAGATTCCTATCAGCTGAAAGTGTTTTGGGTAGGTGCCACCAGATCAAGAAATGACAATTGGGGGCAAGTCAGATGGCTGGACGGCAGTTATTTTACTTTTTCTCAATGGTATTCGGGAGAACCTACTTATTATTCGGATTACAATGAACCGGAAGAGTATTTGATGATTTTTAAGGTGAACGGAGTTTGGTATTTTAATGATTCTGTAAATGAGGTATCGCAGTACTACGCGGGAAAAATGGGTTATATTGTAGAATGGGAGAGCTGATGATGAAAAAGAAAAAAATGATAAAAGCATTTGGTATTTTTGCGTTGATTCTGATTGTGGCGTTGTCTGCCGTTGTTTCGGGATGCTTGTTGGTAATGAAACAGAATGAAGCTTCGGATGAAGCGGTCACAGAAACGGAATTACCCCAACCGGAAAAGAAAGTGTACACCGGCACCGAGGAAGCTATTGTTGAGCAGGTGATAGAGGATATGACCTTGAGTGATATGGTGTATCAAATGATGTTTGTGACCCCTGAAGTGTTGACCGGTATGGGAGAAGTCACCCAAGCCGGAGAAACCACCAAAGCGGCATTAGAACAACGTCCTGTAGGCGGAATTATCTATTTTGCCAATAATTTTGAAAGCAGAGAACAAACCGGTGAGATGATTCGTAATTCTCAATCCTATTCCCAGATTCCTCTGTTTATCAGCGTGGATGAAGAGGGAGGAATGGTATCTCGTTTAGGTGAAAATGAAGCAATGGGAACCACACAGCATCCATCTATGAGAACTATAGGCGATACTCTCGACCCTCAGAAAGCTTATGAGGTTGGCGCTATCTTGGCAATAGAACTAAAAGAGCTCGGCTTTAATATGGATTTTGCTCCTGTGGCAGATGTCATCATCAATGAAGAAAACACGGAAATTGGTGATCGTTCCTTTGGTACTGATTCGGAAAACGTGGCTCAAATGGTAGAAAATGCCGTAAAAGGGATGGAGGAAAACGGTCTTTCTGCTACCTTGAAGCATTTTCCCGGTCATGGCAGCACATATGTGGATTCTCATACAGGTTATTCCGAAAGCAGCCGTACTATTGAAGAATTGAGAGCTTGCGAATTTATTCCCTTTGCAAGAGGGATGGAAGCAGGTGCTGATTTTGTTTTGGTTTCTCACATGACGTTGGTGAATGCAATCCAAGAAAAAGTACCCGCCTCTCTTTCTAAAGAAGTCATCACCGATTGGTTGTTGGGTGAATTAGGATTTGAAGGGATTGTGATTACAGATTCTTTAAGCATGGGCGCTATTGTAGACGAATATACCCAGGCAGATGTGGCGGTGAAAGCGGTGAATGCCGGTGCGGATATGCTTCTCATGGTTCCTGATTTGGAAACAGCACATACAGCCATTATGAGAGCAGTAGACTCCGGAGAAATTACACAGGAGAGAATTGAAGAAAGTGTTCGGAAAATTATAACACTCAAGGCAAAAAAAGGAATGTTTCAAGAATAAAAACAGACAGATAAACGGGGTTGCAACAAAAACATTTTGCTGCAACCCCGTTTCTTTATGTTCGTATTTTTAACCATTTTTTTTGGAATCCGAAATAATAAATTAAAATCATACCAATGCTTAAGACATAAGAGATGGGATAAGAATAATAGACGATTTCAATTTTATTAAACATGGGCAATACGGTATAAACCCAAATTAATCGGGACACACACACACCAAAAATGGACAGTATCATCGGAATAAAAGAAGAACCGCAACCACGTATAGTGGAGGACAGACATTCAAATCCGGCGTAGAGAAAGACGGTAGGTACTAAAATTTGAAGTCTCTGCATTCCGGCATGTACCACAGCCGGGTCTTCATTAAAGATTTGCAACAGTTGGTTTCCTGACAGTAAAATCAAAATCCCTAAAATGAAGGAGGTTCCCATGGTCAAAAGGGAGCATTGCAAAGCGCCCTGCTTAATTCTTTTTTTGTTTCCTGCACCGTAATTTT
>SVJP01000207.1 GCA_015068925.1 Oscillospiraceae bacterium
TAATCTCACCGTTTACAGCCTTGGCAAGTCGTATGGAATTGTCTGTTTTGCCCACTGCCGTAGGACCGGCAAGGATAATTAATTTGGGTTTCTGCATGTTTACTCCAATTTATAATGTAGAAAGCTTTATAACAACAATTCTTCGTGTTTCTTCATCTGCAATTAACACACGGTAAGAACCATCAAAGGAATAATAGTTTAATACATAATAGTCTCTGATATCGTCATCTACAACATAGCTATACCAGTCTTGTATATCAATTTCACCTCCGAACACTGGCGGATCTGCTATATAATGCGCCACAGTCTCATCACTTTTTATCTCAAAATCGTTAACTTCCAAAAAAGCTTCAAATTCTTTTTCGTCACTGATGACATAAGAGCAAGCACTTTCAATCGTAAAATACATATCATTACAATAATATTTTATATCACTGGCACTTTCAGGTATATCTACACAAATATAGCCGCCGTATTCTATAAATTCCTCTGTTGAAGCAAACTCAGTCTCAATATGAGGGGATAATAACCAAATAAAGTATATCGCATAACCCCCAAAAACAATTCCAAGCACAATCAGAAACGTCAAAAGACAACTTCCGCGTTTCTTTTTCTTCTTTCCATTACCTTTTTCCGCTGTTTGTTCCATATTGTTTTCTTCCATCATCTTTTCCTGCATAATGCACCTCATTTCTTTCTGTAAAATACTATTTTTTCTTTTTATACAACTGATTGTATCTCTGCTTATTCTCTTCCGTAAATCCAAGCATAATACTAGGATTTAATTTCTTTGTATAATTGATGATATAACTCATATCACCGTAATTCTTTTCGTCATAAAGTGATACAAATGTGTATTCATTTCCGAATTTGTCATAAATCCAAGGACGATAATTATATGGCTGTCCCTGTCCGCCGCCATGGCTCATATAAATCAACTGCATATATGCCCAAACAATGTCTTCAAGAGGTAATACGATTCCCTGCGACTTAAAATAAAGAAAATGATCTGTAATAATAACAACCTGCTTTTTGTTCTTTGCCGGTGCAAATTCCTGTCTTGCAAGTTCCAAGAGATTACGCTCGGTCAACTTTTTGATGGATTTTTTATATTCCTTGCGTCTTTTAAAACGACCGCTAAACACAAAAAACAAATAGACTATTCCAAGCATAAAAATCAGGTAATAACAAATGGTTGCAACGTCCCACATATCATTTTGGGCATTGGCACCGCCGCCAACCAAAGCTATGATTGTAAAAATAATACCCGCCAACACGGAAACAGCTAATAAAATCCCGATAATATCACCAAAGATTTCAACACCTTTCTTTTTACCAATATACTGTTCCATTGTTATATTTGCATTCTCCGTTTTGGACATGTTTTTACACCTCATACCTTTCTATCACATACAGAAATCAAACTCTGCTTTCACAATTTCCTTTGCATCACACAATTCTCTTAAACTTCTTCTCAATCTCATACTTGGTCATAGAGAACATTGTCGGTCTACCATGGGGACACTGATAAGGATTCTCTAATGTTAAAAGCTGGTCTAAAAGTGCCGACACTTCCTCAAACGTCATAGAATTGTTACCTTTTACAGCGGCTTTACAAGCCATGGTTGCAATTCTGTCTTCGATGATTTCAATTCTGCCCGCAGAATGTACCTGCGCCAATTCTTCCAGAATCGCAAGGAACATTTCCTTGGCATCTGCGCCGTACAAATCCACCGGAATGGCACGAAGCATCAACTCATTGCCACCGAAAGAATCAATTTCAAAACCGAATCCTTCAAAGACTTCTTTATGCTCCTCATAGACCAGAGAATCCCCGGGCGATAAAGTTACAACAATGGCCGGAGCCAGATTCTGTGACATAATTGCCTTTTCACGGAATTTAGCCATAAAAGTTTCAAATTTTACCTTTTCATGGGCAGCATGCTGGTCCATCACATAAAGTTTATCTTCAAATTCAATCAGCCAATAGGTCTTAAATACCTGACCTAACACCTTAAAATTCCGGCGTTTCTCTTCTGTAAGAAGTTTTTCCTCAAACAAATCCATCTGTTCAGGCTTTTCGATGATAATTTCCTGAGAAAAAGGTGATTCAGGCTTATCCAAAATTACTTTTGATGTATCCGCAACAAACGAATCCAAGACGGTATCCGAATCTCTACCGGTTCTTTTATTATCAATGTTTGTAGCCGCATCCGAACTATCATTCTCTGCATCTGCAAAGAACAAATCACTTTCAAAACGCTTCTTCTCAGGCATTACCCCGGTTGTAGGCTTTAATTTAATTTCCGGATTTGAGAACGGTCTTTTTACTGAAGTAAGGTCAATGTAAGGTTCTTTTACTGATTCTTCAGAAATGGTTACGCAATTTGAAGAAGCATTTTCCGCAACCGTCGCATTCGTCAGAGTATTTTCCGAACTATCTGCGACCATAGAATCATAATTCTGCGGTACCTGCGCGCCGCCTTTTTCCTCGCGAATTCGTTCCGCTTCGCTTTCTTTCCAGTCCTTTAACCTTTCCTTCTCAAAAGGTTCCGGCGTAGTAATGCGTTCCTCCGCAACTTCTTCCTTCACAAGTTTTGCTTCCGGAATCATCTCCTTACCGCTTAAACTGTTATGAATGCTGTCCACAAGGGCACGTACCAACTGCTCCTGATTCGACATACGAACCTGCATTTTAGTCGGGTGCACATTTACGTCCAACGCCGTAGTATCCACGTTGATATGCAACACGCAGAACGGGAACTGATGTTGCATCATAAAACCTTTGTAACCTTCCTCAATCCCTTTTGATATAAAATTACTGCGCACATAGCGACGGTTCACGAAATAATTCTCAAAAGCACGGTTTGCCCT
>SVJP01000020.1 GCA_015068925.1 Oscillospiraceae bacterium
AGATACTTGCCCTGAAGAACTATTGAATCAGATTAAGACAAATGAAATAAGGAAATTTGATTTAGAAACCAGCAATTGTTTGCTTAAAGGTATGGTTCAGCGTATGCAAGAAGCATATGAAGATTTTGAAGACTTGGATTAAATGCATATTATGAATATATAAGCATCGTCTATTCTAAGTTTAATAAAATAGTTTGCCGATAATAAATATTTACATATCGGACAGGAGAATCGGAACAAAGGAGAAAAAATATGAATTACATTGTAAGCAATACAGAACAACTGCTTCATGCTGTGGAGCAAAGCGAACAAGAAAGTGATATGGAGATTGTTCTGGAAGAAGGAATTTATGAAATTGAACATCCTCTTTCCCCGGGAAACGGTACTGTTTTGCGGGGAGTTCCCGGGAAAACCATCTTAAAGGGCAGTAAAACCATTCCTTTGCCCGAGGCGGGAGAGGATGGCATCTGTGTGGTTTCCTTGTCCAATGCAGGGATTACCGATTACGGCTCCTTCGGCGAAGGACCTTATGATGACTTTTGGGAAGAATATGATATTCCAAAGCCTCATATGTGCGAATTTGGTCCCGGGTTGGAATTGTTTTATCGGGACGGGAGGCTCCCCTTATCCCGTTATCCTGAGAGTGGGTATCTGACCATTACAAAGGCGTTGGGTCAGACGCCGACCTTTTACAGAGATGAACCCAATGGTACCAAAGAAGGGATTTTTCAATGTGATGACCCTTCGGTTGCAGATTGGGCAGAGGAGCCGGAACCCTTTTTGATTGGTTTTTGGGGACTTGATTGGGCGACCCAACGGCACAGTGTGAAGAGTATTGACAAAAACACAGGCACGATCGAGGTAAATCCTCCCTATCATCGCTACGGATATCGATACGGAAAACGGTACATGAATGAAACGGGGGGAGAATTCTATGCCCTGAATTTAAAATGTGCATTGAAACAACCCGGGCAATGGTGTATTGACAGAAAGCAAGGACTTTTATATCTGATTCCTTTGGAAGGGCAGAGGGAGGTATCTGTTTCTCTTTGCAAGGATTTATTTTTGCTGGAAGACAGGGAAGATATTACCATTGGCGGACTGGTTCTGTGCGAATCAAGAGAATGCGGTGTGAAAGCGGTTTCCTGCCGTGGGATTACGGTGGAGCAATGCGAAGTGTCCCATGTGGGTGCATGGGGGATTTTGGCAGAGAACAGTACTGACTGCACCATTTGTGATTGCTTTGTTCACCATACTGCAGGAGGCGGTATCGGTGTGGGAGGAGGATGTCGGGACACCTTGACGTCTTCTCATAATCTGGTAGAAAATTGTCGGATTACCGAGATTGCATACTGGCACAAAACCTATCTTGCGGCAATTGAGCTGACAGGTGTGGGATGTTGTGCAAGAAGAAATAAGATTTACAATGTTCCCCATTTCGGCTTGTTGTATCAGGGGAATAATCATGTGATGGAATACAATGAAATTGAAAATGCCTGCTACGAGTCTAATGATGCAGGGGGAATTTATGCAGGCCGTGACTGGACCTGTCGGGGAACCATCATTCGGTACAATTATTTGCATCATATGCCCGGAAGAAACAACGGAGGTTGTACAGGAATTTATTTTGACGATGCGGTCAGCTCTGCAGAGGTTTACGGCAATGTTTTGGTTGGATTTTATACCGGTGCCATTCAATTGGGAGGCGGCAGAGATTATAAGATTCATCATAATACCTTTTATCATTGTAATGTTGCTTTGCGGATTGACAGCAGAACAAGGGACTGGGGAGAAGATGCACTGTATCCCAATCTTTACCGTCATTTGGCAGAGGTGCCTTACCAAAGCGAAATTTGGGCAAAAGCATATCCCGAGCTTGCCTCTATTTTAGAGCAAGAACCGGGGCTTCCTTTGGGAAATGAATTTTATCAGAACACCTTGATTGACTGCGGCGGAAACATGGGCGGAGGAGAAGGTGTGGAACAGATGCTTTCTATGTATGACAACACCATGTTAAGCCCCGATTTGGGTGAAGCGGATGCGCATTTCAAACCGCCTTACTGGAATAGAATTGAAGTCAAATAATTTTAAAATCGAACAATTTCGGTTGAATTTTTCACAAACTAATGGTATCATGAAGAGAGCAATCAACCATTTTTTTAGAAAGGATGAGGAAAATGAAGGAATTAAAAATTGAGGAATTATCGGTAAAACAAAAAATCGGGATGACCATGGTAGGGTTTCTTACCTTAGGTGGGTTGAAATGCGACGATTTTGATTATGATGAAGAATTGGAATATGTGTTGGAAATGATTCGGAATCATTCTTTGGGTGCGGTTTGGATCAGACTCGGTATGCCCGATTTTGAAAAAACCATGAAATTGGTAAAGGAAACGGCAGATTATCCTATTCTGATTATGACCGATGCAGAAAACGGTATCGGAGAATATTCCATCGGCAGACATAATGCGATTGGTTGTGCCGGTAGTGAAGAGCTTGCTTATGCCTTTGGAAAAGTGGTTGGGGTGAAGGCTCGCGAATTGGGATATAATGTGGTGTGTAACCCTGTTTTGGATATGACAAAAGGTGAGGGAATCTGCGGTCATAATGTTCGTTCCATGGGGGGCGATAAATTTGAGGTGACACGCCTTGCAAAAGCAGAAGCCCAGGGGATGCATGACGGTGGTGTTCTGACTGTCGGGAAGCATTATCCCAGTCCTCAAAGCAAAGGCTTTATTGATTCTCATATGGCAGAGTCCGGTTCTGAGGATACGGTGGAGGATTTGCTGGATTACAGCTTGTATCCTTACATGGAATTGATGAAAGAGAATTTGTTAGATGGGATTATGACCTCTCATTGCCGTCTGCCTAATATCGACCCCGATTTTCCTGCCAGCCTTTCCAAAAAGGTAATCGGTATTATTCGGGAACAGGGATTTGACGGTTTTGCAGTAACGGATGCTTTGGAAATGATGGGAATTAAGGCAAAATTCGGAGCTACCACCTCCAAAGGTCTTGCCATTGCCAACGGAAATGACCTGGCACTTGTTTGGGAACGCAATGAATTTTCCTTTAACGCCATGTGGGAAACCTATAACCGGGGATTAATTCCCGATGACCGATTGGATGAAGCGGTTCGCCGTGTGCTTGAGGCACAGCATAAAACCACCTTGCTGCCTACCCATGAAGTAGTGACCGAGGAGGACAAAGACAAGGTGTCAAGAATCAATAAAGATTCTGTTTATGCACGTACCGATGAAGGCTTATCTGCAACCATTTCCCGTGACGGAAAGCATTTGTTTGTGGTGATGGTTCCCAACGGAACGGAGTTGAATGATCAGGGAAAAGTGAATGTGGCAACCTTTGCCAATGCATGGTACAAACCCGATCAGATGATGAATCGTCTGGAGGAATTATTCCCCAATTCCGGGGTTCGTATGATTGATCAGTTCCCCACACCCTCACAGAATTGTCATTTGTTTTCTGCTGCCATGAAGTATGATGATGTGGTCTGGATTACCTTTATGGATTCTTTGGCTTATGTGGGCAGAGAGAAGTTTACCCATCGCACCACTTCCGTGATAGAAGCCATGCAGATTACCGATATGGTTTCTGCCATCGTGCATTTTGGAACACCGTATGCTTTGGAGGATTTGCCCCATATTCCGAGAATGATTATTGGCGGACTTTCCTCTGAAAGTGTTGCGACTTCTATCGAAGTGCTGGCAGGAAATTATCCTGCCAAGGGTGTGCTGACTTATGATGTAGATTTTAAATAAGGAGAAGGGGGACCGCTTGCGGTGGATGAGGTGAAAATCGATGCATAAGATTGTTGTATCCAATCGCTTCAAAAAGACTTGAAACCGGTAATCCGCAGAGGATACCCCATTATTCTGTTGAAAGAATGAAGAAAGAGTAAGGATGTAGAAAGCTGTGAAAGCTTCTTGCATTCTTACTCTTTTATTGTTTCTCTGTGTTTTTTTCGAAATTCAGCAGGAGAACAACCGTATTCCTGCTTGAAATAGCGGTAAAAGGCAACACTGTCGGAACAACCGATTTCACGGGCAATGGTTTTGATGGGTTGGTCGGTTTCTGTCAGCAATCGTTTCCCGTGGGTCAGCCGTAGTTTCTGAATGTATGCTGAAACGGAAATGCCGTAATACTTTTTGAAAATTTTGCTGAAATATTTGGGTTGATAATAGCAACGTTTTGCAAGCTCATTTAAGGTGAGCTTTTCGTTATAATGAGAATCAATGTATTCCAGAATCCGAAAATGATGAAAATCGGTATCCTGTTTGATGGTTTCGCCGAAGGTGATTTGTCTGTATAGCTCGTTGAAAAAGAGGGTGAGATAGCAGGAAACTGCAGTTTCATACCCTGTTTTTTTCGTTTGATATTCCTCCAGGGTTTTTTCCAGAAGAAAAGCAATTTCTTTTCTTGTTTCCTCCTGAAAGAAAATCAGAGTTGAATTTGTTTTGGCCACGGTTTTCTGAAGGTTGGGAAAATCCGTCAGAGCAAGAATCTGAAAGGCGTTGTGTTCCGTGATGATTTCCGAGCTGAGATAATCGGGCGTCAGATACACATTGAAATAGGTGAAAACACCGGAAAAACTGTGAATTTCCCCGGGCAAAATCAACAAGCAGCTTCCGGCAGAAACATCATAGGAATAACCGTTGATGACATGGGTGCCAAAGCCCGACAAAATAAATACAATTTCAATAAATTCGTGGGTATGTTCGGGATTGTTCTTTTTTTCCTGACCTTTATAAATGCCGTAAGGATTTTGCGTATTATTGCTGTTTTTTTGTAAAATTTCTTCACAGGAGTAACAATGCATCAGTTTCACCTCCATGGCTTATTATATCAAAGCCGAAGAAAAAAAGCAAGGGAATTCTTTTTTATTTCGAACATTTGCGGTTGTTTTTTTAAATGTTTGATGTTATAATGAGTACGAAGGCAGGTGATAAGATGTATCAGGTATTGAAGTATATTCATGACCACATTGACCAAAAGCTTCAGATTTCGGATTTGGCGGCACAGTTTCATTATTCCAAATGTCATTTTTGCGTAAAATTCCGCCAATATACGGGAAGCAGTGTGACAGAATATATCCGTCATTATCGGATGCAGCTTGCCGCCTTGGATATTCTGACAGGAAGAAAAGCCTTGGATGTAGCTTGTGCTTACGGATATGATTCTCTGAGTGGATTTAACCGTGCCTTTTTAACAGAGTACGGGTGTCTGCCCCGTGAATATAAAAAGAACAAAAAAGAAAGTCAGTTGTATTATGAAAGGAGAAAAATGAGTATGATTCCTTTGACCGACCGTTGTACCTTGTTAAAAGAACAGGTAATGAATGAAAGAAACTTTGAATCCCAATATCATTATCAGAGAAATGTTTACGGTGTTTTGGGGATTGCTGATGCCAAAGAGGCAGGTCATGATCATATGCGCGCCATCTCCTGCGGTTTATCAAATGTGCTGAACCGATTTCGCCCCTTTATTGCTCCTTATGAGCTGATTACAGGGTTTAACTTTGGAGAAATCGGCTGGTGGGATGAGGTGAACGATACTGAGGAAGGCAGAGAAAAGCTTCGTTTGTGCGGTATTTCGGAAGATGAAATGAACCGTTTCTTTCAAGTGAAGGATTGTTACGTTTCTATGGTTCCCTTTTCTTTTAAAGATGTTCCCAAAGCCAAGCTGACAAAAACCGAGCAGGACAGTCAGTCAGAATGGGCTGCCATCGGAAGATGCATTGATGCCAATCACACAGTTTTGCAGTATGAAAAAGTATTAAAGTTGGGATTTTCCGGTATTTTAAAGGAAATTGAAGCATGGGAGCAGAAAAACGGCACCAATTCTCTCTATGAAGGAACCAAAGAAATTTGCCGTGCTGCTTGCAACATGGGAGAAAAGTATGCCCAAAAAGCAAAGGAACTGATAGGGCATGAAGACTATAATGACGAGGATTTGGAAAAAATTATCACCGTATGCAGCCGCGTTCCCAAATATCCTGCCACCAATTTGCATGAAGCCATTCAATCCCTTTGGTTTGCTCATATTCTCAACACCTGGGAGGATATTATCAACGCCAATTCCTTGGGCAGACTGGATCAGATTTTGTATCCTTATTATCAAAAGGATTTGGAGGAAGGGAGACTGACAAAGGAAGAAGCCTTTGAATTGATTTGTTGTTTGTGGTTGAAATTATACCGTGATTATGATGTACAGCAATCCTGCGTGGGCGGAACCAATCCGGACGGCACCAGTGCGGTCAACGACCTTTCTTACATGATGCTGGATGCAACAGAACAATTGAATTTTATTCGTTGTTTGTCCGTGCGGTTTTCCAAACATACCGAAAAGAAATTTTTAAAACGTGCTCTGGAGGTTGTGGGTCATGTGCAAAAAGGAGTTCCCTTCTTTTTCAATGATGATGTGATGATTCCGTCTTTGATAGACAAAGGAATCTCCCGTGAGGATGCTTATGATTATACCCAGATTGGTTGCGTGGAAACAGTCATCCCCGGAAAATCCAATCCCCATGCGGTAACGGGAGAAACCAATTTGTTAAAGGCGATAGAATATGTATTTTGTAACGGTCGCAGTATGATGTATCCTGAAATGGAAACAGGTGTAAAAACGGGAGAATTATCTGCATTCAAAACCTTTGAAGACTTTTACAAAGCGGTATTATTGCAGATAGAGCATATTTTACGGCTTGCTTGCTCCTGTGTGGAAAAGGAGCGGCAGGTTTCCGTTTTGAAAACTCCAAGACCTGTAAAATCTATGTTGACAGAAGGGTGTTTGGAAACGGGACGGGATTTTAACGATGCAGGTGCAAGGTATGACTATTATCAGATTATGCTGGGCGGGATTCCCAATCTTGCAGATTCTTTGGCGGCCATTCAAAAGCTTGTCTATGAAGAAAAGAAATATACGTTAGAAGAGCTGAAAGAAATTTTAATACAGGATTTTCCCGATGAAGCAGTTCGGCTGGAGTTTATCAACAAAGCACCCAAATTCGGAAATGATATTGATGAAGTGGATCAGATTGCAAGTGATGTGACTCATAAAGCATGCGATATACTGGAAGCGTTGTCCCGACAATATGGCTTATCCTTTCATGCACAGCCCTTTACCTTCCTTTGGATGATTGATCATGGGAGTCATAGTGCCGCGTCGCCTGACGGAAGGCACAAAGGAGAAGCCATTGCCTATAGCGTTTCTCCCATGCAAGGACGGGATTTTAAAGGGCTGACGGCGGTGTTCCATTCCATTTGCAAGCTTCCTGCCTACCGTACACCCGGTACCACTTCTGCTATTATAGAGGTTGATCCCAAGCTGTTTCACGACAGTAATATCGGTATCTTGACTGATTTGCTTGTGAGTGCAGGGCAAAAGGGACTTGGAAATGTGCAGTTTAATACCGTAGATGCGGAAACATTGATTGACGCCCAAAAGCATCCGGAAAAGCACCGTAATTTAGCCGTTCGAGTGTCGGGCTTCAGCCAGAAATTTAATTTGTTGGAAACAGAGCTGCAGAATCATATTATTGAACGGACAAAGCATGCCTGCTTATAACAAAAGCCTATGCCCCGAACAGCGAAACTTAAGCCGCAAGCACACAAAAGGAAAAGAGATTGAATTATGGATGTTTCGTCTATAATAAAACCGTAAAAAACCGCCCGGAAAATATTGAATTTCCCGGGCGGTTGCTTACTTTTTGCCAAAATAAACACTTGAGGATAGCCGTACTGTCTGCGATTCATTTTGACAAAATATCCCTTCCTTTTTCTTTGTGTGGTTACAACTATGAGGCTTGCATTTTTACCGAAATAAAATACACCCTTGAATTTTGGATATTATTCACTTGTGTCGAAAATTAGTTATATCACATCACAAGGTGATTTGCAAGAGATTTTAGCAAGATAATTTTTTGCCCTGTTTTTTACACTATATATAATAGTAAAAATAGATTGCATTTTTTCAGAACTTGTGATATAATTATTTCAAGCAAAGTTTAAAATAATTAACTAAGTTTGCCTATGTGGGCAAGTGAAGTACTCTTCGATAGTGAAGTATACTTCGTAAGTGAAGTTCTGCCTTGCGACGAAGCGGCAAACTTCACTTCACTTTTGTGAAAGCAAAAACTTCACTATGTTAGCAACTTCACTTTGAACTTTTAGTTCAAAACTTCACAAAATAAGGCGCATCTTTCCGGTCGCCGAATGATATCATGAAATGTGAAAAACAAAACGGCAGGGAGGAAAAGCGATGAATCAGTGGAGAGGAACAGTCGGAGCCATATCAGGAGGAGTTCTGTGGGGAATTTCCGGTGTGATGGGACAATTTTTGTTTTCGGGGTATGAGATTAACCCGGAATGGCTGACGGCGGTTCGGATGACTCTGGCGGGTGTGATACTGACCACCTACGGTCTTGTGGCAAAGAGAAAGGAAATCAAAGGGATTCTGACTTCAAAGCAAGATTTGATATCTTTGCTTGTGTTTTCAATATTCGGACTGTTATTTTGCCAATTGACTTTCCTGAAAGCCATTTTTTATTCCAATGCGGCAACCGCTACCATTTTACAGTATCTCGGACCTGTTATGATTATGGGTGCAACCTGTGTGATGCATCGGCGGTTTCCTGCGAAGACAGAATGGATTTGCGGATGTTTGGCGGTGGCAGGAACTTATCTTCTGGCAACGGGGGGTAAGGCAGACAGTATGTCCTTGACTGTTGCAGGTCTTCTGTGGGGCATCTTATCAGCAGGGGGAATGGCACTTTACAGTATGTTACCCCGAGGCTTAATGAAGCGATGGGGAAGTATGCCTGTTAGCGGATTGGGAATGCTCATTGGCGGTTTGGTGATGTGTTTGTACTGTCGAATCTGGCAACAACCCGTTTCTTTGGATTTCTATGGATGGATTGTTTTGACCGGAGTTTGTTTTTTGGGAACGGTGCTTGCATATTCTGTTTATCTGTATGGTATCAAAGAGGTAGGGGCAGTAAAGGCAGGACTTCTTTGTTGCTCTGAGCCTTTGTCCTCGGCGTTGTTAATGGCGATATGGTTGGGAGTGCCGATGAACATGGCAGAATGGATTGGATTTTTGATGATTTTAGCAACCGTGTTTTTATCTGCCGAAATGAAGGAATCAATCCCGAAATAAGTTTTCGGATTAAAACTTAAGATATTATTTAGGAGGAAACTAAAATGAAGGTTACAATTTGTATCGGAAGCTCATGTCATTTGAAAGGATCTCGTCAGGTCATTGAACGTTTGCAGGCACTGGTAACGGAAAACGGTGTGGCAGACAGTGTGGAATTGGGCGGAGCTTTTTGTATGAAAAATTGCGTGAACGGAGTTTCGGTATCGGTGGATGGTCAAATTCATTCTGTAAAGCCTGACACGGTAGATGAATTCTTTGATACAGAAATTTTAGCAAAAGTAAAATAAGCAATAGGGGGAACGGTTATGGATCGATGTTTGGTGACAAAAAAATCCAACTGCAAAAACTGTTATAAATGTATTCGTCACTGTCCCATTAAATCTTTGAGAATGACAGAGGGTCAAGCTCATATTATTCGGGAGGAATGTATTCTTTGCGGTGAGTGTTATGTGGTTTGTCCTCAGTATGCAAAGCAAATTCGAAACGATGTGGCTGCAGCGAAGGAATGGATTGCATCGGGATACGAGGTGTATCTCAGTATTGCTCCGGCGTATGCTGCAAGATATGTGGGTCACAGTTTTGACGATTTGGAAGCTGTGGCAAAACAATTGGGATTTGCAGGTGCTGCGCAGACTGCAGAGGGAGCGACTGTTGTAAAACGGGAATACGAAAGAATGATTGCACAAAAGGAACAGAGTGTTATCATTTCTACCTGCTGCCATTCAGTGAATGTGTTAGTAGAAAAGCATTTTAAGGAAGCTTTGCCCTTTATGGCGAATGTTTCTTCTCCCATGTTGGTGCATGGAAAAATGCTGAAGGCGGCTCATCCTGATTGTAAAGTGGTATTTGTGGGACCTTGCATTTCCAAAAAGGAAGAAGCGGAAAAATTTGAAGGCATGGTAGATACGGTGTTAACCTTTGATGAGTTTGATGAATGGTTGGCAGAGGAACGGATTTCTTTGCCTGCATCCGACCCTGTGTCAAAGAAGTACAGAGCAAACTTTTTCCCCACCTCCGGCGGTATTTTGAAGAGCATGGATTTGCAGGATGATTTTCATTATCTGGTAGTGGACGGAACAGAGGAATGTATTGCGGCTTTAAAAGAAGTGATAAAAGGCAATCTGAACAATTGCTTTATTGAAATGTCTATTTGTAAGGGAAGCTGTATCAATGGACCTGTATTCCGCAAAAACGGTGTTAGCCCCATTCAAAGTTCTTTGGCCATTTCCGGTCAAGTGGACGAGGGCGATTATGATGTGAAGCAACCGGAAAAACATGAACTGGTGAAACGGTTTGAATACAGCGGTGTGCCTCGTGTGACTCCGGGCAGAACTGCAATTGATGAAATTTTACGGAAAATGGGAAAAACCAGTCCGGAAAGGGAATTGAATTGCGGTTCCTGCGGTTACAATACCTGCCGCGAAAAAGCAGAGGCGGTTTTGCTTGGAAAAGCAGAGCTTACCATGTGCTTGCCTTATTTTATGGAAAAGGCAGAAAGCTTTTCGGATACCATTATTCAGAATACACCCAATGGAATTATCGTGTTGGATGAACAACTGGAAATTCAGCAGATGAACAGTGCTGCAAAGAAAATTTTGAATTTGCAAAAATTAAATCCCGAAGGGGAGCCTGTTGCAAGAATTTTGGATCCTGTGGATTATGTGTTGGCGTTGGATGCAGAAAAGAATGTATATGATAACAAAAAATATTTAGCAGAATATCAGAAATATGTGGAGGAAACCATTGTTTATGATAAAGAATATCATATTTTGATGATTCTGATGAAGGATATTACGGCTGACGAGCAGGAACGTGATAAAAAAGAAGAAAAGAGTCAAGCAGCAATTGAAATTACGGATAAGGTGATAGAAAAGCAGATGCGTGTTGTTCAGGAAATTGCATCATTGCTGGGAGAAACTACTGCTGAAACGAAAATTGCTTTAAACAGATTGAAGGAGACCCTGTCTGATGAATGAGTTATGCGTAGATGTAGGAACGATGAGTCTGAATAAGCTGGGAGAACAAAGCTGCGGAGATATGGTTCAGATGATTCGGGACGGGGAAGATACCGTTCTGGTGTTGGCTGATGGTCTTGGCAGTGGTGTAAAAGCCAATATTTTATCTACCCTCACATCTAAAATTATTGCTACTATGATAGCAAATGGCATGGGGGTAGATGAATGCGTAAAAACCATGATTGATACGTTACCTGTTTGTAAAACACGAGGGGTTGCTTATTCTACCTTTACCATTATTCGGATTTCCGGAAATGAAACAGCAGAGATTATTCAGTATGATAATCCTGCGGTGATTTTACTGCGAAACGGGAAAAATTATGATTATCCTGTTACAACCAGAACCATTTCCGGCAAAACCATTATGGAGTCAAAGGTAAGGCTTCAATGCGGCGATGTGTTCATTGCCATGAGTGATGGTACCATTTATGCCGGAGTGGGTGAAACCTTGAATTATGGTTGGCAAAGAGAAAATATTATAAAATTTGTAGAAGAGCATTACGATGATAACCTTTCTGCTCAGGCAGTTTCCTCGTTAATCGTGGATGCTTGTAATGATTTGTATCAAAATAAGCCCGGTGATGACACTACCGCGGCTGCCATTCGGGTTCGCCATCGTCAGGTGGTAAATTTGATTTTTGGACCTCCGCAAAATCCAAAGGATTTGAATAAGATGATGGCATTGTTTTTTGCCAAGCAGGGAAAACATATTGTCTCCGGCGGAACCACATCTTCCTTAACTGCCGCTTATTTAGGCAAAAAAATGGAAACCTCTATTGATTATCTGGATCCTGAAATTCCTCCCATTGCATTTATTGAAGGAGTGGATTTGGTAACAGAAGGAGTGCTGACCATCAATAAAGCTCTGGAATATGCGAAGGATTTTGTATCCGGAAATAAGCTTCATCAAAAATGGCATTCCGGAAAAGACGGTGCATCTCAGATTGCAAGAATGTTGTTGGAAGAAGCGACGGATATTAATTTGTATGTAGGAAGAGCCATGAATCCTGCCCATCAGAATCCCAATCTGCCCATTGGCTTTAATATTAAAATGCAGTTGGCGGAGGATTTGGCAAAGCTGTTGCAGGAGATTGGAAAAACTGTGAATGTAAGTTACTTTTAGGGAGGCAAGACCATGACAAAGAAACTAAAGAAATTTGATACCAAAGTACAGCATTTGAAGTATAAGGTATTAAGAGAAGTGGCAAGGGAAGCATGGGCAGACCATTTGTTGGAAGGAGTTTACGAGATTCCGAAACGGATTGTTCCCAACAAGGAAGCAACCATGCGGTGTTGTGTATACAAAGAACGGGCAATTTTGCAGGAACGCATTCGTCTTGCTATGGGGCAGGGCGAGGAAGAGAATGTGATTCAGGTCATTGATATTGCCTGTGATGAATGTCCTGTCAGCGGATATGATGTAACAGAGGTGTGCCGCGGCTGTCTTGCTCATCGTTGTGAGGATGCTTGTAAGTTTGATGCCATTTCCTTTGACAAAAATTTAAAGGCACATATTGATAAAACAAAATGTGTCAATTGCGGTGCTTGTGCGAAGGTTTGTCCTTATACTGCCATTGTGAACAGAAAACGTCCTTGCGAAAATGCTTGTAAGGTGAAGGCAATTCAAATGGGCGAAAACAAAGCGGCACAGATTGATGATGAAAAGTGCATTTCCTGCGGAGCTTGTGTTTATCAATGTCCCTTTGGTGCCATTGTGGACCGTTCTTATATTCTGCAGGTGATTGACCTGATTAAAAAGAGTGAAAATAACAAAAAATATAAGGTTTACGCAGTAGCAGCTCCCTCCATTGCAGGGCAATTTACCTACGCAAAATTGGGACAGGTCATTACTGCGATGGAACAACTTGGCTTTTATCATGTGGTAGAAGCGGCATTGGGTGCAGATATGGTTGCTTTTCACGAAGCAAAAGAACTGACAGAGCAGGAAAACAGTTTTATGACCAGCTCTTGTTGTCCTGCATTTGTAAATTATGTGGAAAAATCCTTCCCTGAATTGTTGCCCTATGTGTCAAGTCAGTTGTCTCCTATGGCGGCAATTGCAAAATACATGAAGGAAAAAGAACCGGATTGTAAAATTGTGTTTGTGGGTCCTTGCACCGCGAAGAAAATGGAATTCAAAAAAGATTCCGTCAGCCCTTATATCGACAGTGTGATTACTTTCGAAGAATTACAGGCATTATTTGACAGTAAGGATATTGATTTGACGGAATTAGAAGAAGGCGTGCTGGACAATGCTTCTTATTACGGTCGAATTTTTGCCAGAAGCGGTGGCTTGGCAGATGCGGTCGGTCAGGCATTAAAAGAACAGGGCCTGGAGGATTTTCCGTGCAATCCTGTTTCCTGTGACGGAATTGAAGCATGTCGTGTGGCGTTGCTGAAAGCTAAAAAGGGTGTTCTTCCCAATAACTTTATTGAAGGAATGGCGTGTGTCGGCGGATGTATCGGCGGAGCAGGCTGTTTGACTCATGAAGAAAAGAATAAAAAAGATGTGGATAAATACGGTCAGGAAGCAATGGAAAAGACAATGACCGATGCATTGAGCGTATTAAAATAGGGGCTGTAAAAAAAGTCCGCATCTTTGGTTTCTATCCCCTAAACAGGGAATAAGTAATAGGGAATCGTGAAGAAGTATTGAGGGAGGAATCAAAATGTCAGATGCATTAAAAAGAAGAGAGATGTTACCTCTGTTACAAGAAGAGGTATCCTGGGAAGAGCGAAGGAAGGAATTGCTTCGGATTCTCAGTGAATATGAATATGGCTTCACGCCTCAAGCCCCTGAAAGGGTGGAGGCAAAGGTGTTTTATGAAGATAAAAATGCTTATGCAGGTAAGGTGTTGGAACAGCATGTGGAGCTTTCTTTTCAGACACCCGGTGGGGAATATCGTTTTCCAATCAAGTTATTCCTGCCATATTGTGATAAAAAACTTCCCGTTTTGTTGCATCTTGCATTTCGTCCTGAGGTGCCCGACCGTTATGTGCCTGCTGAAGAAATTTGCGACCGCGGATATGCTTTGGCAGTGGTTTGCTATCAGGATATTACACCCGATACCCATTTTGGAGATTTTTCTTCCGGCTTGGCGGCGATGTATATCAAAAACAATGAGAGAAAACCCAATGAATGGGGTAAAATCGGGATGTGGGCATTTGGTGCCAGCCGCGTGATTGACTATCTGGTCACTCGTGAAGAATTGGATGAGAAGGAAATTTCCGTGATGGGTCATTCCCGTTTGGGTAAAACCGCTCTTTGGTGCGGAGCTCAGGATGAACGGGTATATTGCTCCATTTCCAATAATTCCGGTTATGGAGGAGCCTCTCTTGCTAAGGGACGCAACGAAAAAGGAGAACATATTTCCGATTTTGTGCGAATCGGTTCTTATGATTGGTATTGCCCTCGTTTTACTGAATTTAACGGAAGAGACGATGAAAAACCCTATGACCAGCATTTTCTGCTATCTTTGATTGCTCCCAGATTTTTGTGTGTGGGAAGTGCCATCGAAGATAAAGGTGCTGATCCGAACAGTGAATTTTTAGGTTGTGTGGCAGCAAGTGAAGCATATCAAAAGTATGGTCTTTCAGGGTTGGTAAGCGATGGAATATTTCCTGAATTGGGAACCACACTTTCTGAAGGAGAAATCGGCTACCATATCCGTTCGGGACGGCATTTTCTGAGTCGTTATGATTGGAATCAGTATATGGATTTTTTGGATAAAAAAAGAAAATAGAGAAGAGTAAAACAGGATGGAGCAACATAATTTTGCTCCATCTTCTTGCTTTTTTGATTGAAACAATATTACTTTCCCAAAAGCCAAACCTTCAAAACTGCTGCACATTCCCGAAAATAATGATTGGTCAGCAGATACCATTCTGTGTTTCCGTGAAGATGGGCGGAGTGTTCAAAACCGACTGATTTTGCCGTAAGACCGGCTCGGTAAATGTGAAAATCATTAGTAATGTAAGCGATTGTATAGGGCTTTTTCAATTGCTTGTCTAATTGTTCTTTTGAATATAAAAAGTTTTCATAGGTACTGGTGGAATTGGATTCTGTGAGAATACAATCCTCCTCGACTCCGCAGGATATCAAATACCGTTTCATGGCAACCGCCTCCGGAACTGTTTCCTGAAAGCCTTGTCCGCCTGTAACCACAATCAATGCTTTTGGATTTTTTTCGTGATAGGCGACCGCTTTGTCCAAACGGTGAATCAGAGGCAGAGAAGGAGTTTCTCCTCTTAATGCCGCACCCAGCACAATGATACAATCTTCTTCATAAGTCACAGTATCCATATTCCCGTAAATGGCTAAAAATCCAATCAGAAGGCAAAGACAAAGAACTCCTGCAATCAGAAAAATTTGAAGGGGTTTGATGCGGTTGATACGCTGAAAAAGGATTCCCCAAACAACAAACAGAATTCCTGCCAGATAGGTAAAGACCAACCCTAAAGTGAAATTGGTAATCAAAGTCAGGATTCCTGCATTCAGAAAAAGCAGGATACCAATCATCAGCAATACAAGTTTCATCAAAATCAGCCTCCTTTCTGCTTTTAGCATACCGCAAAAAGAAAAATTTGTCAAGTAGTTAAAAAAAATTTTTAAAAATACGAACAAAAGTTTGACGTGGATTGAAAAATGTGGTATACTATTGAAGAAGGAGGGTTGAGTATGGCATTAACGGAAAAACAAAAAAATGTACTTGCATTTATTGAACAGTTTACTCGCGAAAACGGTTATCCTCCCTCTGTCCGCGAAATTGGTGCGGCGGTAGGGTTAACTTCCACTGCTACGGTTCACGGTTATTTGGAACGGTTGGAAAAGAAGGGATATCTGGACCGCGCGGCGCTGAAAACCAGAGCCATGCGTGTGGTAAATCCCGAGGCGGAGGAATCTGTGCAAACTGAGATAACTGCAGATGAAAAATATATGGAGGTGCCGATTGTGGGCCGTGTGGCGGCAGGCTCTCCCATTTTAGCACAGGAGCAGGTGGAAGGATATCTTCCTCTTAGCTTTGATTTTGCACGGAATAAGGATTTGTTTGTTCTTCATGTGAAAGGCGAGAGTATGATTAATGTAGGCATTTATGACGGGGATTTGATTATTGTCAGCCGTCAGCCTGATGCGAAAAACGGGGATACGGTTGTGGCGTTGATTGAAGATGAAGCTACCGTAAAAACGTTTTATCGGGAAAAGGATTACATTCGTCTGCAACCTGAAAATGATACCATGGCCCCTATTTTGGTTAAAGAAGTGGCAATTTTAGGGAAAGTGGTAGGCTTGTTCAGAAATATGATGTAGTGTGATAGCATCACACTACATTTTGAAACAGTTCTGTATCTAATACGGAAAGAGGAGTTTCTTTTTGTATGATGTTGAGTATTTCGTCCAGCTCTGACGGGTGATTTGCACTGAGTAAAAGCACAGGGACGGCATTCATTTCTGCAGCGCAGGCAATGCCGGAGCGAACCTGATGCTCAAAAAGAGCCGGATCCTCCGAGGTGTCAAATACGGCATACAGATTTTCGGGGGGCGTGGGACGAAGTAAGAAAAGAAATACGATTCCTGCCATCACTGCTAATAATAACAGAGAGATTACAAAAGGGGACATTTGCTTCACCTCGCTTTCTGTTTTTATGGTATGCAAGGGGCAGGAATTTGGTGACGGAGGAAACCATGCAAGAATACGAACCCAAATGTATTTTATGCAATAACGGTCGGGAAATCCGCCTGACAGGACACGTGCTTTGTTCTGTAGAGGGAATTGTGACCCCTTCCTTTTGTTGTAAAAAGTTTGAAATGAATTATTTGAAATTAAAACCAAAGAGACTGACCCGAAAAAAGAAAAAGCAATTTTCTCCCGAGGACTTTTCTTTGGATTGATAAAGGAGTGTTGACAATATGAAAGTAGCAATTTACGGGTATGGAAACTTGGGCAGAGGTGTGGAATGTGCTATTGCCCAGAATGAGGATATGGAATTGGTAGGGGTGTTCACTCGCCGTCCTCCCGAAACAGTAAAGATTTTGACAGAGGGAGTATCGGTTTATCCTGTGGAAAAATCAGTTGAAATGAAGGAAGAAATTGATGTGATGATTCTGTGCGGCGGCAGTGCTACCGATTTACCTGTGCAGACTCCTGCAATGGCAGAGCTGTTTAACGTGGTAGACAGCTTTGATACCCATGCCAAAATTCCGGAGCATTTTGAAGCGGTGGACCAAAGCGCGAAACAGAATGGGCATATTGCCATGATTTCTGTGGGTTGGGACCCGGGAATGTTTTCTCTCAACCGTTTGTACGGCGGTGCAGTATTGTCTGACGGAAAGGACTATACCTTCTGGGGCAAAGGCGTAAGCCAAGGCCATTCCGATGCCATCCGTCGGGTGAAGGGTGTGAAGGATGGGAAACAGTATACTGTTCCTGTAGAACGTGCGCTGGATGCAGTTCGAAGCGGAAAAAATCCCGAGCTGACTACTCGCGAAAAGCATTTGAGAGAATGTTATGTGGTAGCAGAGGAAGGGGCGGATTTGAAGCAGATTGAGACAGACATTAAAACCATGCCCAACTATTTTGCCGATTATGATACCACCGTTCATTTTATTACTCAGCAGGAATTGGACGAGCAGCACAGCGGAATTCCCCATGGCGGTTTTGTTATCAGAAGCGGAAGAACGGGAAAAAATTTGGAACATCAGCATATTATTGAATATAGCCTGAAATTAGATTCCAATCCTGAATTTACTGCCTCTGTTTTGGTGGCGTTTGCCCGTGCGGCATATCGCATGAATCAAGAGGGCATGAGCGGATGTAAAACCGTGTTTGATGTACCTCCTGCATATCTGAGCCCGAAAACAGGAGCAGAATTAAGAAAAGAATTATTGTAAAAAAGAAGAAGAAAAATCAAAAATTGAACAAAATTCATCTTTCATACAATGAGGTTGCAGTAAAATGACTTTACTGCAACCTCGTATTTTTTTATTGGTGAATTAATTTTCGAAACGCGGGAAGACGGAATAGCAAAAGAGAGGCGATGAGGGTAAAGATCAGTTCAGGCAGCATATAGGCACCGTTATAGCAGACAGAGTACCAATACACATTCCATCCCTCGGGGCACCATACGGCAAACACAATGGAGCCTGAAATGAAGTGGGAGAGAAACCGCAAAATCATAGCAAGAGTAATTCCTGAAATGTACCCTTTTATTCCTTTGTTTCTGAAGATTCCCCCGATTCCTAAAATACCGTAGGCAAGGAGATAGTCAAACACGAGACATCCGACCCAGGTAAGAGGAGTCATTCCCCAGGACATTAAGCCGCCCAAATCCATAAAGATTTGCACCACAGCATACAGAAGGGAGGTAACAAATCCCCATCTGACACCGTATCGGAGAGAAATCATCAGGATGGGAAGCATGCTGAGAAGTGTTACCGAACCGCCCAAAGGCATTGCCCATACCTTGATTAGACTGAGTACCGCAGCAAGGGCAATCATCACGCCGCTTGTGACCAGTTTTGTTGTGTTTTTTTGTTGCATCAAAAACATCCTTTCCGCTCATTGGATTTTTCTTTTGGACGGTTGAGCAGCCTGTCAAAAGAGAAATGAACGGAGAAAAGGCTGCGGAAAATAATTCCACAGCCCCTAACAGCAACAATTATTTTCCCTACGTCGGCATTATCCGAATCAGGTCCGCTAATCTTAGCATGGGTCGAACTCTTTAGAGTTCCTCTCAGCCTGTCACACAAGCTCCCCTATTCATTTCATTTTTATTATATCATATAATTTCCAATAAGTCAATCCTCGGTTTTTGATTTAAGCTGAAAATTTCAAAAAAAGGTTGACAAACGAAGGCAAACTGTATATAATTATAAAGTAAGTTGGCGCTATGAATCCCGACGATTTATAGCGTTTTTCCAATACATCAGGGGGTATTTTTATGGCGAAAATCAGCGAAGTGTTTGGTACAATGGTGTTTAATGATAACATCATGCAGGAAAAATTACCGCACGATACCTATAAAAAATTGAAAAAATCCATGGCGGAAAACAAAACATTGGACCGTTCCATTGCCGATGTAGTTGCCAATGCCATGAAGGACTGGGCGATAGAAAAAGGAGCAACCCACTATACCCATTGGTTTCAGCCTTTAACGGGAATTACTGCCGAAAAGCATGATAGCTTTATCACTCCTACAGGAGACGGAAAAGTCATTATGGAATTTTCCGGAAAAGAGCTGATTAAGGGGGAACCGGATGCATCAAGCTTCCCTTCCGGTGGACTTCGTGCTACCTTTGAAGCCCGTGGTTATACTGCATGGGATCCTACTTCCTATGCATTTATTAAAGATGGAACCCTTTGTATCCCTACCGCTTTTTGTTCGTATGGCGGAGAAGCATTGGATAAAAAAACACCTTTGCTTCGGTCTATGGAGGCAATTGATAAGCAGGCAAGAAGAATTTTAAAGCTGTTCGGCAAGGAAACGGCACAAGTTATGACAACCGTTGGTGCAGAGCAGGAATATTTTTTGGTGGATCAAGAGCTATATTACAGAAGAAAAGATTTGATTTTCACGGGAAGAACTCTGTTTGGTGCAAAACCGCCCAAGGGTCAGGAAATGGAAGACCATTATTTTGGTGTCATCAAGCCTCGTGTTTCTGCCTTTATGAAGGAATTGGATGAAGAGCTTTGGAAACTTGGTATTTTGGCGAAGACCAAGCACAATGAAGCAGCACCGGCTCAGCACGAGCTTGCTCCCATTTTTACCAGCACCAATCTGGCAACGGACCAGAATCAGTTGACCATGGAATTTATGAAGACCTTAGCAGGGCATCACGACCTTGTTTGCCTCCTTCACGAAAAACCCTTTGCAGGTGTGAACGGAAGCGGCAAGCACAACAATTGGGCGTTGTCTACCGCAGAAGGGGAAAATTTGATGGACCCCGGAAAAACCCCTTATGAAAATGCACAATTTTTGCTCTTTTTAAGTGCCGTAATCAAAGCGGTGAATGAGCATCAGGATTTATTGCGGATTTCCATTGCCAGTGCAGGAAATGATCACCGTCTGGGTGCGAATGAAGCGCCACCTGCCATTGTTTCTATGTTCTTGGGGGAAGAATTGACGGAAATTATGGAAGCCATTGCCAATGATACGGATTACGACGGACCCGAAAAGGTAAAAATGGAGTTGGGCGTTCATATTATGCCTCAATTCTCCAAGGATTCCACCGATCGGAACAGAACTTCTCCTTTTGCATTTACGGGAAATAAATTTGAGTTTCGTATGCTGGGCTCGTCTCAGTCCATTGCAGACCCCAATGTGGTGCTCAATACCATTGTGGCGGATGTGCTAAGTGACTTTGCGAGTGAATTGGAGCAGGCGGAGGACTTTACTTCTGCTTTGAATACCTTAATCCGCAGAGTGTACAAGGAAAATAAACAGATTATTTTTAACGGTAACAACTATTCTGATGAGTGGGTGGAGGAAGCGGAAAGGAGAGGCCTTTTGAATCTGTTGACCACAGCAGACGCCATTCCGCGTTTCGAATCTCAGAAGAATATTGATTTATTTACCAAGCATGGCGTTTTTTCAGAAAGTGAAATCATCTCCAGAACGGAAATTTTATTAGACCATTATTGTAAGGTGCTCAATATTGAAGCACTTACCATGCTGGAAATGGCAAGACAGGATATTTTACCCGCTGCCATGTCCTTCAGCCGCGAGGTAACTGAAACGGCACTTTGCAAAAAACAGTTGGGAATTACTCCGAAAATGGAAGAAGGGTTGGCAACAACTCTTTCAAAGTTGCTGAATTCCCTGCAGGAGAAGATTGACGGATTGGAAAAAGCTATCCTGTGTACCAAGGAAATTGGCGATGTAAAATCGGGTGCCCAATATTATAAAAATGAAGTTTGTACCGCGATGGAGGATTTGAGAACAACAGCAGATGAATTGGAAGTCATTTGCGGAAAAGCATATTGGCCGTATCCCACTTACAGTGAATTATTGTTTAGTGTATAAAAAAGAAATGGAGCTGTAGCAAAATGATGTTTGCTACAGCTCCGAATCGTTTTAGGGTGGAAGAAAGTGTAGAATGGACAAAACCTCACAACGGGATTATCATCCCGTTTCAGACTGTCGAAAAAGTCGGTCTACCGCAAGCGAAGTAAAATAAAACAAGAAAAAACATATTCTTTCATATTTACAATAACAAATAAAAAACCGTCAGGAGAATGTCGGATTTTCCTGACGGTTGC
>SVJP01000021.1 GCA_015068925.1 Oscillospiraceae bacterium
TGTTCTTAAAGCCTTGTGACACTTACAGCTTCAATCAGCTGCTTACCGAAAACCGTTTTCAGAGAGAAAAGGTTTATGCCGTAGGAATCCCTTGCGAAGGCATGGCTGATATCGATAAGGTAAAAGCGTTGAGCGGTGACGGTATCATCGGTATTTCCTTTGGTGAGGATGCCATGACCGTGAACACCTTATATGATGGTGAAAAATCCGTTGCCTACAAGGATGCTTTGGCAGAGCGTTGTCTCTCCTGTAAGAGTAAAAAATGCGTGGCTTATGATGAATTACTGGGCGAAAACGGAGAAGTACTGGATTCCAATCGTTTTGATGAGGTTGCCAAATTGGAAAGCATGACCGAGGATGAGCGGTTTTTGTTCTGGCAAAATGAATTGTCCCGTTGTATCAGATGTAATGCCTGCCGTGACGTGTGTCCTGCTTGCACCTGTGAAAAGTGCGTGTTTGACAATCCTCAGTCGGGTGTGGAAAACAAGGCGATTTCTGATCGCTTTGAAGAAAAGATGTTCCATGTGATTCGTGCCTTCCACGTGGCAGGAAGATGTACTGACTGCGGTGAATGCTCCCGTGTTTGCCCTCAGAACATTCCTCTCCACCTGCTGAACAGAAAGTTCATTAAGGATATCAACGAATTTTACGGTGAGTATCAGGCAGGAGAAGTGGTAGGAAGCCGTGCCCCCTTGGTGGATTATACCACCGATGATTTGGAACCGGGCGAGGCAGTTGAGAAAGGAGTGGGCAACAATGCGTAAATGTTCTTTGAGTACTTTGGATACTTTGTTTCAAACCCTTTCCGAACATGCAACACTCTATCTTCCCGTTGACGGGGAAAAGGGAGCGGAATACAAGAAATGGGAACAGGGCGTTGCCATGAGCAATGCGTTAAATACGGTTCGCAGTGCAAAGGATTTCTTCTTTCCTCAGACGGAAAATATGATGGAATTTAAAACGGAAGGAAAACAAATTGAAGTGATTGACACTCGTTCCGAGCATGAAGATTTCATTTTATTCGGCGTTCGTGCCTGTGATGTGAAAAGCTTTGACATTTTGGACCGTGTCTTTTTGAGCGAGCCTTATGACAGCTTTTATGCCAACCGAAGAGAACACGGTGTGATTGTGTCTTTGGCTTGTACCAGACCTTCGGAAACCTGTTTTTGCGGTACCTTTGGCATTGATGCCACCGCTCCCGAGGGAGATGTGACCTGTTGGAAAACAGAAACGGATTTGTATTTTCAGGCAAACACCGAAAAAGGAAAATCCTTGCTTGCTTCCATAGAAGGTGTTACCGAAAAAGCGGATGATAAGGAAGTAAAGAAACAACAAGAACAAACAAAGGAAATTTTAAACAAGCTTCCTTTGGCTGATTTGAAGGCAGACAACTTTGGTTCGGGTAAAACGTCCGAATATTTTGACGATCCCAAGTGGGCAGAATTGTCTCAATCCTGTTTGGGATGCGGAACCTGTACCTTTGTTTGCCCCACCTGTCAGTGTTATGATATAAAGGATTTCAACACAGGGAACGGCGTCATTCGTTTCCGTTGCTGGGATTCTTGTATGTATTCTGATTTTACCAAAATGGCACACGGCAACTCCAGACTGTCCCAGTTGGAACGGTTCCGTCAGCGGTTTATGCACAAGCTGGTGTATTATCCCACCAACAATGATGGTTTGTTCAGCTGTGTAGGTTGCGGAAGATGCTTATCCAAGTGCCCCATTTCGATGAATATTGTGAAAGTCATGAAAGCGTTAGGAGGGAATGAAGATGAATAATCGTGCAGAATCACAAATTCCCGTAATCGGTGTGATTACCGATGTGCGGATTGATACCCCTGATGTCAAAACCTTCCGTGTTGTTACACCGGACGGAAAAAAAGCCTTTGAGCATAAGCCGGGGCAGTGCGCAATGCTTTCCATTCCCGGTGTGGGAGAGGCCATGTTTTCCATTACCTCTTCTCCTACTAATACAGAATTTATGGAGTTTTCCATTAAAAAGTGCGGTTGCGTGACCGAATGGCTCCATCAGGCAGAGGTTGGTCAGCAAATTACCATTCGCGGACCGTACGGAAATCCCTTCCCTGTGGATTCCGAATTTGCAGGCAAGGATTTGCTGTTTATTGCAGGGGGAATCGGTCTGGCGCCCTTGCGTTCTGTGATTAATTACTGCCGTCACTATCGTGACCGTTACGGTAAGATTGATATTGTTTACGGTTCCAGAAGCATGGATGATTTGGTGGATTATCAGGAAATCATCAACGAATGGTGCAAGGATGAGGGCATCAACGTTCATCTGACCATCGACCGTGAACAGGAAGGATGGGACGGTCATGTAGGGTTTGTTCCCACTTATGTGAAGGAATTGAACTTTTCTACCGATAAAACTGCTATTATCTGCGGTCCTCCCATCATGATTAAGTTTACGTTAGAAGGACTTTGCGAGCTGGGCTTCCAAAAAACCCAGATTTATACCACCATGGAGCTGAAAATGAAATGCGGTATCGGAAAATGCGGCAGATGTAATATCGGTTCTAAATATGTATGTAAAGACGGTCCTGTTTTCCGCTGTGATGAGCTGGAAGAACTGCCGGATGAATATTAATCAGGAGGTAACAGTATAATGGAAACTATGGTCAATATTTTTCTGTTCGGAAAAAAATATCAGGTTCCGGACAATTTAACAATTATGAGTGCAATGGAATATGCAGGCTATCAGCTGGTTCGGGGTTGCGGATGCAGAAACGGATTTTGCGGTGCCTGTGCTACCATTTACAGAATCAAAGGGGATAAGGAGCTCAAAGCTTGCTTGGCTTGTCAAACCAAGGTGGAAGACAATATGTATATTGCCACTCTTCCCTTCTTTCCTCTGGTAAAGCAGGTCTATGATATGGAAAAGGTAAAGCCAACCGAGCAGATTATGATGCAGTTGTATCCTGAAATCTATGCGTGTATCGGTTGCAATGCTTGTACCAAGAGCTGTACCCAGGAATTGAACGTAATGCAATACATCGCTTACGCTCAAAGAGGGGAATATGAAAAATGTGCAGAAGAATCCTTCGACTGCGTTATGTGCGGTGTTTGTTCCTCCCGTTGTCCTGCAGGCATTTCTCATCCCCAGGTGGCAATGCTGGCTCGCAGATTGAACGGAAAATATCTGGCTCCCGGATGCGGTCACTTAGAAACCCGTGTAAAAGAAATCAAGGATGGAACCTTTACCGAATTAATAGAAGCTCTCATGCAAAAACCCATTGAGGAAATGAAAGAGCTTTACAATACCAGAGAAATTGAGAAATAAGGAGGTGCCACAAGATGTATTCAGAAAAATTTCAGGAATCTTTAAAAGCAGTAGAGGCTGCAAGAGAACAAAATATTGCCTATGAGCCTGCCAGAATGACAGCGCAGCAAAAAGAAGATTTGTTAAAGGCATATCATCCCGATTACAAGCAGGATGAATTTGATACCTTGAAAATCGGTCCCAACAAAGGCGACAAGGTACCCTTTGAATTGGCGGAAGCATTACAGGCTCACAGCAGAATCAAGGCTGACGATGTTGATTTGACCGCACCTGACTATGATGTGGATGTGTTGGTCATCGGCGGCGGCGGTGCAGGTGCCTCTGCGGCAATCGAAGCCCACGAAGCAGGAGCAAATGTGATGATTGTAACAAAGCTTCGTATCGGGGATGCCAACACCATGATGGCAGAAGGGGGTATTCAGGCAGCAGATAAGGAAAACGATTCTCCTGCCATTCACTTTGTGGATGCGTTCGGCGGCGGTCACTTTGCTGCAAAGCGTGAGCTTCTTTCCAAGCTGGTTTGTGATGCTCCCGAAGCAATTTTGTGGCTGTCTGAGCTTGGTGTAGAGTTTGACAAAACGGAAGACGGCACCATGGTAACCACCCACGGGGGCGGTACCTCCAGAAAACGAATGCATGCAGCCAAGGATTATTCCGGTGCGGAAATTATGCGTACCCTTCGTGATGAAGTGTTCAACCGCCAAATCCCTGTGGTTGATTTTACCTCTGCAATCGAATTGATTTTAGATGAAAAGGGCAATGCTGCGGGGGCAGTGCTTCTGAATATGGAAACAGAAGAATTGCTTGTCGCAAAAGCAAAAACCGTTATCATTGCAACAGGTGGAGCAGGTCGGATGCATTATCAGGGTTTTCCTACTTCCAACCACTACGGTGCAACGGCGGACGGTCTGGTTTTGGGATACCGTGCAGGGGCAAAGCTGTTGTATGCAGAAACCTTGCAGTATCACCCCACAGGGGCTGCATATCCTGAACAGATTTTCGGTGCATTGGTTACCGAAAAGGTTCGTTCTCTGGGTGCAAAGCTGGTTAACTCCAAAGGGGAAGTATTTATGCATCCCTTGGAAACCCGTGACGTATCTGCCGCATCCATCATTCGGGAATGTAACGACCGCGGAAATGGTGTTGACACAGGAAACGGTCTTGGCATCTGGCTTGACACTCCCATGATTGAAGCCATCGGCGGAGAAGGTACCATTGAAGCAAGAATTCCTGCCATGATGAGAATGTTCGGAAAATACGGTATTGATATCCGCAAAGAACCCATTCTCATTTATCCCACTCTCCACTATCAGAACGGCGGATTGGACATTAATGTGGACGGTATGACCACTAATGTGGAAAATCTGTACGTGGCAGGAGAAGCGGTCGGAGGAATCCATGGAAGAAACCGTTTGATGGGCAACTCTTTGCTGGACATTATCGTGTTTGGCAGAAATGCAGGGCAGAATGCGGCGAAGAAGGCAAAGGATGTAACGGTCGGTAAGCTTTCTCTCGACCATATCGAAGCATTTGAAAAAGAAATCAAGGATGCAGGAATTGAAACAGATACCGTTTCTCCCAAGCTCCTTCCCGACTATAGAAGAAAATAAGCAGTATTGTAAGAAAAGAGGTTATTATAAATGAATTTATTTGGCGGAGTCATTCCCGTGACAGGGATTTCCTTTTTGATGTTCTGTGTCTTTGTAATTGCAGTAATCGGATACGCTTTGGGACGGATTACCATGAAAGGAGTATCCTTGGGAACAGCCGGTGTTTTCATTATTGCATTGTTGTTTGGTTGCTTGTTTTATCAAAATCTGGATGCAGAGCTTACCGGTTACACCAAAAACGCATTGAAAATCATTGAAAATATGGGATTGATTTTATTTGTTACTTCCGTAGGCTTCATTGCAGGCCCCAAATTCTTCAGCAACATGAAGAAAAATTTCAAATCCTATGTTTTGCTTGGTTTTATTATTATTGTTGCAGGCGGACTTGCAGCAGCCGGATGTATTCTCATCGGTCGCTCCTTAGGCGAAACAAACTATGATAAACTGACCGCTATGGTAGTAGGTCTTTTCTCAGGTGCTTTGACCTCTACTCCTGCATTTTCCTCAGCGAAAGCAACTGTTGAACCCATCTATGAAGATATCGTTTCCGTGGGATACGGAATTGCCTATATTTTCGGTGTTATCGGGGTTGTCCTCTTTGTTCAGTTGATTCCGAGATTGTTGAAAGCAAATATGCAGGAAGAAAGAGAAAAGCTGACCCAGGCTTCCGGCGGTACTGCAAAGGAAAAATATAACGGAAAGTTGATTGATTTAGACGAGTTTGGATTTGCCCCCTTTGCTTTGGCAACGGTGATTGGAATTATCGTTGGTATGGTGAAAATTCCTCTGACCGGAAACGGCTTGAACGGCACAACATTTTCTCTCACCACCACAGGCGGATGCTTACTTACTGCTTTGGTGTTCGGTCATTTCGGAAGAATCGGTTCTGTGAACACTATGCCCTCTGACCGTGCATTAAAGGTGTTCAGAGAACTGGGATTGATGCTGTTTCTGACAGGTGCCGGTGTATCGGGCGGTGCAAGCTTTATCGAAAACTTCCACCTGATGTATTTTGTTTACGGTGTGATTATGACCACCTTGCCTATGATTATCGGCTTCTTCTTTGCAAAATATGTGCTGAAACTGAGCTTGCTTAATAACCTCGGCTCCATTACAGGCGGTATGACAAGTACCCCTGCATTGGGCACATTGATTAATGTTGCAGGAACAGAAGACATTGCCGCAGCTTATGCTGCAACCTATCCCATTGCTTTGATTGCAGTGGTTGTGGTTTCACAGTTCTTGATTATTTTATTCTAAACAGAGGAGTGCAAGTGGTTGCAACTTTTCTATGATATAATAAAATTATAGGGATAAGAAAAGGAATTCGTTTTTACGGGTTCCTTTTTTGATTCTCTAAATTTATCAGAAAGGAGAGAGGCAATGTTTGACCAAATGCTCAAACGGATGCGAAAAATCGCAGAAGTAGAGTCGGAGGGAACGGCGATGGAACAGCAGATAGGATTGTGGAGCAGAATGTATCACAATCGGGCTCCCTGGCTGGATGAACAGGTTCATAGTTTAAATTTGGCGTCTGTTATTGCGGCAGAGCTTGCCAGATTGGCAACCATGGAATTTTCTTCTCAAGTAACAGGAAGCAAACGGGCAGATTTTTTGTCTGAGCAATATGCCCCTGTGCTAAGAGACCTTCGAACCTACACCGAGTTTGCCTGTGCTAAGGGCAGTGTTGTGTTAAAGCCCTATGTGACAGGCGAAAAAATCGGAGTTGATTGTGTACAGGCAGATTGTTTTTTGCCAATCAGCTTTGACAGTACGGGACGATTGACAGGTGCGGTATTTGCTGATTGTCTGACATCGGGGAAAGCACAATATCTTCGTTTGGAACGGCATCAACTGACTGCGGATGGGTATGAAATCTGCAACTATGCTTATGAGAAAAGCGGAACAAGTTGGAAAGAGATTCCTCTTTCGGCAATTTCAAAATGGGCAGATTTGACCCCGAAAATGAAGATTGACGGTGTGGATAAGCCTTTGTTTGCTTACCTGAAAATGCCCGGTGCCAATACGGTGGATGCCGCCTCGCCCTTAGGTGTTTCGGTCTATCAAAGGGCGGTGGAATTAATCGAACAGGCTGACCGCCAATATTCCCGACTGCTTTGGGAATTTGAGGGCGGAGAGCTCGCCATTGATGCCAGCACGGAGGCATTGGGGTATGACCATAACGGAAAACCGAGGCTGCCCCATCTGAACAAAAGACTGTTTCGAGGTTTGGAAATTGATGCCGGCGGACAAGACCTGTACAGTGTGTTTTCTCCTCGGCTAAGAGATGAATCCTTGCTGAACGGACTCAATGAGCTGTTAACCAGAATTGAGGATGCTTGCGGTTTGGCAAGAGGAACCATTTCTCACCCGGAAGGGGAGGTTCGTACTGCCACAGAGCTGAAAATGATGCGACAACGAACCTACACAACCGTTCGTGATATTCAAAAATCATTGGAGGCGGCTTTACGGGATTTGTTGTATGCCATCAATGTCTGGACAGAGCTTTATCACTTGGCACCCGGTGGCAATTGGGAAGTTTCCTTCCGATTTGATGACAATGTGCTGACGGACAAAAGTCAGGAATTTTCCGAAAAGAAACAGCTGGTGGAAGCAGGAATTCTGTTTCCCTGGGAATTTCGGATGTGGTACCTGGGCGAAAGCGAAGAACAGGCGAAGGAGGTGTTGGCATGAACTTGGAATTTTTGTCCGGCTTAGGGCTGGAGGAAGAAATTTGTGCAAAAATTTTGGAGGAATATCAAAGGGAATGTGACAAAAGTGCATTTTCCGATACACTTCAAAAGCAATTGGAACAGGCAGGGGCAAAGTCTGTAAAAGCAGTCAGTGCCCTGTTAGACCAAGAGGGATTGACCTTTGAGGAAGGTGAAATTTCAGGCTTATCCGAGCAACTGACTGCCTTGAAGGAAGCGCATCCCTATTTGTTTGAAACCGATTTACCCCGTGCGGTAGCCAGTACAATGGGGGGCGGTGAACGGGAACGATCTCTGTTTTCGGTGATTCGTTCCGCCGCAGGACTTTAAAATTTTTTAATCATGGAAAGGATGATGAAACATGGCTAATTCTATTACTTTGGCAGACAAATTTTTACCTATGGTGGATGAAATTTATAAGGAGCAGTCTGTGACTGAATGTCTGGATACCACCTCTCAGCCCGACGTCAGCGGAGCGGATGAGGTTCAGATTTTGAAAATTTCTACCACAGGCTTGGGAGATTATTCCCGTGAAACCGGATATCCCGTAGGAGATGTGACCGCTTCCTGGGAAACCTTGCAGTTGACAGAAGAACGAGGAAAGGAATTTTCCATTGACAGAATGGATGATGAGGAAATGCTGGGGATTGCCTTTGGTACCCTGACCGGTTCCTTTGTCAGAGAACAGGTGGTTCCCGAGTTGGATGCGTACCGTTTTGCAAAATATGCTTCTACCGAAGGCATTTCTGCTGTATCTGAAGATTTGACTGCAGAAACAGTATTGGAGGCAATTGATGAAGCAACCCGTCAGATGGATGAGGATGAAGTGCCTCAGACAGGAAGAATCCTCTTTGTAAGCAGCGAATTAAAGCCTTTGCTCAACAGTGCTTTGACCCGTACCTGGACCAGCGAGGGCAATGTGAACACCGTATTGACCACCTACAATGATATGGTGGTAAAATATGTTCCCAAGGGTCGTTTTTACAGCAAGACCACCATCAACGACGGTTCTTCTGAATGGGGTTACACCAAGGCAGAGGATGCAAAGGATATTAACTTTATGATTGTGTATCCTCCCTCTGTTGTTCAGGTGAAAAAGGTGATGATTCCCAAAATCTTTACCCCTGATCAGAATCAGGAAAAGGATGCATGGAAATTCCAGTTCCGTCTGTATCATGACGCATTTGTTTTGGAAAACAAGAAAAAAGGCGTTTATCTCCATACGGTAGCCTAAAGGAGGGATGCTGTATGTACGCGGATTTTACATATTATACTGACAGATTTCACGGTAAAAAAATCCCGGACAGCGACAGCTTCCTTTCTGTGCTGGCAGGAGCACAGGCGGCATTGGAACGCTTGACTTTTGGCAGATTAACAGAATCCACTCCCGGTGCCGCAGATGCTCTTTGTGCGGTCTGCGAAGTGTTTTACACCCGTTCTCATCGGGAAGGGATTCAATCGGAAAGTGTAGACGGATACAGCGTGACTTATTGCGAGGAAGGGTTGAGTCGAAGCTTACGAAAAACCATTCGGCTTTATCTGCCTCCTGAGCTGCTGTATCGAGGATGTTAGGAGGGGTAGGATGAATTGGAACCAAACGGTAACGGTGCTTCATAAAGAGATGATGCATGGCAAAGAAATCTGGACATCGCAGGTGTTTCGGGGTGTGTCAGCCGTAAGGGTACAAAAATCCTTGCCTTATTCCGCAGGAATGGAACCGGACAATCAGTTGATTGTCCGGATTCCTGCAACATCTGTCTTGTCCATTCATCCGGGAGACCGATTGGTGATGGGAGAAAAACAATTAGAAAGTACCGATGTCAATCAAGCCTTTTTGGTTTTGTCTGTCACCGATAATCGCAGAGGCGGTGGGAATTTGTGGCATTATAAGGTGGTGTGTCAATCATGATGTATCGCATTATGGTCAAATCCTCAAAGCTGATATTAGACGAATTGGGACTGTCCCCAAAAGGTGCAATTCATAAGCTTTTGGATGAAGAGGTGGAACGGCGGTGCAGGGTATATGTTCCTCGTAAGGATGGTTTTTTGGAGGCAAGCGGAACTCCCTCTTTGCCCGAAATCGGTTTTGTGACGTGGGACAGACCCTATGCCAAATATCAATATTACGGTCTTTTGATGGTTGGAAAAAAGAATAAAATTCTGACCAACAAGCCATTGAAAAGCCATGGTGGCGGATTGCGGGGGGCAAAATGGTTTGAACGTATGAAAATTGATTGCATCCAAGAGATTTTAAACACTTTGAAAAAGGCGATAGGAAGGAAGGCAAAATGAGTATTTTAGAGCGGATTCGTGAATATATTGCCGATTGCCCTTATCTGACAGACAGTTGTATCTATATCGATTTTTTGGATGATAAGCTGTATGGGTATATGTTAGAAGGGGTTCCCGTTTCCGAGGTGGTGCGACGCTATGCAGACGGAGGAAGCATTCGTCGGTATGAGTTTGTGTTTGGAGCAAGATTGCCCTACGGAACAGAGCAGACCGCTTTGAATCATCAGTTTTATCAGCAATTTTCCGAATGGTTGGAAGAACAGATGGAAAAGGGAAAGCTTCCGGATTTGGGAAAGGGGAAAATTCCGCACAGTATCAAGGCGTTATCCCACGGATATTTGCTGGACGGAGATGGCAATTGCGCAAGATATCAAATCCAGTGTGAACTGGAATATTATCAGGATTAGGAGGAAAGAGAATGAAAGGAAATATTGTTCAACGTGCTAAGAAATTGGCGTTTTACGGAGTACCCGAAGGAGACGGTACGGTGTATTACAGAATGAAGGGATTCACCAAGCTGGAGACAGAAAAAAATCCCAGCGAATACAGTCGTCAGTATGTGGATGAATTGTTTGAGGAAACAGATGTGACCGGCTACAGTCCTTCTGTTTCGTATGAATTTGACCGTTATGCGGACAATGCAGTTCATAACGATATGGTCATGCTGACGGACGGTGAAATGGTAGGGGATGATGCTGTCAGAACCTTGATTATGGCAGATTTGGCATTGCCTGCCGAGGATGGAAGTTACCCTGCGATTATGAGAAGCTTTTCCGTGATTCCCGATAGTGAAGGGGATGGTACGGATGCTTATATTTACACCGGTACCTTCCGTGCAAAAGGAGAAAAGATCATCGGAACCGTTCGGATTACCGATGATATCGCTGTATTTACAGAACAATAGGCAGGTGATGAAAATGCAGAAAATGAAATTTCAATTCGGGGATTGTACACGTCAGATTGATTTGTCAGATGTGGAATTTGTGATGAATTACGAACAGGCAATCGAGGAATATGAACAGGGCGTGCAAGCACTAAACCGAGAGGCTTCTCCTTCTGCTCAGTTGGAACAGATTTGTCAATTGTTTTTTGCCATGTTTGATAAGATATTTGGCGAAAACAGCGCCGAGGAAATGTTTGGAACAACCAAAAGTGTTGCCCTTTGTACAAAAGCCTTTACTGTTCTGATTCGCTCTATGGACAAATATGCAAACAATTTGAGAACTGAGGCGAAGCAATGAATTTCTGGGCAGAGCCTTTGCCAAAAACGGTGACGATTGATGGAAAGGAATATCCGATTTATACTGATTTTCGTGTATGGATTCAGTGCGGTATTTTGTTGGAACAAGACACTCATCCCCTGGTATTGGCATCAAAGCTGTTAAGTCTGTGTTATCCTGCTCTGCCCCCCTCTTTTGAGGGGGCAATAAAGGGAATTGTTTCCTTTTATTCCGGAAGTGACGAGATAAAAGGGGACGGAGCAAAAATAAAACTTAATTATAGCTTTATTCATGATGCGGAATTGATTTATGCAGCTTTTTACAGTCAATACGGGATTGATTTGACCACCGTTTCCTTGCATTGGTATCAGTTTCGGGCATTGTTTATGGGATTGGATTCCAATTCCAGATTTGCTGAGGCCATGGAGGCAAGGGAGGTTATTTTATCCAAAATCAGCGATCCGGAGCAAAAGGCTTATTACAGAAAGTTAAAGGCGAAATATCGTCTGCCGGGAGAGGTTGATACGGCAGAAGGGTTAGAAGTACTGTTTTGATTGGCTCACAGTGAAAACAGAACTAAAAATTTTGTGAGCGGAAAGGTTGATATTATGAGTGACGGTTCTATTGTCATTACAACCGAATTGGACACTGCTGATTTTATCGCGGCGTTGGAAGGCTTGGCAAATCTTGCCCGAGGTGCGGCGGAACGGATCATTGGTATTTTTACCGAAATGGGAAGCAGAGCAGCAACGGCACTTCTTTCTGCCAAGGAGGTGTTGGCAAATGCTGCTGCCGCATGGTTGGAGGGAATTTCAACAGCGATTGTGAATACTTATGATTTTGTATCCGCAACGGTAGAACAACTGGTTTCTGCAGCATTGAATACAATTTCTCAAAATGCGGAGTCGATGAGGACGGCTGCAGTGTCTTTCTTTCAGGGCTTGGGAGATATGGCGGCAAAAATGAAGGAAGTATGTATCACTTCTGTTTCTCAATTGGTATCTTCCACGTTGTTATCGGTACAGAGTCGTGTGGAGGCCATGTGTCAAGCGGCAATTTCTTTTTTTCAAGGCTTGGGAACTGCTGCCATGCAAACGGCAACCAACTGTATTACCACCATACAGAATTTCGTTGCTTCTGCTCTTAATACCGTGGCAGGTGCGGCAGGGCAAATGGCTTCTGCAGCTACCAACTTTTTTCAAGGAATAATCAATGCTGCTTCCGGTGCGGTGGGTCAAGTATTATCTGCTATCGGAAATTTGATTTCACAAGCGGTAGCTAAGGTACGAAGCGGTTATTCGATGATGTACAGTGCAGGGCAGGCCCTTGCATCCGGTATTTGGGAGGGGATTTCTTCCATGGTCTCTTCCTTGTATGCCAAAGTATCAGGTCTTATAGCAGGCTTGACCGGGTATGCCAAAAGCTTTTTCAGCAACAATTTGTTTGGTGGCAAAGGGATTACGGCATATTTGAATACCAGTTTGGGAAAGGTGGGACTTTCTGTTCCTGAACGGTTTTTTCAACAGAATATGCCGCAATTGCAACAGCTTTCCAATGTAAATCTAATGCCAAATGCTTCCGGAATTTCCAATGGTGGGATGGGTCATTCCACGGTAAACAATGTGAATCATTATAACACTACTTATCAGTTTACCGCGGCGGCAAGCACCATTGCTGATCAGCTTAGGGAAGCAAGAGCAAAAGAACAAATCAGACGTTTGAGAGGGGGAGCATGATGCTGCACATTGGATTTCGGAATGAATATGGCACCTTGGAGTTGAACCGAAAACCGTGTCGTGTTTTATCAGTGACAGGATTGGGAATGCCGGAACGAGAATCGGAAACGGTACGATATGCAGATTCTCACGGTCAAGAGACGTTGCATGTAACGGATCAGGCAAGAGTCATTACCATGTTGGTGGATTTACTGATGAAGGAAGGCTTGGGACGTGAGCTTGCAAAAATGACAAAAATCCTGTACTATCCCGGTACCCTTGTAATACGCCATAAGGGAAAATCCAGAGCAATTCGTTGTAGATGTACGGCTTGGGAAGAGGATGGAAGAACTCCCATACTTGCAAAAATGGTCCTTCAATTTACTTGTGACGACCCTGCTTTTTTGGGAGCTCATGAGCAAGAAGAAGGTGTGTTTGAACGGATTGATTTGATTGAAGATTCCTTTGTTTTGCCGATGATATTTACGAAACGGGTCACTGAAAAGAATGTAATCAATACGGGGGATTTGCCCGTTCAGCCTGTTTTTATCTTAAAATGTACAAAAACGGGGACGGAGGGGATTAAGATTAAAAATACCCCGCCGGAGGGAGAAAACCAACTGTTTCATCTCACGGTTCCCATGTTGGAGGGAGAGGAAATCCGGATTGATTTTTCTAACAGACGGGTACAATCCAACAAAAGAGAGGGAATCATTCATTTCATTTCGGACGATACCTTTCTTCATTCCTTTCGTTTGGAGCCGGGGTGCAATCATATTGAGGTGATACCCGGGGTCGGAACGGATTTGTCTGCTCAATGTATTTTCACACCCAGATATCTGGAAGGAATTTATTAGGAGGAATGGGTATGGAAGATTTGCGATTTTACAATTTTGAAGGGCAGCTGCTTGCCATTGCTCATGATGTGGTAACCGTAAACTGGCGGATTTGTTATAACGATATCGGTACCTTTGAAGGGCATTTTAATCTTCATTCTCCTTTTGTTTCGGATATTGGAACAGAGCCTTGGTTGATTGTAGTACAAGGAGAATTGCAGGCAATCATCACAGGACGGCAGATGGGAGACGAGTTGGTTTTATACGGTAAAACCCCAAATTGGCTTTTGTGCAAACGAGGTCTTCCTCCCTTTGTCACGGGAGATGTGACAGAGGAATCGGGTGTTACCGTTCCGCAGCTTTGCAGATGGGTGTTTCACAATGTGTTTGACGAATCTGATCCTGTTGTCTACGAAACGGAGGAAGGGGACTTTTCTCAGGCTCCCTTTGCCTTTTGGCGAAATACCGCCCATCAGGCCTTTGAGGTCATTCGGGATTGTGCAGAGCGAGAGAACGCGGGGCATCGGATTTGGTTTGAGCCAAAAACAGGTATGTGGCATTTTCAGTTGTATCAGGGCAAGGAGTTACCCATTGTGTTGAGTGAGGACCATCGCAATGCTTATGAAACGGAGTATACCGAAGATATTTCAGAGCTTGCAGATACAGGGTGGTACGGAAAAGAGGTTGCTTCTCGAGGGAACTACAATCCTGTCAGCAACCAACCTCCCTTACAGCAAGGGTTACCCGAGAATTTCGGAAAATATTATCAGGTGACTCAGGATGGCACCCGTTTTGATTTGGAGATGAATACGGGGCAATATCTTCTTTGCGATTCCCCTGACGGAATGTGGAGAATTGTGGAGGGAGAAGAAATCCAGGGGATGGATTATATCTGGGCACGGATTGAAAAAGACTCTGCTTCACGGGGGATTTACCGTTGGGAAAGCATTTTGTCTGCACAAACGGAAAGCGAAGCAGAAACGGAATTGAGAGAGAAAAAACGAGAACAGGAGATTACCCTGCTGACCCGAAATTTAGAATATGGAAAAGAGTATGGTTTGGGGGATATGATGCGCGTTCAAAAGACGGCAGGCGGTGTTCGTTTTACACAGAAAAAGCAGGTAAAGGCAGTAGCAATTTGGTATGAACAGGGAAATTCAGGACAACAGCCTGAATTCACCGAATAAAAAGGAGGTTATACAATGGGAATCACAATGGATTTTGCGGATAATGTAACGTACGGAGCATCGGATTTGAATTCCTTGCGGTGCGCCCTTGCTACAAAAGGGGTGTTGCCGGAGGAGTCCTCTTCTTGTAAAGTCATCTTGGGGGAAGAGGACGGAACAGTAAAAATTTCCTCCGGTCAGGCATTATTTTCGGATGGGTCAAGATGCTATGTTGACATAGAGGGAGTGACCCTTTCTGTCATAGGTACAAGCTATGTTTATTTTAGCAGACAAGAAAACAGCGTTGCAGTCAGAACATCTTCTGCCTTGCCAACAGGGGGAAATACTGTGCTTCTGGCAAAAGTAACGGTAGCTTCATCGGGAATCAACATTACAGACATGCGGGAATACACTGTTTTGAAAATTCCTTCCTGTACCGTCAATACCTATGATGAATTTATCTTAAAAAAAAAATTCAATGATGCCGCTGTAAAAAGTTATGATTCTTCTGCTTCTCTGAAGTCCGGTACATGGTGTAAGGTGCACGAATTTGAGGTGAGTAATCAAAATTATCGTTATGTTTGTTTATTTGATAATGAGGAAGAGGTACAATATAAGTCTTTCCTTGCCTGGGGAGATTTGAATTCGGGGAAATATTGGAGCTCCTATACCACTTTCAGTAACGGAGAGAGCACGTTGGCATATGGCATCGACGAAATTATTTTATATCAGAATTCCACCTCCACCAAGCGAATTCGTTTTGTGAAGAACGGCTCAAAGGTGGAGGTTTATTATTACAGTACCGTAGCAGGTGATTTGTCCTACGAATTTGACGGACAGATTCGGTTTGCATAAAGGAGGGTGATTCTATGGCAAGATACTATGCAAAGCTTGATATTGCAGGCGAATTTGAAGCAAATTTTTCTTTGCCTTTGTTTACGGGAGATAGCGGAAACAGTGTTCTGCTGGAGTTTTATAATCATGGCAAGCCTTATGATATGAGCGGAGCCATGATTTATGCCAAACGTACGGACGGTACGGTTTTGGCAACATCCGCAGTAACGGAAGGGAACAAAGCGGAGTTTGTATTGTATAACAATATGTATGCATATCCCGGTGAATTGCAGGTTCAAGTCACAATTGTGGATGTATACGGTGATTTTCTGACCAGCGGAATTTTGTATTTTACGGTACAAGCCGGATTTTCAGAGCAGTCCGAGGGAGAAGGCAGTAATGATTTTTGTGAGCTGACGTCTTTGATTCGTCAGGTAGGAGAAGGAATTGGAAGTATTCAGCGGGCAGAGGCGGCTGCAGAGACCGTGGAATCGTTGTTTCAACAGATGCCTCAGCTTGAACATCAGGTTATCGCATTGATTACAGAGAATCAATTGGATGATTTTTCTTCCGGTTTTGCCATTGTGTCTGCCTCTGAAACGGTGGATAGCGAGGATGGACCTATTGTGTCGGAATTCCGTTATCCTCTTGTAGCGGAATCGGAGGATATCTTTGGTTCGTTGACGGTAATTCAGACCCGATTTTATCAGGGAAGAGTGGAGCAAAGACAGGTTGGCGGTAAATGGAAAACGCCCTTTTTGTCCTATCGAGGCAGCTTGAACAGTACAGGCAATCTTCCTGAATTTCCTGTGATGGGAGATATTTATAACATTGAGACAGAAAGTGCTATTGCGGTTAAGGGTGAAGCAAAAAAGATACGACTGATTCCTGTTTCGGGTGGTGTATACGAGGCGAAGGATTTTCAGGGAACGTATGATTCCTCTTACGACTATTGGTGGGCGGAAAGAGACACTGTTGAACTGTTCGACAGGCAGGGAAACAGTTTGGGAATTGCAAGTGTTTATACGTTGAAAGACGGGTATCTCGGAACATATCCAACAGACTTTTTGGAACCGGGAATGGAGGTTGCTTATGCTCAAGTACCAGGTACTCAAGACGGAGACATTGCACCCGGGGATGAGGTAACTGTATATGAAGCAGTCCAAATCCCTGTTATGCCGCGTCAAAAAGTGTTCTATAACGGGAATGAATGGGATGTTTTAGCAGGAAATTTATCAACATTTGCTACAAAAGAGGAAGTGGGGAATATTGAGGCTGCTCTTGATGAAGTGCTTGCATTGCAGAATGCGTTCATACAGGAGGGTGTATGATGGAACGGGAAATGGAGCTGAGAGGACATATCACCAGAATGGAGCAGGAAGAGTCGGAAATCCGCGAACGAATGACGGCGGTAGAGTCCCATGTAAAATCGGCTCATCGCAGGATTGACAGTCTGGAGCGATTGACTCATTCTGTTCATGAAATGGTTTATGAATTAAAATATATGCGGGAAGATGTGAATCAAATCAGGGAGGAACTGAATACATTAAGAAGTAAGCCGGCAAAACGAATGGAGCTGGTCATCACGGCTTTGATTTCTTCAATTGTAACCGGCTTGGTCAGTATACTGTTAAAGGTGGGTTGATATGTTAAAAACTGTGATTCGAACGATAATTTTGATTTTGGCAATTGGAAATCAGTTGTTACTTGCATGGGGAAAACATCCGTTGCCTTGGTCGGAGGAGGAATTATACGAAGGAATCAGTGCGATGGTAACTGCAATTTGTGCTCTGATTACATGGTGGAAAAACAATTCTTTTACCAAGGAAGCACGTCTTGCGGACCAATATTTAAAAACTTTGAAGGAGGGCGAAAAGGATGGAAGTAATCAAGCAGTTAGTTCCTGAATCCAAGTGGTCTGTGAAATGTCCTTACCAAATGAATCCCCGATTTGTGGTGGTTCATAATACCGCCAACGATGCATCTGCGAGAAATGAAATTGCTTATATGATCGGTAACTCGGATACTACCTCCTATCATTATGCGGTGGATGATAAAGAGATTGTACAAGGGGTTTTGGAATCCAGAACAGCCTGGCACGCAGGAGACGGTACGGGACGTGGCAACATGTATGGTATCGGCATTGAAATCTGTTACAGCTTGTCAGGCGGAAGCAAATTTGAAAAAGCGGAGGACAATGCGGCAGACCTGATTGCGGATATTTTGAAGCGGTATGGCTGGGGAATCGAAAAAGTGACAAAGCATCAGGACTATTCGGGAAAATATTGTCCCCACCGAACTCTTGACTTAGGTTGGGAACGTTTTTTAAAGAAAATCAAAGACAGAATAGGAGGACTCGATATGACACAATATGAGGAATTAAAAGGGTTATTACAAGGAATTGAAAAACGGTTGGCTGTAATGGAAAATAAAATGATTTACCATTATATTGATGAGAATATGCCCTCATGGGCACGACCAACCATTCAGAAATTGGTTGACCTTGGTTTGCTTCAGGGAGATGGTGAAGGAAAGCTTGGTCTGACCGAGGAAATGCTTCGGATTTATGTGATCAATGACAGGGCAGGATTATACAATTAAAATGGAGGTGTAGTAAAAATCATTTTGCTACACCTATCCAGACCGTCGAAAAAGTCGTTCGACCGCAAGCAAATAAAAAATACAGAGATTTATGATCAATTTCTAATTCTATAGAAAAATAAGAGAAAAACCGTCAGGAAATTTTGTTTTTTCCTGACGGTTGCTTGCTTTTTACAAAAATGAACAATTGCCGTACCCTCGTACTGTCTGCAATTCATTTTGACAAAAGATTCCTTCCTTTTTCTCGGTTTGCCATTTTCTCATTGTGTGAATTTATTCCCTTTTCTGAATTCAGAAGGAGTTTTATGATACAGTTTTTTGAACAACTGGCTGAAATAGGCACAGCTGGAAAATCCGCTTTCGTAAGCAATTTCGGCAATGGACATATCGGTAGTCAGGAGCTTTTTGATGGCAAGATTCATGCGGTAATCAATAAAGTAGTTATTGGGCGTTTGCCCTGTATATTCTTTAAACACCTGTTGAAAATATTTTTCGCTGACTCCTGCATAATCCGCAGCCTCCTTCATGGTAATATTGGTGTCTGCATTGGCACGGAAATAGGAAATTGCCTTTTTTACTGCAGGATGAATATAAGCTTCGTTTGAGGTTGAGCTTTGGGTAAAAGGATAGAGAAGGTAAAGCAGCTTACTGATGATCGCATTGGTTGCCAAGGCATCCTTTTCTGATGTGGAATTCCGTAAAGAAACAGGACTTTCTCTGACAACCCGAAGAAAATCGAAAAAATTTTCAGGCGAAATTTTTACTGGCAATTGATCAAAAAAGCAACAATAGTTTTCGGAAGAACGCAAGGGTTCCCCTGTTTTTTTGATTAAAATTTCCAGAGAAATAGAATAGGATTCATATTCAGAATTTTTGTCTTGTTTGACAATCATGCCCGGTTTTCGAAGTAAAATACTGCCTGTTTCCAACTCATAGAGTTTGCCGTTGACCCAATATTTTGTATAACCGCTGACATAGATTTCGATCGAGTATACACGGTTTTCTATTTCCGATATCATTACCATTTTATCTTTTCTGGAATTAGAATAGAAATGGATGTGACTGGACAAAAACAGTAAATCGTTTACATTCATGTATTGCAAAAAATCACCCCTTTTTCACAATGGTATCATACTATTCCTAAAATATCAATACTTTTATTATAATAAAAAGGTGTCTCAACTTGGTAAAACCAACCGATTGAGACACATTTTTTCAGATACCGCCTTGGGTCACATCACCGTGGATTCCCAATTGATTTTTTTCAATTTGCCGTTTTAAATCACCAAAGATACAAAATACCATAAACTTACATTCATATTCATCAAAATAGAGTCGTTGCTCCCAATCATTTTGATTGATAAAGGCAATGATTTTTTTCCAATCCTCTTCATTCACCTTTTTATTTTTTACGGTATGGAAAAAGCCTTCCAGCATCATTTGATTGATTTGTGCATAAAATTTCAGATGTTGCCAGGACAATTTCTGAATTTCGTCTGCCTTTTTTATTTCTTCTTCAATCACGGACAGAAAAGCCGAGTTACAGTCAAGTCCTTTTTGAAATATTGCTTCGTTTCCTTCGGATAAAATATGCTTTTCATTTCTCATTACATGAGGCATACTGCATTCGGACATAGTTTCCAGATATTCTTTTGCCAATTGGTAAGAAGACCCAAATTCTGCTTTTAAAATATCGTCACATTCTGTATCAAAATCGCAATCCTTGTTCCAAAGGGTTCTTGCCATGATTTGCATTCCCAGAGCGGTGGGAGAAAACACTCTCTGATTCTGACAGCTGACCAAGCCTGAAAACTTGGTTTTATCGTAATTGGCAAGATCCTCGTGAATGATTTTTGAAATTTGCATTCTTCCCCCGTCGCGGTAGCAATCCCACATATAATAATAGTCAAATACTTCACATTCTCCGTCAAAGATTTCACGCCAACCGTTGATGTATGCCGCATATTCTTCGGTACTTTGAGGAAATTCTACTTTGTTGAGCTCAAATTCCTTCATCTCATAAGAGGTTTCGGCAGGAAGGGGCATGGAATAAGAACGGCTGATGGGGCAGTAGGTCATGACAAAACGGTCAGGATTTTTAAATCGTTCCGTCAAAGGCGGCCAAATCAAATCCACATACACACAGAATTTCACTCTGGTTTGCAGATGTTCTGCCGTCAGCGCTGCATCCAACTCGTTTAAAATCATCACAAACCAATCGGAAGGACGTTTTGTACGGCAAAGGTCACACTCGCAGTAATTGTTTTCTCCGTCTGCCAGCCAGAAATTGATATAATCCGCCTGGGGGTGGGTTTTGCAATACTGAACTGCATCCTTTACAATCATGTCTCTGACTTCTTTGTTCCCGTAGCAAGCCTGCGTATGAGCAAGCATTCGGTGTATCTTTCGTTCTCCGTTGAGTTGGGCAAAATATTTGCTTACACCAAGTGCTTGATATTCCTCGTCAGATAAGGTTTTTTCTGTTCTTTCACCGAAGGGTGCACAGTGGAATCCATGCCCTATGGTACTGTACAGCATGCTTCGTTTGGCAATCTGTTCCTCAAACATGGATACCATCCCCAAAATTTCCTCTTCGGTAACGGGAGTGGGGGTGCGGTCAGGATTTTTCAACACACCAACCATGTCACCTCTATCCTCGCAATCATACCAATGCTTGAACCAGCCGGTGGGGGAAATCCCTTGAATAAAGTATCCGTTCATTCCCACTTTGGGAATCCAGTCAATCATATCCTCCACACATTCGTAAAAACATGCTCCTTCAATGCAAATGAATCTTTGACGGGAGGATGCCGCTTCTTTCACAAATATCGGTTTTTCTTCCCAATTGTCAGGATAATGTTCTCCCATTTTTCCGGGACGAAGGAATACAAAGCCCTGTTCACGGAGATAACGGTAAGCTCCGATTAGTACAGAGCGAGCATTGGTGCCTGTGATGATTCCCTGCTTTTCTTTCACATCAATCAAAATGGCATCATCATAACGGCAATTCTTCACCTGTGGAATTGTTTCGCTTAAGCCAACCCCGAGAGCT
>SVJP01000208.1 GCA_015068925.1 Oscillospiraceae bacterium
GTTCTGAAAGCGAATATTGGATTGAATTGCTTATTGAGAGTGGATATTATGAAGATAAAACGATTCTTGATAGGTGCATTGAATTAAAGAAAATTCTTATTTCATCAATAAATACAGCAAAGAAAAACAATAAATGAATGCATCATTATTGTTCTATCTTGCCAAAAATCGACAAGGTTCGACAGAATCTTGTCGATTTTACTTATTACCTATTCACTCTTCACTATTCCCTAAAAAGACTTGCCAATTTTTGGAAAGTAATCAGTGATGTTTGGTTAGACCGGATATTGTTGACAAATCACTTGTATCAGGCTTTCGATAAACGGAGAAAGCCATTTTTCTTTTGCACAAAGCAATTGACTGTAATAAACCTGGTTGGGTAATGATACATTCAATTTCTTCAAAGTTTGATATTGTAACGGTTCTTTTAATGCATATTCGGGTAAAAATGCCACACTTTTGTTGTCCTGAAGTAAAGAGATAATAGCAGTAATATTATCTACTGTAATTCCATACTGTAAGGACAGATTATGTTCCGATGTAATTTCCCGTAATCTGCTGAAACAATATCCTGTCGGTTCGGTAACAACAAAAGGATGTTGGAAAATATCCTGAACGGAAACGGATTTTTGATTGCAAAGAGGATGGTGGGAAGAACTGACGAAAACCAAAGACTCCCGATGCTGATAACAGCATTTTACAGCAGAATCTGTATTCATTGCATTGGAGATATATATGATATCCAATTGGTTTTGCTTTAATAGAGAAATCAGTTCTGTGGATTGACCGATTTTAATTACTAATTCCAGATGGGGATACATTTGTTGAAACACAGGAAGCAGGGGCAATAACTTTGCAAATAAAAGGGATTCTAACACACCGATTCTCAGGATGCCTTTTGTTTGTTTTAAATTTTCTCCAATGGTTCCTGCTTGTTCTACCAAATGAAGAATTTCTTTGGCATAGTTTAAAAATTCTTTTCCGCCCTGAGTTAGATAATTTCTTCTTCCGATTCGTTCAAAAAGAGGAAAGCCCAATTCCTTTTCCAATTGTTGCATTTGAGATGTTACGGTTGATTGCGCATAATTCAGCTCATCCGCCGCTTTTGAAAAGTTTTCAAGCTTTGCAATATATAAAAATGTTTTAATATTCTGAATATCCATAGCATCACCTATCGAAAAAATCGAATTATATTATTTTAATCATCAATTTGACAAATATATTTTATCATAGTATAGTAGAAATGTAAATACTTTTTTGTAAAGGAGTTATTGTAAATGAGTAAAATGGAATATTTAAAGGATATGCCCATTGCGGTTTTAGGTGGCGGAGCAGTTGGGAAAACTTGTGCAGCTGATATGAAGCTGGCAGGAAGAGAGGTGCGACTTTTTGATGCAATGCCTTTTGCAAAAACCTCTTTAAAGGATGTGGACAAGACAGGAATTCTGTTAGATGGTATTCAGAGAAACAAGTATTGTTTTGAGCGTTCCGGCCGTGCACATTTTGACTTGGTTACTTCTGATATTGCAGAAGCGGTAAAGGGAGCAGGATTGATTGTTGTCGGTATGGGTTCCTGGGGCCATGAATCTGTATTCCGTGCATTGATTCCTCACTTGGAGGATGGTCAGGTTATTCATATTTTTACCGATAACTTTGCTTGTCTGCTGTTTCGCAGATTGATGCGGGAAATGGGTTGTGCCAAGAAAGTTATTGTAGGCGGTTGGTCTTCAGCTCCTTATGGTACAAGAATTGAAAGCATCGGTAAATTCCAATTCCCTCACGTTGGTGCAAAATATCGTGCCATTACTCTGCGCGGAGCAGCTTTGCCTATGACGGATACAGATGATTTTCTGGCTTCTGTTCCGTATCTTCCTTGTATGGATGCAGTTACTTACGGAGACGGTCCTGCAAGAGCAAATACTGTTTTGGATGTGGATTTTGCAAATGTAAATCCTGTAATTCATGTTCCTGCTACTGTGTTGGGTGTTTCTACCATGGAAAACTGGGGCGTAATTTTCTGTGGTAATGATAAAACCACTTATTCTATGTATTCTCATGGATTATGCCCGTCTATTTGTGAAGTGCAGTACAAGTTTTATAACGAAGAAATTGCACTGGCGGAAGCGATTGGCGTGGGTTGTCCTACTTATAAATACGAAATGTTCTTTTCGCGCTGCAGCGTGTTGACGCAGGAATATATGGGTTTGGATGAAGATGGTAATGATAATGTGGTATTTCCTCTGGATCAGCCTTCCGATGAAGGAAATACAGGACCTAACACCATTCATCATCGCTATATGACCGAAGATGTGCCTATTGGTTGTAAGATTTATCACGATTTGGGTGTTCAGTACGGTGTTCCTACACCGATTATTGATTCTATGATTACCTTGGCAGGTGCAATGCATAATACCAATTTTTATGAAACCAGCCGCTATAATCTGGAATATTTAGGAATTGATGGTATGAGTAAAGAAGAACTGTTGGCATATCTGAATGAAGGAATTTACCGTTCTTAAAAACAAAAAGGCAATGTTCGAAAGGATGTTGCCTTTTTTTGCTTTTTGTGATATAATGATTTCAACAAAGTTGAAATCATTAACTAAGTTTGCCTGTGGCAAGTGAAGTTTCGCCTGACGGCGAAGTGGCAAACTTAACTTCACTTTTGCGATAGCAAACACTTCACTGCATCAGTAACTTCACATTGAACTTTTAGTTCAAAACTTTACAAAACAGGGTATATCTTTTCTATAACCTAATTATATAATGAGTTTGCAAAGCAAACTCAATGAATTGCCTTACGGCACGAATTGAAATCTACGAT
>SVJP01000209.1 GCA_015068925.1 Oscillospiraceae bacterium
GATGATTTACTGTCATCTCCTTTTTCATGCGCCTCTATAAATCTATCCTGTCAAATCTTTTCTGAGATATTTTACACGAACCAATCGTAAGCATAATATAAATTATCACCGCACACAGAAGCAGAATTAACTGAACACCAGCATGTTCAAATCCCAATGTATTCATCCATTCCAAACCAGGAATATAGCGCAAAACCTCTGCCGCAGCAGTTATCGTAAAACATACAATAATATATTGAACAAATGGTTTCCCAATACGATAGGCTGTTTTAAAAAATCCTCCGATAAAGATGATATTAAATATGGCAAATAACAGCAGTACATACGCTAGAAACGTAAAATTGGCTCCCATCAATGCATTATTGACATAAATAACCGCTTCTGATAAGTACAACATTCTTATAACAGTAAACGTCACAAACAATACAAATGCCGTCATTTGCAGTATGACTGCAGTCCAGTATTTTGCCTTCACCACATCTGTTTTCTTTACAGGAAGTATAACGGAATACAAAATATCCCCCGACTCTCTGCTGTACTGATAGCCTTGAAAAATTCCCATCCCAACAAAAAATACCCCACACAAAATGGGATACCCAGGAATAAACGTCATAAGAGTAAATCCCAAAAACAGATAGGTCAGAAGAGGCGCGGCCAGTTTCAATTCCTTATATATCAAATGCTTCATGGATTGCCTCCTTCTCATGAGCAAGCAGGGATTCTTCTATGCTTTTTCCTTTTGCAAATTCCAAAGCCGAACCTGTATATATGATCTGCCCATTTCTGATATAAGTGATATCATCAGCACATTTGTCCAAATCTGAAATAATATGTGTAGAAAACAAAATGGAAATCCCCTGTTTTTTCAAATATCGAAAGACTTCTAACAATTCTTCTCTTGAAACAGGATCCAGGCCGCTGGTTGGCTCATCCAGAATCAGGAATTCTGCATGATGAGAAAGCGCGATCAGCAAACTCAATTTTACATTCATTCCTTGTGACAGTTGTGAAGGGGTTTTCTCTTCATCAATTGAAAATAAATCACGATATTTCTCGTATATTTCTTCATCCCAGCTTTTATAGAATCGTTTTGTAACGGAAATGATATCACTGATTTTTTTCTTTTTATAAAAATCTACTGTACCTCCTGAAAAACCAATTCTCTGTTTGATTTCTTCCTCATATTCCTGAAAATTCAGTCCAAAATATTTTACACAGCCTGCATTTGGATGCACAATGTTTAAAATGGATTTCAAAGTTGTTGATTTACCAGCTCCGTTTCTTCCAACGAAACCCATGATTCTTCCCTGCTCCACTTCAAAAGCGACTTCTTTTAACTGAAACTTCGGATATATTTTTGTCAATCCATTGACTTGTAATAAATTCATGTCACACCCGCCTATTCAAACTGACTGCATTTCACCAAGGCAATCCCTTGATTTTTATCAGCCAGCAATAAGATTTTCTCACCTGGATGAATATCGAACATTTCCATAATGCTTTTTGGAATACGAATCGTACTCTCTTCAGAAACTTGAATGGTTCCGCCAATTCTTCCATCCTTTGCAGAAAATTCCTCTGTCGCAATATCACGCAGCGGCATATTCACCAATTCATCTAAGGAAACTTTATATAAAGAAGCCAATTTCATACAATTTACAATGTCCGGATAAGATTCTTCCGCTTCCCATTTTGCAATTGTCTGTCGGGATACAGATATGATTTCCGCCAGATTTTCCATTGTATAGCCACACTTGTTTCTCATCAGTCTCAGATTATCTGCAATACACAAACTCATTTTAGTAATCCTCCTTTCGTATTATTATTGTACCGCCCGCTTTGTTCAAAAACAATCAACTGACTTTAACCAATTTTGTTAAAATGCGTTACTAAAAATCAAAAAAGCGCCTGCTTTTTGCAGACGCCTCGGCAGTTCAAATTATTTTATTGTCTTATTTATGTACATCGCATAAACCAGAGGTACTATAATCAAAAACACAGGAGCCACATAAAGTGTCAATACGTTTTCAATACAGAATATAGATAAAGCATTATTTACAGAATGTGCAATGATACATGGAACAATCGATTTGCTCTTATAAAAAATGATAACGAACAAATAGCCAATTGACATGGCATAACAGATCTGCAGCAGCGTTGGTATCAAATCCGCTCCATTAAACAGGTTTACAATATGCCCGATTCCAAATGTAATGGAACTGACAATAATAGCACTTTTTACATTGTCTTTTTCCATCATTTTAAAAAGAAATCCACGGAAGATGACCTCTTCAATAAAACCAACATTGAACATCGTTAATATATAAAATATAATCTCCGCATATGTATGATTAATATGAATCCCTGTCCACAGATTTACAGATACAATAAGTGCTAACGGAATAAAATACAGATACTTCTTCAGATCAGTTACTCTTGTTAAACCGTAGTAGGAAACCCTATCCAGACTTTTGATCAATAGAAGTAAAGCTACTGAAAAAATGGTATTGATGATTGTGCTTCTATAGTCCTCTATCCCAAAGTTTTGAATACAGTATGAATTGATAATTATGTATAGCACAATCAGGACAATACATGATAAAGTTTCATGTTTCACAAAAAATTTTTTCAACATTTCTCCGCTCCTTTATTCTTCACGATTCACATAATGCTGTATCCCCTGAGACAGTCTTTGCAATATCTCTCTTGAACAATCTGGCTTAACTGGAACAGTATCTATCTCGAATAAATCCACCCATTTATATACTGCATTTTTTGCGTCTTTTACTTGTCTCTCACCCTCAAAAAATTTTAATACATGATT
>SVJP01000210.1 GCA_015068925.1 Oscillospiraceae bacterium
TTCATATGTCTATGATTGGAATTCGGGATATCAGTGTTATTTCTACACCTCCAAGAGATCGTTATCCTGTTCGGACATATGTGATGGAGCATAATGATTCGGTCATTCAAGATGCCATTGTACGTGAATTATCCCGCGGAGGTCAGGTGTATTATCTGTACAACCGCGTTGAAGGGATTTCCTCATTGGCAAATAAAATCTCCAAGATGGTTCCGTCTGCCCGTGTAGAGTATGCTCACGGTCAGATGAAAGAAGGAGAATTGGAAAAAATCATGTTGGCTGTTTCGAAGGGGAAAATTGATGTTTTGGTTTGCACCACGATTATTGAAACGGGACTTGATATTCCGAATGTCAATACCATTCTGATTGAAAATGCAGATTATTTGGGCCTTTCGCAACTGTATCAGTTGCGCGGACGGGTTGGTCGCTCTGATAAAATGGCATACGCCTATTTGATGTATCAAAAAGACAAGGTGTTGGATGATGCAGCACAAAAACGATTGATTGCATTACGGGATTTTACTGAATTTGGATCCGGCTTTAAGATTGCACTTCGTGATTTGGAAATTCGAGGTGCAGGTAATGTGTTGGGAGCAGAGCAGCATGGTCATATGGACCAAGTGGGATATGAGCTCTATTGTGATATGTTAGAGGAAGAAGTTCGTCGTCGGAATGGCGAGGTGATCGAGGAAGAAAAAGCGGAAGTGCAGGTTGATTTGCAAATTGATGCTTATCTTCCCAAAACCTATGTATCCGGTGAACAAACGAGAATGGATTTGTATCGTCGTATCGCTAAAATTTCATCACGAGAAGAATATAATGATGTGGCGGATGAGTTATGTGACCGTTTCGGGGATACCCCTTCTTGTGTACTGAATTTATTAGAGGTAGCATTGGTGAAAAACACCGCAGGGAAGGTTGGTATTACTGAAATTCGTCAGATGGGAGAAAATCTGAATTTTTACTGGCGGGAGATTTCACCCGACTTGATGAAAGCACTTAGTCAGGTAATTGCAGAATATAAATTATTGTTTTCAGCAGGAAACAAACCCTGTCTTACTTTTCGGAAAGGAGCAGCACAAGATGCAGATCGATTACTTTCCAATATCAAAATCGTATTACAAAGAATTTTTGAGCTGCGATTAGATTAAGCGAAGGGGCGAATGGTACAGAATTGCTTTGTTGATTCTTTGATAAAAATGAATAAATAAAAAGTCATAATCTTCGGTAGCAAAACGATTGATTATGACTTTTTTTGTTTGAATTATTAAAGTTTTTTTATCGAATTTTTTTCAGTTACCGTAAAGGGAACATGATATGTTTTGGGAGTGTTTTCGTTTTTCATTTGATTCAAAAGAAGCTCTGAACATAATTGCCCCATTTTTCTTTCTGACTGAAGAATGGAGGTGATAGAGAAAAACATGGTGTCATAAGGGTCAGCAACATCAACTCCGATTACAGAAATATCTTCAGGAATTTTTTTCTTAGCTTCACGGAATGCTTTTAATGCTCCATGTAACATTTTGCTGCTGGCAACAAAAAATGCACTGTAATCATCTTTGGCAAGCAATTCCTTTGTTGCTTCGTATGCAGAATCTTCTTTAAAATCGCAAAACCGTCCTTCAAAATCAATTCCGTGCTTGGACAACACTTCGGAAAATCCACAATAACGGTCATAAGCACCGCTTTCTGATTGTTTTCCCATAATGGCAGCAATTTTTTTATGGCGATTGATAATCAGTTGCTCGGCAGCATATTTTCCAACGTCGTAGTTGTCGGTACAAACACTATTCACAGTTTTTGTTGTTTTGGGAACATTGTCAAAGAAAACAACAGGAATATCACCTCTGAACAGTAAATCATCTTCCGGTATTTCATTACGAACAGTCGCAAGAATAATACCGCCAACACGATTTGCATACAGTTGATTGACACAGTCAATTTCTTTTTCTACATCTTCATGGGAATTACATAAAAAAATCTGATATCCTTGCTCGTAAAGATAACTTTCAATGCTGTTCACTACACCGGAAAAGAAAATTTCAGAAATATCCGGAATGATAATGCCGATAATGGAAGTGCTTTTATGTTGCAGGTTTTTCGCCATGATGTTCGGAATATATTGCATTTCGTCAGCAGTTTGCAACACACGCTTTCGTAATTCCTCGCTAAAATGCCCTTTATTATTTAATATTTTAGATACAGCAGAGGGTGAAACGTCTAATTTTTTTGCAATATCAGATATGGTAACCGCCATGTTAGAAACTCCTTTTATTATAATTAACCTAATATTATTTTATCATATAATTGATACCTTGTAAAGAATTTTTTATCTGTCCTTAAGATGATGTCCCGAATGATGAATTTTTAAATTTTTTAAACCCATCTTACTTTTACTAAAAAGTCAGTACTAATTTGATAATATACTCCGAAAAATTATGATACAATGAAGTTGAAAAACAATAATGGAGATGAGACTTAAATTTATTCCAAATTGTAGGAGGGTATTTGGAGTAAGTCAAAAAACAAAAAGAAAGGATGAAAAACATGAAAAAAATCAGTAAACGAGCTCTTTCGTTGTTGCTTTGCCTGACAATGTTGGCAAGTATGATGACCGCTATGACGGTAGGCGCAGTTGAATTGAGTGAAGTTGCGGACGGAACTTACGTTTCTATTGCAGGTCCCGCAACCAACGAAAGCGATGCCGACAAATTAGGTGTCGGTTCCACTAATATGGGCACGGATATTACGTGTCAATATGTGACGGAAGGCGGAAATACTTTTGTAGATGCAT
>SVJP01000211.1 GCA_015068925.1 Oscillospiraceae bacterium
AAGCTCCTTCATATTCTTTAAAAGAGCTTACTTTCATCCCCCATGGGTCTTCGTTGTCTTTATATACCTCTATTCTACCGCTATTTTCTATATATCTTTTTCCGTCGATTTCATATAAATCAATCAGTCCGGTTTCGCGGTTGATTACGATATTCATCCTTTCGTTTTTGACCGATATAGATATTTCACAATATTCTTTGTCTTGTAATGTATTCTTCTTTATTGTGGTGAGCTTGCAGTTGAATCTGGTGATAGATGAAGGTGCAATTTTGCCATAGAAGCTGACCTTTTCAATCCAATCAATGTTAAAAGTACATTCCGGTTTTTCGTTTTGCGAGAAAAGCTCATTTCCTTCTTCATCATATACAACAGCAATCGTGACTTCATCCTCATTCCAGTTCTGATCCTGAAGCATAAATTCGATTTCAAATTCACCTTCAATCGGATAAGGATGTGGATTGAACACCATAACCGGGATTTCGCCTTCAACAGCTTTCTTTTGTCCTTCGCAAAGTTTCATAAAAGCCTTTGTATGCAATCGCTCTATAATTTCTTCTCCATAATGAAGCGTTCTGAGACTGTCCTCCTCAACAGGTTTGATTGAAGTACCCGGCAGAATATCATGAAACTGACAAAAAGCGAGAGCTTTTTTTGCTTTCTTCAATTCAGCTTCATCATACCTGAATTCCGAAAGCATCTGAGCATAGCTCAATATCTTCTCTGTTTTTGCAATTTTATTTTCCAATCGTCGGTTTGCTTGCTTGACCCGCACCATAGTGGTATAGCACCCCACCATACACGGTATCAAAGAACGATCAATCACCTTCAGATGATCGGTATCAAGCTCTGCGAAATATGCATCAGCTGTAGAATGAACGATCTCTATATCCGACATGCCGATTAACTCATTTATCCCCTTTAAGTCTTCTTCCGAAGGTCCTCCTCCGTGATTTCCGATTCCCCACAAGCAAACACCAACATCCTCTGTTTGCAGCTTAACATTGTTTTGTATTTTTTCAACCGCTTTTCCCTTAAAAGAGGCATACCCGTCAACTGTTCCGTGTGCTATTATTGTACTGCCGTCATATCCTTTCCAAAGGAAATCTCCCTTTATTTCATAGGGACGCATAAAAATATAACCTTTATATCCTGTCAGTTTTAAAATTTGTACTAATCCACGTGAATGCCCGAACGGATCAAAATTTATTGCAATATCGGGCTTCACACCAAATCTGCTCATAAAGTATTCCTGTCCAAGATTGATTTGCGACAAGAGACTTTCTCCCGACGTCATAACACAATCCGGTTGAAGATACCATCCACCCATAATGATCCATTTTTTCTCCTTGACCAGCTTTTTTATTCGCTCAAAAAGCTGTGGTTCATATTCTTCAACCCATTCATATAACAATGCTTCGTTATGATTAAAAACAAAACCATCATATTTTTCACAAAAATCCGCAGCAACTCTGAACGTAGAAATCGCTTCTGCAAGGCCTTCATTCCATTTCCAAAGCCAAGCAGGATCGAGATGTGCATTGCACAACAAATGTAATTTTTTCATAAAAAACTCCTTCCTTTACTTCAAATTATACAATCAAACAGCTTGTGCATCTACCTATATTGTGATAGAATAATTACACTATAGTGATGTTGGAGGTAAAACCATGGAAAATTATCCTCGTTTAACGGCCAAAGATAACATTGATACTGAGGCAGAATGTCTTTATAGATACGTCCGTGGAGAAAACGATATTTTTTATCCGCATTCCCATGATTTTTATGAGATTTTCATTACTATTTCCGGAACAATAACCCATTTTATAAACGGTACAACGCAAAAACTCCCCCAAGGGAGCCTGGTTTTCATACGCCCCGATGATGTGCACGCGTATGTATATGATACTCCTGACAGCACAAAAACTGCTTATATTAATTTTGCATTCAGCAGAGAGACCATCACTTTATTGTTCTGCTATCTTTCAGACAGCTTTCCTTCCAAACAATTACTTTCCTGTGATATGCCCCCAACTATCTCACTCAGCAATCTTGAAAAAGAGCGTTTAGTCCAAAAAATAAACGAGCTTAATATCATTAACTGGAATGATAAATCATCTTTAAAGCTTAAATCAAGAGCGATTCTTGCCGATATTTTTGTAAGATTTTTTTCAAATTTGCCAAATAACTCACAACAAGCAATTCCCTTGTGGCTTTCACAACTTCTTTCTGATATGGAACTGCACGAAAATTTCACTGTAGGATTGGAGCAAATGATACTTTTGAGCAAAAAAAGCCGCGAACACATAGCTCGCAGTATGAAAAAATATTGTAATATTACAATATCGGAGTATATTAACGATTTAAGATTGAATCATGCATCCAATCTATTGCTGAACACCAATACCCCTATTCTTGAAATTTGCTTTGCAAGCGGTTTTCAGAGCACCAGCTACTTCTATAAGGTTTTCAAAAAGAAATACAAAATATCCCCTACTGAATTCAGAAAACTATACAGTTAAACTCGCGATCAAATCATTTAACATTTGTATATGCATCAGCACACAAACAATCATAACCACGAATCCGGATTGAAGTGCTTGAAGTAGATATCATATTTTTCTCCGGAATCATTTCGTAGGATTTAAGCCATTCACGACGTGTCGGCATTGGCTTTTTCGAAAGCTTCAACGAATGCATTGTTTTTTCAAATGATGCCGATGTTCGCCGGATAACAGACTGCATACAGTCCTCTTCCATCCAAAAGCTGCTATATATTAAAACGTACTTATATTCG
>SVJP01000212.1 GCA_015068925.1 Oscillospiraceae bacterium
CAAAGGGGAATTTTTATGACTTATTCTTCTGTTGTTTCCTGAATTTCTTCTTCTGGCTCTTCCAGAGTATCAGGTCTTTCTTTTTCTGCGGATTTTTCCACAATACCGATTGCTTCACGTTGCAATTTTAATTTCACGCGATCAGGACCGGTTTCCATGATGAAATAATCATCCTTCAGCTTTACGATTTTACCGTAAATACCACTGTTTGTGATAATGGTATCACCGTTTTTGAGTGCGCTGAGCATCTGTTTCCGAGCCTTCGCCTGTTTTTGCTGAGGACGGATTAAAATAAAGTAAAAAATCGCAATCAGCACTACAAAGTAAAGAATGGTACCTGTTGAACTGCCCATTGGATTCACTCCTCTCTGTATTTTTATTATATTATATCTTATTTTCTATTATTTAGCAAGTGTTTTTTGAAAAATTAATGATATTTCTCATAAATTCGTTGTGCCAACTCTTGGGTAATTCCCGAAACACGGCAAAGCTCTTCCGGTTTCGCTCGTTTGATTGCAGTTGCAGAACCAAAGTATTGTAACAGTGCTTTCCGCTTGGCAGGACCGATTCCCGAAATTTCCTCCAAAGAGGACATGAGCTGATTCTTTTTATGCACCTGCTTGTGATAGGTGATGGCATGACGATGCACTTCCTCCTGAATCCGTGCAAAAAACCGAAACATGGGAGAGGTGACGCTAAAGGAAAATTCTTGTTCCCCATTTGTTATGCCTCGAGTTTTATGGCGGTCATCCTTGACCATACCGAGAACGGGAATGGTCCATCCTTTTTCCTGCATCATCATCTTCACTGCATTCACATGCCCTTTTCCGCCATCCAACAAAATCAAATCGGGCAAGGGATAAAATTTCGCTTGATTTGCTTCCAATTCTCCTGTTTCCATTAATTTTTGTTCTTCTATTCCATGGGTGATTCTCCGAAACAATACTTCGCACATGGAAGCATAATCGTCAGGCCCTTCCACCGACTTAATTTTAAATTTACGATAAGCACGTTTGACAGGAACACCGTCTAAAAATACTACCATGCCACCTACCGAATCAGCCCCTGCCGTGTTGGAAATATCATAAGATTCCACACGTCTCGGTAAAATCGGCAATTGTAATTCCTCTTTTAATTCCAACAACAAAGCTTTCGTCTTATTGGCAGCACTTCTGATATTTTCTAAGGATTGCAAGGCATTGGTGCGAACCATTTCCATCATGGCTTTTCCTTCACCGCGTTTTGGAACAGTCACACTAACCTTACTGCCTCTCGATTTTGACAACCAAAGTGCAATTTCTTCACAATCCTCTATTTCTTCTTGTAAAAGAATTTCTTTTGGTATCATTTCACTGTTATGATAAAATTGTTTCACGAAACCGCTGAGAAGTTCTGCACCACACTCTCTCCCGGCTCCGTTCATGGCAAAATGCTCTCTTCCCAACACTTTCCCGTCACGAACAAAAAACACCTGAACACAAGCATCGTCACCATCTTGAGCAAAACTAATAAAATCCTGTTCCTTTTTCACATTCACCAGCATTTTTTGTTTATCGGTAATCTGTTCTATATTTTTGAGAATATCACGATAATGTGCCGCTTTTTCATATTCCATTTTTTCCGAAGCCTGCATCATGGCATTGGTAAATTCTGTTTTTAAATCTCCTGTTTTCCCCTCTAAAAAACGTTCTGCCTGATACAGAGATTCAGCATATTCCTCCGTGGAAATGTTTCCCGTGCAAACACCTTGACACTGTTTCATATGATAATACAAGCAAGGTCTGATTTTACCGCAATCTCTCGGAAATTCACGGTTGCAGGAATATAAACCAAATGTTTTCCGAAGCAAATCCAAGGTTTCCCGTGCCACCGCCGCATTCAGATAAGGTCCGTAATACTTTGCATTGTCACGTTCGCGCTTTCTGGTCATCAGAATTTTCGGATATTCCTTTCCTGTTTCAATTTTCAAAAAAGGATAATGCTTATCATCCTTTAATAAAATATTGTACTTAGGCATATATTTCTTGATTAAATTACATTCCAACATCAATGCTTCCGTTTCACTGTCTGTTACAATGTATTCAAAACGATGGATATGCTCCACCATTGCAAGAACTTTAGGCGAATGATTTTTGGAGGATTGAAAATACTGTCTTACACGATTTTTTAACAGTTTGGCTTTTCCCACATAAATAACAGTATCCGTTTTATCATACATCAGATAAACTCCGGGCTGCTCCGGCAATGTTTTCAGCATAGTTTGAATTACTTCATTCATAAAAATCCTCCTTTCCAAATACAAAAATTGGCTGTGGAAACATTGCTCCACAGCCCTTTTCGCCTGTCTTATCAGTCTGCAAAATTGGAAGAAACCAACTGAACCAAGCCGTTCACAGCTTCTTCTTCATCTTCACCGTCAGCATTCAAAGTAATGGTTGTACCCTTATCAATACCCAAAGAAAGAACGCCAAGTAAGCTTTTTGCGTTAATTCTCCGTTCTCCCATCTCAATCCAGATACTGGCTCTGTATTCATTTGCTTTCTGAATAAAGAAGGTTGCAGGTCTTGCATGTAAGCCCACGGAATTTTGGATGGTAATCTCCTTTGTAATCAAATCAGCCACACTCCTATTTTTTATGTAACACAAATCACTCTATAGAAACATACTATAATTATAACACAACAAAAGAAACTTTTCAACCGCTATTTTTCACTATTTTATCAATATTTTCTTCTTGTTTTTTATTAAAAATACTAATTATTTTGTTTTT
>SVJP01000022.1 GCA_015068925.1 Oscillospiraceae bacterium
AACAGCAGGCAGCTCAAGGGGCAGCACAGGGTCAGGCAGATGACAATGTGGTAGATGCTGATTACGAGGTTGTTGACGAAGACGGAAACAAGCAATAAAAAGGATTGAGGATTTATGGCGGATAAAAGGGACTATTATGAGGTCTTAGGGATTGATAAAGGTGCCAATGAGGACCAGATTAAAAAGGCGTACCGTAAAATGGCAAAGCAATATCATCCTGACATCAATAAGGATAACCCCCAGGCAGAAGAAAAGTTCAAGGAAGTCAATGAGGCGTATGAAATCCTCAGCGATCCCCAGAAAAAGCAGGCATATGACCAATTCGGTCATGCAGGGGTTGACCCCAATGCAGGCTTTGGCGGCGGAGGTGCCGGTGGTTTTGGCGGCTTTGACATGGGCGATATTTTCGAAAGCTTTTTCGGTGGCAGCGGTTTTGGCGGCTTTGGCGGCGGCACAAGACGGAACGGCCCCCGAAAGGGCGGCGATATTCACCAGAGCATTGAGCTGACCTTTACGGAAGCGGCATTTGGTGTTACAAAAGAAATTGTGATTTTGCGAGTAGAGGATTGCGAATCCTGTCAGGGAACAGGGGCAAAAAGCGGAACATCTCCCGAAACTTGTCCCAACTGTAAGGGTTCGGGTCAGGTAAAAACCACCCAGAGAACTCCTTTGGGGAATTTTGTCAGCACCAGCCCGTGTTCTGCTTGCCGTGGAGAGGGAAAGATTATCAAAGACCCTTGCACCGTTTGTAACGGTCAGGGAAAGGTGAAACGGCGCAGAACCATTTCGGTGAAAATTCCTGCAGGGATTGACAACGGTCAGACCGTTTCCATGCGCGGAGAAGGAGATATGGGGTATAAAGGCGGTCCTTCCGGTGATTTGTTGATTACCGTTCGCATTAAGCGGCACGATCTGTTCACCCGTGACGGCTACAATGTTCATTGCGAGGTACCCATTACCTTTGTTCAGGCAACGCTTGGTTGTGATATCGAAGTTCCCACCATTGACGGAAAAATTCGGTATCATATTCCCGAAGGCACTCAGACCGATACGGTGTTCCGTTTGAAAAACAAAGGGATTCCGTCCTTACGGGGAGGCGCAAGAGGAGATCAGCTGGTGAAGGTTGTGGTGGAAATTCCCAAAAATCTGTCACAAAAGCAAAAAGAACTGCTGATGGAATTTGACAAGGAAACAGGCGGAAGCTATAAGCGAAGCAAGACCTTCTTTGAAAAACTGAAGGACTTTTTGGATATTGATAAATAATAAAAAGGGCATCAACCTGATTTGGTTGATGCCCTCAGCGTGTCGATAAACCTATCGACACGCTGCAGACTGGGAAAAAGGAAGGGATATTTTGTCAAAATGAATTGCAGACAGTACATGGGTACGGCAAGTGTTCATTTTGGCAAAAAGCAAGCAACCGTCAGGGGAATTTGTTTATTTCTCTGACGGTTTTTCTCTTGTTTTATATTTGATTAGAAATTCATAATCAATCTCTGTATTCTTTATTTGCTTGCGGTAGACCGACTTTTTCGACAGTCTGAGGGCATCAACCCGATTTGGTTGATGCTTTTTTTCGAGGGGCACCCCCGAAACAATGATTGTGGGAATGACCATGAGAATCCCTATCATATTAAATCCTGTTAATCTTTTATCCCGGAAAATACTTGCTTGCGCCAAAAAGAATTGTTTTGTTCCAAACGTTATCTCCGAGATTCCTTTGGGAAACAGATTTCGGATAGCGGATAACGTAATGCTTAACATCAAGCATAACACAATCATCCGATTTCTCCTCTGATGATTCGTCCCATTTTTTCGCTTAAAATTTGACGATTATCGTCATCTACAAGACTGAATCGGTTGCCGTCGTTGGGGGTGCTTAAATAGTTCCATACACTATAGGCAATTCCCCATTCCTTTAAGATGGTAATCATGTCCCGCATCCGGTTTTCCCGATAGGTGATATTGCAATGACGAATGGTGCCGAATTCACCGCACCAAAGAGCTTTGTCAGGATGCTGCTGCAAAAATTTCTTGGCAGGTGCCAGATATTGACGCAGATATTCGATATCCATTCTTTGCATCTGACCGTAAGGGTCTTCTTTTCCGAGAAGGTGGAGATAGTCTCGGTAACGGTCGATATCATCAGACGGATATTCCATTTTTCTGTTATAGTACAATGGTGCTGTTTGTAAGACTCCCTGTTGATGTGTAAATTCAAAGGGTGCATAGCAATGAAAGGTATAGAGGATTGCTTCATCTTCATAAAGCTTGATGTGCTGTAAAGCAGAGGGACTGTTGTGTTCTGTTCCGCCGATAATGAGGAGTCTGTGGGGATTGAGTGCCCTGATAGCTTTGACGGTTTTTTCTGCAGATGGTTCCATTCCTCGGCAGTGCAGTAACAAACCTCGTTCAGAAGTTCAAAAGCAACCGCCGATTCCCATTCCTTTTTGCAAGCGTTCTGTTTGTTTCATCATAATTCCTCCTTTTTATGTTTATTATATCATTTATTTCAGTATGGTGGTATACTATTTTATAAAAAGACTTGTACAAAACATAGATTACTGATATCATCAAAGGAGGGTGCTTTGACAATGAAAACAATGAGGGGGAAATGCTTGCTGCAATGATTTATCATAATCGGTATAACAACAACCGGTATCTGTTTCAATTATGCTCTGCCTATCTTCATTTTATTTTGCAGCATATCAGGGTGTCTAATGATATCAGTTTGTCTGTCAACAAAATTATCCATGAAATTACCAATCATTTTTATGATTCTACCATTGATTTGCATCATTTGCTACAGCAAAGCGGTTATGCGGTAGATTATATCAGAGCCCAATTTAAAAAAATGACGGGAAAAACACCGAATGCTTTTTTGACCGAAATCAGAATCAAGCACGCCTTGTTTTTACTGGATATTTATGCCCATACTCTTTCGTTACAGCAAATCGCAGAACAATGCGGGTACGTTGATGATGTGTATTTTTCAAAAAAATTCAAATCGGTAGTGGGAGTTTCTCCCAAACAGTACAGGGATATGCTGTTGCATCGGAGCAGGGAATCAACCAAGATGCCCTAACATTCGCCATCCCCCTTTGAAGATTTCCAAAATTGCCCTGTTTTTTTGAAATATGTCTGTTTTGGAAATTGACTTGCCCCGATTTGTTTGCTATAATGGTTTTACATTGATGGAAAGCGAGGGATTTTCTTATGTATGTAAACATTGATATCAATTCAAATCTGGTTCCTTTTTATAACAGTTTGTTGGACAAGGAGACGGTGACGGAAGAGGATGTTAAGAAATTTTTGGATTTTTATGACGGCACTTATATTGATGATTTATTGTTCGATATTTTTTGCCAACACTCTGCAACGGATACAGTATTTTGGGACAGTTATGCCACCAAATATGAGCAAACTATGGAAAACGGCATTGCAGTAGATTATAAAAAACAATTTGCAGGGTTGTATTCTTTACAAAAAAAGCATGGCATTGACCCCTTTGCAGTATGGTTCAAAGAATGCAGAAACAGGGGAATGCGCCCCTGGATTTCCATTCGGATGAACGATAGCCATGAACCTGATACAGAAACCAGCTTTTTGAGAAGTGATTTCTTTTATGAAGCAAAGGAAAAGGGTTGGATGTTGGGAGAACAGTATGATTATGCTGCAACTCATTTCAATTATGCCGTTTCAGAGGTCCGTCGCAGAATGCTGGGGTATATCGAAGAACAGCTCAACCGTTATGATGTGGACGGGTTGGAATTGGATTTTATGCGTGAAATGTATTGCTTTGATTATTTGAATGACAATCGGGAAGAATGCATTTCCATTATGAATGGTTTTATTTCCGATACCAAAGACATTGTCACGGCTGCAGAGAAAAAATACGGTCATAAAATCAGACTGGGTGTCAGATTGAACCGTGATATTGAACAGAGCAGATTCATTGGTTTTGATGCCCGTGCGTGGGCGAGAGAAGGCTGGGTGGATTTGATTGTGCCTTCTCCCAGATGGGCATCAAGCGACAGCAGAATGCCGATGGATGTGTGGAGAAGAGAACTGCCCAATGTGGAAGTGATTCCCTGTGTGGATACGGTTGTGGTTAATAAATTTTACGGAAATGCCTTTGCAACTCCCGAACTGACCCGTGGGAATGTGGGAGGTTATCTTGCCAACGGTGCTCATGATATTTATTTGTTTAATTATTTTGGCGATCCTCACGACAATAAAGAGTATTACGAAGCAAGAGACCGTGAGGTGCATCGCACCTGTAAGGATTTGAAGGTGATTGAATCTCTGCCTGTGAGATATGCGGTGATGGAGCAAGAGGAACGGATGATTCCCCAAGGCTTTGTGGGAGACCAACCCCTGCCTTTGGTGATGGATGGCGGAGTAAAGCAGCTGACCATCAACACGGCGCACATTTCTCCTGACAGAGAGGTATCGGTGGTTCTCGGATTTACCAAGGGAACACCCGACGATGTGACTGTTACATTAAATGGTGTATTGTGCCAAGGATTTTCGGAAATCGAATTGCCTGAGCCTGTCAAGGTGGTACCCCAAGGTACAAAATGTTATCGTTGCCCTGCTACGGCAAGCTTGGCAACCAAGCAACTGTTTGAATTTGTGGGTCAGGATGCAGAAATTATTTGGGTAGAGATTTCAGTAAAATAAGCATTTCAGAACAGCTCAGGGTGAGCTGTTCTTTTTTGTTTTATTGAAATTTTGCAAGAGAAATTCTTGAAACTTTTACAAATTTGTGGTATAATAAAAACAGATTGAAAAAGAAAAGAGGAAATATGGATGGAACGGTATTTTCTGATTGTGGATTTGGGTTCGAACTCGGTTCGGATGGATGTGATTGAAGTGCGAAAAAACGGTTTGTTCCGTGTGGCAAAGCGGATGAAAAAATCCTGTCGGTTAAGCGAAGGACTGGCAGAGGGGAATCTGCTTCAGGAAACGGCAATTGAACGGACGGTCAATGTGCTGCGTGAACTGAGAAAGGTGGCGGATGAATTCCCTCTTATCAGCGAATTTGCGGTGGCAACCGAGGCCCTTCGCCGTGCACAAAACCGTGATGTGTTTATCAAACGCGCAAAAGAAGAAACAGGGTTTTCCTTCACGGTGATTGATGGAGAAAAGGAAGCTTATTATGATTATCTGGGGGTTGTTCGTTCCATGAACCTCCGTGACTTTGTGTTGTTGGATACAGGCGGCGGCAGCAGCGAGCTTGTGTTGGTGAAGGATCGGGAAATCAAAGGCTTTGCCTGCATTCCCTACGGCAGTATTACCTTGACGGAGCAATTTTCGGCAGAAGAATCCATGAACGGAGAGGAATTTGAACAAACAGGGGTTCTGATTCGGCAAAAATTGGATGAACTGGAGTGGCTTTCGGATGCGGAAGGGTTGCCTGTTGTGGGACTGGGCGGTTCCATCCGTACCATGATTAAAATTCATCAAAAAAAGATGAACCATAACCGCCCTTTGCATAATTACAGAATGATGCGTCGTGATGTGGATAGCTTTCGGAATGAAATTTTGCGCATGAACCGTCAGCAACGAAAGTCCATCGCAGGGATGGACCCTCTTCGGGCAGATATTATCACCGCAGGAATCCTGCCTTTGAATGTATTAATGGAAAAAATTTCTTCCCCTTGTCTTGTGGCAAGTGCTTACGGATTACGAGAAGGTCTTTGTTACGAAAAGCTGGAAGAAACAAAATAAGAATGCATAATCCCTCTGTTTCTCTCGTACACTGAGAGGAAGGAGGGATTTTTTTGGGTGTGGGATATCGAAGATGGAAAAGCCATACAACCTATCACGTCCGTCGATATGGCTATTCCCGACGGCTGAAAATTTGCCTCTTTTTGGTTTGTACTATTTATTTGCTTTGTTATGTGCAGAAAAAGATGCTTCCTATGTTTTATGATTTGGCAGAGAATAAAATTCGTGATTTGGGAACGGAAATGACGGAGCATTCTATTATGGAAAATGAGTTAATCGGAGTGGTGGATTACGATATGTTGATTACTGCTCGGGTGAGCGAAAAGGAAGAAACAAAAACCTTAACGGCAAACGGCAGTATGCTCAATCAGATTCGTACTTCGCTGATTGAAAGTATTTTGCAAAAGATGGATGTGTTACGGGAATCCTATGTAAAAATTCCTGCAGGAAGCTTTTCGGGCAGTCCCTTTTTTGCAGGAATGGGTCCTGATATTCCTGTAAGAATCGTGCCTTACGGAAGTGTAGATATTAATTTTGAAAGCTTGTTTACCTCTGCAGGCGTGAACCAGACCAAGCACGAAATCAATATGGTGGTGCTGGTGAATATGAATGTGTTTTTTCCGGGAAAAACTCTTGATGTGAATTTGGAGGTACCTGTGCTGTTGGCGCAAACCATCATTGCAGGGGAAGTGCCCCAAGCATATTTAAACCGTTCGCAAAATTTGGAAAATTTGGATTTGTCTCAATAATCTTCCTGTATGCTCTCTTTGTTTTGGGTGATACTAACGGTGAAAAGGAGGAATGAAAGATGGAAGGCTTTGCAAAAGGAATGTTGGCAGGAATGATTCTCGGCGCAGGTGCGGCGGCGGTATTACAGCCCCTTGACCGCGGTGATATCAAGAGAATGAAGTGTCGGGCAACAAAAGCGGTGAAAAAGGCAGGAAATGCCATGGAGCAGATGATGCACTGACTCTAAATTTTGTTGCTCTTTGAGTCAACTGACTGATTTTGAAGAAATCAATAAACGAAACACTATGGTTTGGAATGGTATTGCCTGACGGCAGTTTTATTCGTCTTCGACCGGTGTTTATTGAAAAAAGCAAGCAACCGTCAAAATTTTTGGCGGTTGTTTTTTCTGATTCCGAAGAAAGCAATAGCACGAAACACTTTATTCGGAGTATAAGCTTTGGTTTTATTTGACAAATAGGAAAAAAAGGGATATAATAAAATATGATGTATCAGGAAGGGATGAAGAAATTGGATCAACAGAAAAAGCAATTTGAAAAAATGACCACCGAAAAAGTACCCGGTTTGATTGTATCCTTGGGAATTCCCACCATTATCAGTATGCTGGTAACCTCTGTCTATAACATGGCGGATACTTATTTTGTGTCTAAATTGGGAACGGCAAGCTCTGCTGCGGTAGGCGTGGTGTTTTCCATTATGGCAATCATTCAGGCGGTTGGGTTTACTCTCGGAATGGGCTCGGGTAGTGTGATTTCCCGTTTGCTGGGTGAACAAAAAAATGAAGAGGCAAATCGCGTGGCATCTTCAGGCTTGTTTGCTGCTTTATTATTCGGAGTGGTATTAACTGTATTTGGATTGGTGTTTTTAAACCCTTTGATGAAGCTGTTGGGGGCATCAGAGAGCATTTTGCCTCACGCCCGCGCTTACGGAAAATATATTTTGCTGGGTGCACCGATTATGGCATCTTCTTTTGTGCTGAACAATGTACTGCGCAGTCAGGGAAAGGCAAAGCTTGCCATGATTGGACTGACTACGGGAGGGATTTTGAATATTCTTCTTGATCCCCTGTTTATTTTTACCTTTCAATGGGGAACAGCAGGTGCTGCGATTGCAACACTGGCGAGTCAATGTGTCAGCTTCTTGATTTTGCTTTCCATGTTTTTGCGGAAGAAAAGTGTGGTTCATTTATCGGTGAAAAACATTTCTGCAAAATCATCTGTTTATTTTGCCATTATCAAAACAGGCTTGCCCTCTTTTTGCAGACAGGGGTTGGCAAGCATTTCCACCGTGGCACTCAATCACAGTGCAGGGTTTTACGGAGATTATGCCATTGCAGGAATGTCGATTGTCAGCAAAATTTTCATGATGTTATTCAGTGTTTCCTTAGGAATCGGTCAGGGTTATCAGCCTGTTGCAGGGTATAATTACGGTGCAAAAAAATTTGACCGTGTCAAGCATGCGATTTGGTTTACCTTTACCGTAGGACTAATGCTGATGACCTTCTTCGGTGTCCTTATGTTCTTCTTGGCACCTCAGGTGATGAACTGGTTTATTGAAGACTCTCAGGCGGCAGAATTTGGTACAAGGGCATTGCGGTGGCAATGCTGCTCCTTGCCTTTTATTACCGTTGGGGTTATGTGCAACATGACTTTTCAATCCATCGGAAAATGCTGGACGGCAACCTTTTTGTCTTCTGCCAGACAAGGGTATTTTTTCCTGCCATTGATTTTCTTATTGCCTATGTTTTTCGGGGAAACAGGCGTACAGATGACTCAGGCTTGTTCCGACATTCTTACTTCATTATTATGCCTTCCTTTTGGAATTCGTTTTATGCGTTTTCTTTCAAAAGAAGATGCATCCGTTCCTCGACAAGAGGAACTGAAACTCCCGTAATGGCTGAAATTTGATTGACTGTGGCGCCTGAATGAAGAAATTCACGGGCGTCATTTTCTTGGATTAACAGACAGGCGGCAAACAAATTTGCCTCCCGTTCCAGTTTGTCGCAGTTGAGAAAGGTGCTCCGATGGAGAAAAAACCGATTTTCCTTTGGGTGCATCAGAGCATGACCCAATTCATGAGCGCAGACCTCCCGTTGCTCATGGTAAGAAAGTGCTTCATTAATAATAATTATTTTGGTTCGCTTATAATACTGATACAATCCTCCCAAGTGACCTAAATCCGCATACATCAGCTTGATATTACAATTTTCTGCTAACAGAAAGGGGTCATTTGTGTTCCATTTCCGAACTAATTTTCTTGCTTTTTGTTGAATCATGATGCTCATTCCTCTTGCCGATATTTTCGGGGAATATATTTTTTGTTTTCCTCGTTGACCATATTCATTGCCAGCTTCATGGCAAGAATAATCTTTTCCGCATCTTCGGGGGATTGCAGCTCTCCGCTTTGCATCATCCCTCTTAAATCCTTTTCCACTTCTTCGATATAATCGGATAACTCCACTTTTTCCTTTGGCTGTCTCATTAAAACAGCGGGAGATACCTCTAAAATTTGGGCAAGCTGCTGCACCGTTTTTGCAGTCATTTCCAGTCGGTTGTTTTCGTAACGGGACAGAGCACTTTTGGTCAGCTTGCTGCCAAACCGCTGATTCATCTCCAAAGCCAGCTCGTCTTGCGTATATCCTTTTTGCTTTCTGATGATTTTCAATTGTTTCCCAAAATCCATAATCATGCCTCCTCTCCTATAATGTTACCATATTCGACAATAAATGTCAATAATTTTTTTAAAAAGTTTTTAAAAACAACAACTTTTTTTGTCGAAGCCCTTGACTTTTATAAATTGTATGATATAATAATATTAGAAACAGGGTGAGAGGGACAGCAGATGCTGTTCCTTTTTGTTACCCAAAATCAAAGGAGGAGTACATATGACAATACAACAGGCAAAACGTGAGCTTTTGGATTATCGGCAGGATGCAGAAGAAATCAAAGAAAGAAAAGATGAAATCCGTGTTTTGGAAAGCAGATTATACAGCGGCTGCGGCGGAAATTTGGAAAATGGTGTGATTGCCTTAATCACCTTGAAGGACCATTATGTTCAAAGGGTTAACGAATTGATCAACAAGCGAATTGAAATTGAAGAAAAAATTGCTTGTCTTCCTCAGCCATATCGTAATGTGCTGTATCTGTATTACATACGGAATCTTTCCTTGATTCAGATTGCTGCAAGGTTGTATTATGAATATACTTATGTCAGTAAGCTGCATACGAAAGCATTGGAGCTTTATGCAAGGGCGTACGGTCAAAAAATTGCATAACTATTTTAAAAAGCCGTCGGAAGGGAATGTTCCGACGGCTTTTAGTATATCAATTTTTATGTACCATAAAACGGACTGTTTTTGTTGGGGGGCAAACCCCTCTTATCTTTTTCTGTCAACAAGTTTTTTTCTGTATTCGCTTGGCGTACAACCTTCAAATTTTGAAAATGCAGATACAAACCCTCTGGTGGTTGTGTATCCTGTTTTTTCACCGATTTCGCTTACAGATAAATGAGTTTCGGATAGCATTTTTCGGGCGTTTCTCATTTTCAGTTCGAGCTTAAGCTCATTAAAGCTTTTTCCATAGGCGGTTGAAATGATTTTTGTGATATTTTGCGGAGAAACGAAAAGCTTTTCGCTTAAAAATTCAAGGCTGATGTCGTTTGCATAATAGATGTCAAGCAGTCTGTCAATGGCATATTTGTATACCCAATAGGTATTTTGTTTTGGCGGAGTGGCGATTGGGATATCAGAGACATTGTTCAGTCGGTCGTACAAGGCGAATATCAAATCTGCTGCACCTGATTTCATTCTCCACTGTTTTGCAAATATTTCACAATGCTCGGTTCCCAAAATTCTGCTAATCAGCATCGCCGGATATTCGCAGTCGTAGAGCTGATAAGGTTTTTCACTTGAAAAAACGCTGTAAACACTGTCAAACAACTTATCACCATCATTTGATTTTACCCGCTCAAATGTGAAAAAAATACTTTTTTTCACTGCATCGTCGGAAAAATGAGAGCTGTGATAGAAGTTTGGAGGAATCATTATCATCTGATTTTTGGAAAACTCATAGCTTTCTGTTTCGTTTTGTATGGTAAGTGTTCCGTTTTGCAGATAGAAAAGCTCCCAGAAAGAATGCATGTGAATGTCAGTTTCGCCTATTTCTGCACTTTTTTCGTCGGTTATGAGAATGATTTTCATATCCGCACAAATGGTTTCTATTGAATGATAATAAAAATCTTTCATTTGCATTTCATCACCCCAAAAAATTTGAAAAGGGGAAGTTTTTAAACATCCCCTTTTATTTTACCACGCAGTCCAGCCGCCGTCAATAGTAATATTGCTTCCGGTCATAAAAGTGGAGGCATCAGATGCCAGCAAAATCGTTGCTCCGCAAATCTCTTCACTTTTTCCGACTCGTTTCAGCATCGTTTTGTCGGCAAGCTTCTGAGAAAATTCTTTGTTCGAAAGCGTTTTCTCATTGGGGAAGGGACCGGGAGTTATAGCATTGACCCGAATGTTATATTTGGCAAGATGAGCTGCTGCATATCTTGTCAGTTGCAGAACACCTGCCTTTGAAACACCGTAGGTGACAGGACTGTTGTTTCCGCTATCACCGTAAATAGAAGGGTCGGGTGAAACAACTCCGTACATAGAAGCAATATTAATGATACTGCCTCCCTTTTCCTTCATCAGCGGTATTGCCGCCCGTATGCTTTTAAAGCAGAGTCCCAAATTTCCGTCAATTCCCTGATTCCATGATTCATTGTCAAAATGTTCCATTTCAAGGCTTAATCCCTTGCCGCCGCTTCCACCACCGTATGCCGCATTGTTCACTAAAATGTCAATTTTGCCCCATTCTTTTTTTACCGTTTCAAAAACCGAAAGAAATTCTTCTTCCTTGGAAAAGTCGGCAGAAAGATGAGTGACATTTTCGCGAGTTTTTGAGGGAATTGTGCGGTGAGCGGAAATTACTTTTGCACCGTATGCCGCAAGTGCATCCACTTCCGCAGTGCCTAAATTGCCTGAGCCACCCATGACAAGAGCAATTTTTCCGCTAAGATTAAATAAGTTGTCCATCATTTCCACCCTCTGTTTTATTTGAAATATTGAATGGTTTTGCTGAGAATTTCTGCCTGCTGTTGTGCTTCGTTTAAGTCGAAGTAATTGGTTTTAAACTGAAGCAGACGGGGTTGAAGCTTTTCTGCAACGGGGCAGATGCCGTCAGCATAATTTGCATTGCTGTTGAAAAGAGTTTCCCGTTTGAGCAAGGTGAGATTTCTAAACATGGGTTCCTGATAGGTTAACTTCCATGCCGCATAAATGGCATCACCGCCCAGCTCCATATATTTATCTCTGAAGACTCTCCAGTCGATGTCGTCATCATCAATTTTTGCAACAAATGCCCAATAAGCATTTTCGCAATCAGCACTGTTTTTTTGTGGGGTGAGAAATGGCGCATCTTTTATCGCTTCCATAAACAACATGGCAGATTTTTGACGAAATTCAACCAGTTCTTCCAGATGTTCCAGCTGACCTAAGGCAACGGCACTGCATACATCACTGAGTCTGTAGTTCCAACCCAAGGATTCATGACGGCAATAATCAGGGTCTTGAATATCTTTTTTGGAAATTTTTCCAACCTTGGAGCCTACGTTTGCATAACCGAGACAGGAATATTTGCGGATTTTATTGGCTAATTCTTCGCTTTGGGTGATGAGCATACCGCCTTCACCGCATGACATGTGTTTGGAGCCCTGAAAACTAAAGCTTGAGATATCTCCCAGGGTACCTACTATTTTTCCTTTATATTTTCCAAGGAAGCACTGAGCATCATCTTCGATAACAGCCAGACCGTGTTTTTTGGCAATGGCATTGATGGCATCGTAATCGGGAGCCAGGCCGAACAGAGATACCGGAATGATTGCCTTGGTTTTTGGCGTGATGCATGCTTCGATTGATTTGGCTGAAATTAAAAACGTGTCAGGTTCTACATCTGCAAAAACAGGTGTTGCATTTGCATGAAGAACCGCAAAGGTAGTGCTTGACATGGTAAGGGGCGGTACGATAACTTCGTCTCCCAGTCCTGCGCCAACAGCCTCCAATGCTGCATGCAAGGTTGCTGTACCGTTACAAAAGGCAATGGCATATTGACTGTCAAACTTTTCTGCAAATGCTTCCTCAAGTCGTCTTGTCATCTTGCCGTTTGCCGATGTTCTGAATCCGTCTCGTAACACTTCCTCTACATATTGATGCTCTTTTTTTCCTACTCTTTCAATCATTTGCATGGTAAGACCTCCGATTTGCTTTTTTATTTTCATTGTATCACCTTTCGGAGTGACCTGCAAGTGAAAAGAGAAAGCGAAAATTACATAAAAATGAGTTGTAATTTCCCATGCTTTTTTGGCAAAGCTTTTCATTGAATTGTTTGTTTTATCATCCGTTCCATGTGGGATAAATCGTAAAATCCGCATAGGTGGGCGATTTCTGTTTTGGAAAGCATGCCTTGTTCTATCAGTTCCCACGCCCGTTCTTTTCGGTATCGATTCAGATAGTCAATAGGAGAACAACCACAGATGTGCTGAAAGCTGCGAAGAAAGGTGGAGCGGGACATAAAAACTGCTTTGCAAAGGGAGTCAATGGTGATTTTTTCTCCGTAATGACGGTGGATGGTTTCTAATGATTGTAAGATTTGATTTTCATAGCGCAATTTCTTTTCCGGTTGCTGAAGCTGGCGATGAAGCAAGGCAGAGAAAAGACAGATTAATTTCCAAAGCGTATGGTATTTTAACAAGGAATAATCAGTTTCGTTGTACGCCTTGTCATCCAAAACGGAAAGCTCAATTTCCAAATGAAGTAATTCCTTTTGGGATAAATGTAAAAATCTTGCTTTGGAGAAATTTTGCCGTAAAAAGGGTTCGATTTCTGTTAGTTGCAAAAATCCGGGTATTTGATACGCCTCTTGGTGGTTGGAAAGAAAGGATTTCCGAAACAAAATGTGAAATACATCCAATTGGTCGGTATGATAATAGGAATGAACAATTTTTGGCGGAATGACAAACACATCACCCGACCGCACCCGAAAGGAACAATCTTCAATCTGATGAGTTCCCGTTCCTTTCAGTACAATATTCATCTCGTACAAATCATGATAATGAGGTTCAATGTTGTAATCAGAATAGAGAAAGGCTCGAAATTGTTGATTCTCTTTCAGAAATGTTTCGGGGCAATTAAATTTACTTTCCATGGTTCTACCTTCTTTGAAATGATTTTACATTATCTTTGTATTTTTATACTATTATTATATCACTTGTTGTGTTATAATGCAAGAGAAAGGAAGTGAAAAAATGAAACGGATTGAACAGTTGCGTATCAGAGCAAGGGAAGAACAGTTTTATCCCGATAAATTCTTTTATTATTTTTATGAAAAATATACCGAGCATCCCGCACAAAACAAAGAAAAAGCTTATGGTGATGCTTTTTGCTATGCTTACTCCAGATTAGAGCCTGTAATTTATGATGATGAGTTGGTGGTTGGTTGTTACGACCGTGGCCTTTCAGAAGAACAAAAACAAGAGTGGGAACAGGTGCGTCGTCCTGCGGCCTATGAGTTGGCAAAAAAAACAAGGGTTGGTCAGGATTCTCACATGACCATTGATTATGACCTGCTGTTACATTGCGGAATTCAGGGAATAGTAGAAAAAATTGACGGTTATCTGGCAGACTGTGAAGAAGAGAAAAAGGCGTTTTATCTTGTTTGCAAGCAATGCTTAGAGGCGGTGGCAGAGTTTTCCTTGCGGTATTCGGAGTATGCCGAGAAGCTGGCAGAGCAAACAGAAGAAGAAACAAGAAAAAGAGAATTACTGAAGATTTCTGAAATTTGCCGTCGTGTTCCGAAATTTCCCGCCACAAGCTTTTATGAGGCGGTACAATCGGTTCATTTTATCTCTTTTTGCTTAACCATGGATCCTTTTCGCCTTTGTCCTCAACAGTTTCAGTTGGGACATATTGACCGTTATTTGTATCCTTTTTATGAACAGGATTTGAAACAAGGCATTTTAACCAAAGAGGAAGCACAGCTTCTTCTTGATTGTCTGGGAATTCAAATCAATATGCGCGTAGCCAAAGGATTATCCAGCGGTTATATGGTTGGCGGCAGAAATGAAAAAGGCGAAATTGTTGCCAACGACCTGACCTTAATGGGTATGCAGGTGGTGGACGATATTCGATTGGTGTATCCTGCAGTTGGTCTTTGTTATACGGATGGTATGGACGATTGTTATTTAGAGAAAGCTTGTGAGATTTTGTCCCACGGACGTTCTCATCCTGCTATTTTCAATGATGATGTGATTACAAGAGGATTGCAGCATTACGGGGTTACAGAAGAAGAATCTCATCATTATATTCACAGTACCTGTGTGGAAATCACCCCATGTTGTTCTTCCAATGTTTGGGTGGCAAGTCCGTATCATAATATGCCTCAGCTTCTATTGGATGTCATGAATCGGGAATATGAAACCTTTGAAGAACTGTTATCGGCATTGTTTGACCGCCTTGATGATACAATCAGGAAAAGTGCGGAGGAATTTAAAGGATATCGCCGTGACCGTGCGGAAAATGGGATGAATCCATTTCTTTCTTGTTTTGTCAATGATTGCTTAAAACGAGGAAAGGATATGGACCGTGGCGGTGCAAGGTATCAATGGGTGATGCCCAGCTTTGTGGGAATTGCCAATTTGGTGGATTCTTTGTATGCATTAAAAAAGACGGTATTTGAGGAGAAAGTTTATTCGTTATCCCAACTGAAAATCATACTTGACAATAATTTTGAAGGAAATGAGACGGTAAGACAAGGCTTGTTGACCAAGATTCCAAAATACGGGAATGATATTGACGAGATTGATTCCTTTTTTGGTATGATTACGAGGCATATTGCGGAGGAGTGTGAGAAATATCAATTGTTTCACGAAAACGGAAATCTGGTTCCCAGTGCCTTTTGCTGGACCATGCATGAGCGGTTCGGAAAAGAAACGGGTGCCACTCCTGACGGGCGGCCTGCAGGATTTCCTTTAGGTGACGGTTCGGGTCCTTGTCAGGGAAGAGAGTGGAAGGGACCTACTGCCTCCATTTTATCTTCTACGAAATGGGAACATGAAAAATTCATCGGCGGAATTGCGGTAAATATGAAATTTTCCAAGGAATCGTTAGGACCCCAATCGGTGCAGACCATGATGCAATTGGTAAAAACTTATCTGAAACGCGGTGGATTTGAAATGCAGATTAATGTGATTGACCGTGAAACTTTGGAAAAGGCAAGAGTATCCCCTGAAGAATATCGGGATTTGGTGGTCAGAATCGGAGGCTACAGTGATTATTTTGTTCGTCTGTCTCGGGAGATGCAGGAAGAAGTACTCTTGAGAACGGCTCATACATTATAGTGTTGATTTGAATAGGATGGAACGAATGGATCTAAAGTAAAAGGCAAGGTGGAAATTCGACAATTGACGAATTTCCACCTTGCCTTTTTCGACGGGCTCATTCCTCCGTTTTGCGAAGAGAGAATGATTAGTTAACGTTGCTAATCATAATTAAACTGTCCGAAGTAATTTGGTTTGCTTCGTTTAAATAAATGGAAACATATTTGTTTAGGTGAGAGAAGAACAGGAATGTGTTTCCTTCTGCATCTGTTTGAGGCTCGGGCACCGAAATGCCAAATGCTGTTTCGATGGCAGCAATGTCAACAGGTTGGGTAATTTGAGGAATAAAAAGGCTTGCGGTTGCCATAATGCAGTTGCACACGGCATCGTCTGCAATGGTTTTGGGTTCTTGTGTATACCAGCTGCCGTCACCGAATCCCATCCATATCTCGCTGCTTCCCAATTTTACAATGGGACCTTGGAACCATTCTGTTTGAGCAATGTCACCCAAAGCGGAACGCAGGGTACCGTAAGTCTGATTTAAATAAGAAAACGGGGTTGTGTTCAGAGAATAGGTTTCTGTTGTCTGTTGTGCTTTGGTGGTCACGGAAACGGTTTGAGAACCACCGTCCCAACCGACCTCATAACCGAATGCTTCCGAAACCGCTCTGGCAGGAACCATGGTTCTGTTTTGCACAATCTGAGGAGAAACATCCAGGGTTTTTACCGTGTCATTCACGGTGATTTCCTTTGTGCCAATCACTAAAGAAACGGTGGTATCGCCCTTTTGAGCCGTAACGGTTTTTGTTTCGCCGTCCCAATTGACCTGAGCACCCAATCCTTCAAAAATGGCACGAACGGGAACAAAGGTTCTGTCCTGCTGAATGAAGGGAGCCACATCAAAGGCAACGGGATTGCCGTCAATGGTGATTTTAATTTTGCTTTGATAGTTTGACAAATCAACAGATAAAGAGGGCATGGTGGCATAGTCGTTGAAGGCTTGTGTTTCTGCACCGTGACCTTTTGCGGCATATTTTATTACCAGCTTATTGTCATTCAATGTCATAGAGCTTAATATCAAGGAGCTGTATAATTGATCGGTATTGAATTTTGCAAGCACGTTTCCGTTTCTGTCCAACAAAATGATGGGGCCTTTTTTGTTAACCATGCAGAGGTTGCCGGAATTATCAAAAATTCCTTCTGCAAAGGAATATTCCCCTTCGGGTGTACTCCAAATGATGGTTCCTGTTTCGGCATCAAAGGCTTGCAGGCTTCCTTTGTAATTCAGGAAAAACAGATTTCCTGATTGACCGTGCCAATACACATTAGTGTCACTTCCGGTTTCCTTCATACCGGTATCGTAAGTCCAAACCACAGAGCCGTCACGACTGATTCCCTGAAGGATCGTCTGTTCCATCTGGTCAAAGTTACCTCCTTTTGTGGTGGTGCAGATGACCTCGTCAACAGGCTGGTTGGCAAAGGTGCAAAAGGGTGCCGAAACTGCCATGGTCAGACCAAGCAGTAATGAACAAATTTTTTTATGCATAATAATCCTTCTTTCTGTTATTGAATTTTTTATTTCATTGGAGTTCCGTCTGAATGGAACAGAGGTAAGGGCTCCAGGAAAATCAAATCCTCCCGATTTGCCGCGTCACCTTCTGCCAAAACAGCCATTCTTCCCACAATGGTTCCTCCTGCCTGATTGACCAGCTTTTCTACTGCAATCAGAGATTCTCCCGTGCTGATGACATCATCCACAATCAGCACTCTCTTTCCCTTGATGGCATCAATTTCTGTTTTGCCGATGCAAAGGGTCTGACTGCCGGCGGTGGTAATGGAATCTACCGCTGTGGTGATAATGTCTTCCATGTAAACCTTAGGGGCTTTTCTTGCCACAATGTAATTTTCTGCATTTTCCTGTCTTGCCATTTCGTAAAGCAGAGGAATGCCCTTGGATTCTGCCGTAATCAGAATATCATGCTCGGGAGCGCGTTTTAACAGCTCCTCTGCACACTTTTTGGTGATTTCCACATCACCGAACATAATAAATGCCGCTATGGATACGGTATCACTGACAGGGTATAGGGTAAGAGTCCGTTCCAAGCCTGCAATCGTCATTGTATAGCCTTGCTTCATAGGGTTTCATCCTTCCTGAAAAAGTTCCTACTTTAATCATATCACAAATTTGAAAAAAGTCAAGTAGGAAAAGGATAAAAATTCTTATTTTGGCGACAATAAAAACAGAATTTCTCTGAAAGGAGAGAGAAATGTGAATTGGTTTTCAAAGGTGAAGGACAAATTGTTGTACAAGTCCGAGGAACAAGCCAACTCCTTTCCCTTGCCGCCCTATGAAGGACGGGAGGAAAAAATGTCGGGCAATGGTAAGGTTTCTGCCAAATATGAAAAAAATTTGGATTGGATGAAGGAACGGTTTTCCATTCCCCAAAACAATGATATTGTCCTGCGTGAATTTACATTAAAAAACAGAAACAGAGCATTTTTGGTGCATATTGACGGCATGGTTCGTTCTGCTACGGTAAATGAATTTATTTTAAAGCCTCTGATGATGGCAGAGCTTTCGGAAAAGAATTTAAAGGAGGCGGTGGCAGATACCCTTCAGATTAATGCCATGAAGCAACAGAAGCGTCTGTTTGATGCGGAGGCAGGGATTCTGATGGGTGACACGGCGGTGTTTGTGGAGGGAGTCAATGTTGTTTATGTGTGCGAAACAAAGGGGTTTGACAAACGAAGTGTGGGAAAACCTGAAAACGAAAGCAGTATTAAGGGCGCACAAGAAGCCTTTTCCGAAAGCATCAGAACCAATACCACATTGATTCGAAGAATTGTTCGAAGTCCCAATTTGGTGACGGAAATGATTCAGATTGGCACCATCAACCGAAACCCCTGCGGAGTCATGTATCTGAAAGGGCTCACCAATCCTGCTTTGGTGGAGGAGGTAAAGCGCAGAATCGGGAGTTTGAACAGTGATTTTTTGTACGGCTCAGGAATGGTGGAGCAGATGATTGAGGACGGACCCTTTCGGTTACTGCCCAACCTTTTATCTACAGAACGACCCGATGGAGTTGCCCATCATCTTTGTCAGGGTCGGGTAGCGGTGGTGGTGGAGGGGACTCCCCAGGTATTGGTCATGCCTGTGGGCATTTCCAATTTAATCAAATCTCCTGAGGATGGGCAGATGAGATGGCAATATGCCACCCTAACCCGATTGACTCGTGCATTGGCAATTCTGCTGTCCGCATTATTACCCGGATTTTTCGTGGCAATTGTGAATTTTCACCGTGGCATGATTCCCACCGAGCTTTTGATTGCCATTGCCAAAAGTCAGGAAAATGTTCCTCTCCCTGCTATGGTGGAAATGCTGTTGATGGAGTTTTCCTTTGAATTGATTCGGGAGGCGGGAATCCGTGTGCCGGGCGTGATTGGCGGTACCATCGGTATTGTAGGCGGTTTGATTTTAGGGCAAGCAGCGGTAACGGCAAACTTAATCAGTCCTCTGACCATTATTGTCATTGCGGTGACGGGGATTGCCAGCTTCGCCATTACGGATTTTTCCTTTGCCTTTGGAATACGAATCATTCGTGTAATGCTGATTTTACTGGCAGGCTGGTTCGGCTTTTTCGGTATGGGAATCGGTTTGGCAGCTATTACGGCGCTTACTTGTGCACAGGAAAATTTTGGTGTGGGAGAATTTAGTCCCAAGGTACCAAAAACCAATTTCAAATCTTTTTTTGTGTATGCACCTCCTCCCTGGAAAAAGGAATACCGACCTGATGACCTGAATCCTGCTCATCTTCATAATCAACCTAAAATTTCCAGACGGTGGATTGTAAAAAGGGGGAGAAATCATGAAAAATGACAGAGCTTTAGGCGGACGGGAAATCACAGGTTTACTTTGTATGGCAATTCTTCCCAAATTGTTTTTTTCTTTGTTGCCTGACGGTGTGGGAGCGGTTGGTACGGCTGTGTGGTACACCCAGCTTTTGTCCTGGGGCATCAGCCTTCTGTTCTTTTTTGCTATTCTTCACCTGATGAAGCTCTATCCCGGACAGACCTTACCCGAAATTTTTCAATCGGTTTTGGGAAGGGGATTGGGCATTGTGTTAGGCACCTTCTTTTATCTTTATTTTGTGGCGTACACGGCTGACCATTTGGGAGAAGCGGTGCAGTTAATTAAGATTTATAATTTTCCAAACACACCATTTTGGTTGTTCACCGCAGGGTTTTTGTTTGTGGCGTGGCTGATTTGCCGTTACGGATTAAACGGAATTGCCAAATCTGCCTCTCTCTTTTTGATTCCCATTTTGATTGCAATTTTCGCCGCCTTGCTGATTGGAAGCAAGCAGTATGATTGGCATTTTTTATTTCCTGCGGGAGGCTACGGCATCGTACGGTCGGGAATGGGTGTGTTGGGCGGAGTGTCTGTCTATGTGGATTTGATTTTACTCTTTTGTGCGGTAACCCCCGAAAAAACGGATTTGAAAAGAAACGGATTTTGGGGAATGGTATGGTGTGGCAGTGCTGTTATTTTTTCTTTTTTGGGATATCTTCTTACCTTTGGTTACCGTTCCTCCCAAGGAAAAACGGTAGGATTGGTGGAACTTGTGCAAAATGTGTACTTCAACCAATTATTTCAGCGAATGGAAGCCATCTTTTTTCTGGTGATGGTGGTTGCGGTGGTGAACGGAGTCTGCATCTGGTTTTATTTGACCGTTTCGTTGTATCGTGAAATTTATGACATTCAGGAGAAGAAGGAATTGCTCCTTCCCAATTTGCTGATGGTGTTTGCCCTTGCCACGGTGAGTCGG
>SVJP01000023.1 GCA_015068925.1 Oscillospiraceae bacterium
AGTTCCTTCTAAGTATTTCTTATATTTATCATTCCACATCTGACTGATTACGATATCCTTCAGATGCATGGATAAGCCTTCCCCTGTTCTGGTTTTGGCATTGGTAAATTCATAAGTATTCAATAATCCGCCGTGACCTTGAGCAGAATTTGCAGTACTAATGGTCGCATTTGCATATCCGTCATAGTTATCTGCTGCATAAGGAGCTTCTGCATACACTGTGAGTAATAATGTTTTCTGATAATCACCGCATGAAATTAGGACACGGGCAAGACCGACGCCCACAGGTGTCACTGTTCCGTCTTCATCAATAGAAATTACCGCGTCGTCCATACTGGAGAAGATTGCATTTTCACTACCCAAGTCAACGATTGACCCGTTTTCCAACACACCCTTTGCAGTCAGTTGTAATGATTCCGAATCCAAAGAAAGCGAAGTTTGGTTATGGCTGACACTCAAATCTGAAATAGAAACCCCTGTAGATTTTGCACCGTACAGAGTGACATTGTCAATTTTCATTTCCTGATGAGAAGGAGTAACAGGCGTATAATAATTTACACCATCAACCGTCGTAACCGGGTTTCCTGCATTGTAAAAACGGTCAAAACGAACAGACGGTACCTGATTTCCCACAAAACCCGGAACAGGCAATTCTGCCAGCAATTGTCCGTCTACATAGATTTTCGTTACATCATCGGATGCATCCCAGATAAACTGCCTCCAGCCAACCTTTCTGGCAACAGAATAGGTTTTCAATCTGTCATTTCCGCTTGTATTGTATGCCATAGCGTTTGAAGCAATAAATTTATAATCAGAAGTATTATATGCAAAGGTATAACGCAAATCTTTTTTATAGGTCTCTGCAGACAATTCGGTTTGGGTTGCAATGGTTTTCAGAAAATCTGCATTCGTAATTCCTGCAAGCCAAAACTGATGGGAAGCCGTTTTTCCGTCATCATAAAACCACATTTCCAAAACAGATGCTTTATCTGTTGCTGCAGCTGCTTTGTTGGTAATCTGGTTCATAATATAATTGGTTTTACTCTTCCATGCAGTTCCTTTTGCGTAGTCATTATACCCCATGGTATCTTTATTTAACTGTAAGTGATGAATGGACTGCCCCACAGCATTTCCCCGATGTCCTCCTGCAATTACATTGGCAGTATTGATAAATTTCAAGGTAGAGTCATGGGCAGACTGCATAGTGTTTGCATAAGCACCAAGATTGACAGTATCCCAGTTAACATCCAAATCGATGGTATTGTATACAATCATCATCAGTTTTTGAGATTCAACCCCATTGTATGTTGCACTGATAAATGCTGTTCCTTCCTGAATCGGAGTTATAAGGCCGTTTTTATCAATTGTTACAACTGATTGATTTGAGCTTGTATAAGTCACTCCGCTCAAATGAACAGAATCACTGTTGACAACCGTTGTTCCCAAAGAATCAGTATATTCTGCCTGAATATAAACAGAACCGTCTCTGGCAATGGAAGTATCCGTTTTTGAAATATCCAAAACAGGTTTCACATATGCAGGTGCTTCTACTGCGGGTTCTTCTTCATCTACCATATAATAACCGATTGCAAACAAATCGCCCAAGTAACCGTTACTGTTATTTTCTACAGATGTGGTTGTCAATGACAAAGTATAGTCATCATAAGGCAAATCATTGATTAACAAAGTGGAACAAGGCATGGTTGTTCCCAAAGGTTTATTGGCAACATAAGTACCGTGATTATAAAAATTATTGACAGTACCGCTTTTTACAACAATTCCCTCATCATTGGTTACCGTATAGGTTGCAGCATTGCCTCTGTCGCCCCGAAGCACAAACAAACCGATAGAACGGCCGGTAAAATCAAAGGTTGCAACAGCACCCGCTTCGGTAGTCAACATCAAATCTTCATAGCTTCCGCGGAAGGACCATGTATTCTGATCGGTTCCCTTCACCCATTTTTCGTCATAAGAAGCACGATTGCTTGATGCAGAAACCAAATCAGGTGCACCATATTCATAACCGAACTTTGGCAATTGCTGAACGGTCATTTTTTTCAGATACTTTTCAGGATGCTCAGCCAATTGCTTTGCAATATATTCTGCATACTTGGCATAACCGGTATCGTTGGGATGGGTATTATCATTTGTCCAGGTTCCGGTCTGACCTTTTTCCCACACAATTGCATTTCCGGATAAATCAGTACCGCCTGCAACATATTCACACAGGTTAATAGAACCAATTCCATAATAATCAGCAACCTCTTGATGAACCTTTGCACTGTTCAAAGTTTGATTAAAAGAAGAATTGCCGTCTAAAGAAGCAGTGTAAATAAAAATCACTACGGGTTGTTTGGGAAGCTTGGAAAGCTGACGAACAATCCCTTCCATTCTTTGTTGAACGCTCAATGCACCTGCTTCAGAAGCAGAAGTTCCGCTATCATTTACCGCAAATTCAACAAATACGATATCAGGATTATGGGACGAAACATCGTAATTCAGACGAAACAGACCTAAATCAGAAGGAGTTCCCCCCACCCCGGCATTCACTTCGGTTGCAATTCCGGTTCCGTGTGTTGTTTTAAAGGTCCCATTAAAGAAATCACGTGTTAACAAAGAGGACCAACGGTTTGCCGTTGAAGTTGCTCCGGAACCTTGGGTGATAGAACCGCCCAGATATGCTATTGTCAAATCTTGACCGTCATCAAATAAGGTATCATAAGCATAGGTTTGGGTTTGTGCCCTAACTGCCGGTGTCATCATACCAAAAAGCATGGTAACTGTCAGCAGTACAAGCAAAAGTTTGTTACATTTCATACATTCCACCTCGTTTATAAAATATAGTTGCTTCATTCACACTTTGTTTTGGTTTTCATAATCGCTTGGTTTTCCCTTGCATTTTTAACATGATGCAATCAAAACAAAATGCATATTTTTACCCTTTCTTATATTATATTCCTTTTTTCAACTCATTTCAAGTCCGTCATAAAAAAACAGCGAAATGCACAAAATCCATTTCTTTTCATGTGCATTTCGCCGATTGATATCGTTATTAAACAGATTTTTTAAATTGTATCTTTTTCTTTATCAATTGCACACTGTTCAAAGAATGCATTTTTTCAAATGGTTCCTTTGAACCTGCTTCTGTTATGCAGTTTAAGGCAACAAGAATTTCAATCCAACACTCGATTTCTACATATTCTTTCAAAGCAATATGAAACTGATCAACTTCTATTACAGACGATTAAGCTTGATTAGCAGAACGCAATTCTGCAATTTTATTTTCCAAAGCTGTTAACGCTTCACGTTCGTCAAAAACAGAAGTCACCGTTTCTTCCATAGGACACATACCATCTCCTTTTCTGTTTTCAATCTGAGAAACGATATGAAGAGATTGAAGGGGAATATTTTTCAATTTCATCCACTCAACGGCAGCCTGACTTACAGTTTCGCCATAACATCCGTTTATTCCACCTAAGGAGAAAATCATTGCTGCGGCTTTCCCGATAATTTTATCTGCAACATAAACATCCTTCAATTCCCCTGCATGATATAAATCAATAATATAAGCAATTCCGCGAGGAGATTCAGCGCTTATGATTTTATTGTCTTTTACAAGAACACAAGTGGCAGTTTCTTCGTTCAGCATTTTAATTGCTTCATTGATTGCATCATAACTTCCGTTCTTTCTTTTCTGAACTGCAGAAACAATCACAGGGATTAAAACAATCTGAATCAAAATTCCGGGAAGTCCCGTAACAACAGAGGAAACAACAGAAAATTGTCCCGCATCAGCATCAAAGAAAAGCAAAATCCAAGCCGCAATTCCATACACGATTCGGCCTGCCAGCATTGCAGGAATCAAAGCACCTTCTATTGCAATCATTTTTTTACTGCAACCATATAACCGATATAACAATCCACTAATCAGACCATATGTAAACAGCTCACAAGTCATCAGAGGTGCCATTGGGTACAATACAGGCATCCCTGTCAATATACTGTTTAAAACAGGTAAAATCAAACCGCAAAGAGCCCCATATAACGGACCACAAAAAAATCCGCATAACAACACAGGAATATGCATTGGCAAAACAACATTCCCTGTAATCCCAAAGCCGTGCGCAGTTGCAAAAGGAAGAATGATGCCCAATGCAATCATCAACCCGGCAATTACTAATTTTTTTGACTTATTTTGAATCATTTCATCCGACCTCCCAGTCACCAAAGCCTAAATTTTTAAAATTTCTTTTTTATTATACCATTATCCCACCATCATTTCAAGTAAATATGTAAAAAAAACCAGAAAATTTCATCATATAAATGATCCGACCCCCAAAGTTAGACCAAAAATCTAACGATTGGGAGGTCGGCTCACTCCATCGCCATCCTTTTTCTTTATTATAATGTATATTTTTCTTTATAAATTGCATACTGCTCAAAGAATTCATTTTCACCGTCTTGTTTTACATGAGTCAAATATTCATGAGTTTCAAACGAATCATTTTCCATTTCCAAAAGGCACACAGCAATATTGGAGCAATGGTCAGCCACACGTTCACAGTTGGTTAATAAATCTGACAATACAAACCCTAATTCCACCGTACAACTTCCATCTCTAAGACGATTGATATGATTATTTTTAATCTTGTATTTCAGCTTATCAATCCGTTGCTCTAAGGGTTCTACCTTTTTTGCAGTTTCTAAGTCTTCACGAATCAATGCATCGGTTGCCAAGTCGAGCACTTCCTGTACCGCACTTTTCATAACGCCAATTTCCCTCTCGGCTTCTGAAGAAAATGCAATTCCTTTATCATGAATTTCTTGTGCTGTTTCCAAAATATTAACTGCATGGTCAGAAATACGTTCCACATCTCCAATGACATGAAGAAGTTGAGAAACCTCTCTGCTATCCTGATGGGACAAGGGTAAATCAGCAATCGTTAAGAGATAAGAACTAAGCTTATCCTCATATTTATCCACCAATGCCTCAATTTCCTGAATTTCGGTTACTGTGCTTCGATCAAAATTATCAAACAATTTCAAGGATTTTTTCAATGCTTCTCGTGACAATTCTGCCATCTTGGACACTAACTCACGACTCTTTTCAACCGCAAAAGAAGGAACAGACAAAAAGCGTTCGTCCAAGGCATTCAATTCATCACTGTCATTCGTTTTATCTCCCTTGATTGTTTTTATTGCCAATTTTTCAACCCATGAGCAGAAAGGCATTAAAATAATCGTTGATAAAATATTAAACAAAGTATGAATAATTGCAATTTCCAAGACATTTACCGAAGTATCCATGAAGGCAAAATCCAACATAAAATCCAATGCATAGAAAATGACAGACACAACAATAACACCTATCATTTTAATATACAAGCAAGTGAACGCAACACGCTTTGAGTCGGTATTTCCGCTGATAGAAGATAAAATAGGTGTAATCGTTGTACCGATATTCTGTCCTAAAATAATCGGAATAGCGGTAGAATAAGAAATGGTTCCGGTCATAGACAATGCCTGCAAAATACCAACAGATGCAGAAGAAGACTGAATAATAGCAGTTAAAATCGTTCCTGTTACAATACCCATAATAGGATTTGAGAACATGACCAATATTTTCGCAAAGGTTTCACTTTCCTTCAAGCCATCCATAGAACCGCTCATGGTTTCCATTCCAAACATCAAAATGGCAAAGCCCAGCAAAATATTACCGACATCCCTCTTTTTTTCCGATTTTGCCATCATCGTAAGAAAAATACCGATGACTGCAAGAATAGGAGTAAAGGAAGATGGTTTTAAAATCCGCAAAAAGAAACTGTCTCCGCTGATACCGGTTAAGCTCAACAGCCAGGAAGTAACGGTTGTTCCAAGGTTTGCACCCATAATCACACTAATCGTTTGTCCTAATTTCATAATTCCGGAATTCACAAAACCAACCAGCATAACTGTTGTAGCAGAAGAACTCTGAATAATGGCTGTTACCAAAAATCCAAGCAAAAATCCTTTGAATCGATTTGAAGTCAGTTTCCCTAAAAAGCTTTCTAACTGACCGCCTGCTAACTTTTTCAGATTATCCCCCATAACATCCATGCCGTATAAAAAGAGGGCTAATCCGCCAATTAAGGTTAAGATTGAAAAAAAGTCCATAATTTCCTCCTGTGTAAATCCAATTCTGAAATTAGTTTAATATAACTTCATAACTATTATACATTATTTTTCCAAAAAAGGAAAGAGTTTTTTTAAAAATACTTATAAATTTTTAAAAAAAGCAGGAATAACATTTTTGGTCATACCTGCTTCTTTTCAAATCCTTATTCACTATCTGTTTTACGAATCAATGCACGCTTGATTTTACCTCCCAATGTTTTGGGAAGCTCATCCACAAATTCAATAACTCTGGGATATTTATAAGGTGCAGTCACCCGTTTTACATGATTTTGTAATTCTTTCTTCAGCGCATCGGAAGGAGAATATTGCTTTGTCAAAACAATAGTAGCTTTTACAACTTGTCCGCGAATAGGGTCAGGAACGGCGGTTACTGCACATTCTACAACCGCAGGATGCTCAATCAAAGCACTTTCTACTTCAAAGGGTCCGATTCGATACCCCGAACATTTGATTACATCATCGCTTCTGCCTACAAACCAGTAGTATCCGTCATTATCTCTCCATGCAACGTCACTTAAATTATAATTTCCGTCACCCATAACCTGTTCGTTCACTTCAGGCGCCTGGGCATATCCCGTAAACAAACCGACAGGACGATTTGTTTTTACATTCATAATAGTGATTTCGCCCTCTTCCCCGTCTTCCGCCTCTGTTTTATCTGCAGTTAACAGACGAAGGTCGTAAATAGGAGAGGGTTTTCCCATGGAACCGGGTTTTGGTTCAAACCATTGGAAATTCGCAAGCAATACAGAAGATTCCGTCTGGCCAAAGCCTTCCGTCAGACTCAGTCCCGTAATTGCCTTAAAACGATTAAACACTTCAGGATTCAAAGGTTCTCCGGCTGTACAGCATTGCTCTACCGTCGAAAATCCTTCTTCAATCAAAGATTCCTCTTCCTGAAGCATAAAACGATACATGGTTGGCGGTGCACAGAAGGTAGTAACACCATAATGATGAATTTTTTCCATCAATTTTTTTGCAATGAATTTTTCCATGTCGTAGCAAAAAATCACCGCACCGCTGAGCCATTGCCCATAAATCTTGCCCCAGCCGAATTTTGCCCAGCCCGAGTCAGAAACAGACATATGCAACTTTCCGTCCTGTACTCTCTGCCAATATTTTGCCGTTACAATATGTCCCAAAGGATGAGTAAAGGTATGAGTAACCATTTTCGGCATTCCTGTGGTTCCTGAGGTAAAATACATCAGCATGATATCGTCATTAGAGGTAGCCTCCGCACCCGTAGGACGTTCATAAGTATCAGGATATTTTTTAATTTCTTCATTGAAACAAAGCCAACCTTCCCGTTTCTCTGCAACTGTTGCTTTAGCAATCACGGAAGGCGTTTTTTCCAATGCTGCTTCCACCTGTTCCAAAACACCATTATCATTCACGCCCACAATCATTTTTACATTTGCCGCATTACAACGATATACAATATCTTTAGTCATCAACTGCAAGGTAGCAGGAATCAGAGTGGCACCCAATTTACAAAGAGCGGTAGCCATGATCCAATATTCATAACGACGACGAAGGATTACCATCACAACATCCCCTTTTCCGATACCCTGTGCTTTCAAAAAATGAACCGTCTGATTGGAAAGACGGGAAATATCAGAAAAAGTAAATACTTCTTCACCGCCATGGTCATCACACCATACCAGAGCTTTCTTTTCTTTATCAATTTCCGCCCATGCATCTACAACATCAAACCCGAAATTAAAATTTTTAGGAATATTTACAGTATAATTCTGTTTAAAATCTTCATAAGATTCAAATTCAATTCGCGGTAAAAAACGTTCTAACAATGTCATTTGCCATTAACCTCCGATTATCATGGTAAGAAATGTTGCCGGTTGATTGCCCATGGCTTTTTGTCCATGAGGGCGGGTGGGATTAAAATAAATAGAATCTCCTGCATTCAACTCGATTTCTTTATCCTCGTAAATCACTTTAACAGAGCCTTCCAGTACATAATTAAACTCTTGTCCGTCATGAGAAATCAACTTGGGATTTTCATCACTTGGTTCCACCGTTACAATCAAAGGCTCCATTTTTTTACCTGCATAATTTTGAGCTAAATTCCAGAATTGATAACCGGGACAACGGTCCACTGAGACACCCTGCCCTTTCTTCACCACACAATAATTATTCAAACGAGCAGTTTTCCCTGTCAGAATCTGAGAAAAATCCACTCCGAATTTATTGGCAATATCATAAATGACGCTGATGGGAATATTTTCGCCATTTTCCTCGTATTCCAAATACACCTTCTCATCAATCCCCAACTCTTTTGCCAAGGTCTGAGGGGTATAATCACAAGCATCCCGCAATTCACGGATTCTTTGCGCAATCATTTTTAATTCTTCAGCCATCGATAACACTCCTATTTTTTACTTATTTTATTATTATATCATAGGTTATCAAAAAAAGAAAGAGAAATTTAAGAAAAAAATAAATTTTTAATATTTTAATATAAAAAAGAAGTCGTAAAAGCTGAATTTTGACGACTTCTTCCTTGATTTTTTATTCTGATGACTCTGCATCTGGCTCCGGTGTTAATTCCACAACAGGCAATTCTTCCGGAACAATGGGAACAGGTTCCGGTGTGGGAGCCGGGGTTGGAGTAGGTGACGGTGAACTCGTCCAATATTGCACCCTATTCGGATCAATTCCTAAATCTAAAGGATTTTGATTAGGATCTAACACAATATAATGATTTTCTACCCTTGGAGTAGGTTGAATTGTTGGAATCGACAATGGTGAAGGGGTTGGGTTCGGCGTAACAGCAATAACCGGCACCCTTTCGTCTCTGCGGTTATTCGATTCCTCTTTTTTTGTTTTATCCGGAGTATCCATTGCATCCTGAAACAAGCTATCCTCTATCGCATCAGAAGCATATTCATAATAATATTCGCAAAAACGATTAGGGTCATCCAATCCTTCTTCTGATAAATCAGGTGTAAAGCCTTGAGACGTCGTATCGCTATTCCATTGCCATCCCTCAAATAAATTCTGACCGATTTCACTCAAACCGAGAGCAGAAATTTTTTTCTTGTAGGGATTTAATTTAGCATTAATCATACCCAATGCCGCAGTTTCATTCACCACATAATACGTGCTTTCCAAGAAATTTGCATTTAAACCGGGCAAAATTTCTAAAAAGATATTTTGTTGTACATCCATCTTCATTCCCGTTTTTGCCAGCCACAACAATTCACCGGCTGACATATCCGTGTCGATCACCTCTGCTGCCAACTTTGCCAGTTCCTTGGGTCGACTGATTTGATCTGACACTTGTCTTGCAAAGGACTTCAAAAAACTTTGTTGAGCACGAATTCTACCCAAATCGCCGTCTACATAACTGCAGTATCTGACAAAATCCAAAGCATTTTCACCGTCCAAGGTCTGTTCCCCTGCAGTCAAATGAATGGACAAGTCTTGAATCGGATCAGAATAATCCATTTGTTGCGGAACAGTGAAAGTAATACCACCTACTGCATTCACCAATTTTTCAAAGCCTTCATGCTTGATGATACAATAGCGATCAATAGGAAGTCCTGTTAAATTTTTCAATTCCTTCTTTAAGCCATCCATTCCCTCTTCGCTATGTACCTTGCTGATTTGCTTATTGTTTTTATCATTGTTTGCCAAGGTATTCTTTGGAATGGACAGAATACGAAGTGTTAAATTTTCTTTATCCAAAACTCCTATCATCAAGGTATCGAAATCACGAAACCGATCCTGACCGGCAATCAAAAACGTAACCACATTTTCCTTTCGATTCTCATCTTTTACATTAATTTCATCACCGGAAGAACCAAACAGTAAATTGATTTTGGTTACCGTGGAATTTTCCCCTTTTAGTTGCTGATAGCCTGCATAATAACAGCACCAACAAACAATCAGAATCGCAACAACAATTCCGGTTGTAATGACTGATTTTTTTCGTTTTTCCCACCAGTCTTTCAGCTTTTTCATGGACATTTCCTTTCTGATTAATTAAACACTAATTCTTTGGATTCATAAGAGAAAAACCTTCGAATCCGCTCCTTTAAATAAAAATGCTCTTTTTGACTCAAATCAGGGTCTTTCGACAAAACAAGAGATGATGCATTTGAGGCTGACTGAATCAATCCGCTATCCGTAAATAAATTGGCAACCTTCAACTCGGGAACACCATGTTGTCTGGTTCCGAAAAATTCACCAATCCCGCGTAGTTCCATATCCTTCTGAGCCAAAACAAAGCCGTCGTTTGTTTTGCTCATAATTTCCATTCGTTGATGAGCAATCTCTGAATTACTACGACAAATCAAAATACAGTAAGACTGAAAACTGCCTCTTCCTACACGACCTCTTAACTGATGGAGTTGAGATAAGCCAAATCGTTCTGCATTTTCTACAATCATCACCGTAGCATTGGGAACATTGACTCCCACTTCTACTACCGTAGTACTAATCAGCACCTGCAATTCTCCTGTGGAAAATTGCTCCATTATCTGATCTTTTTCCTTCAATTTCCCGTGCAACAAACCCACATGATAATTTGCTAATTCGCGGTTCTGCAATTTTTCTGCATACTCTGTCACCGCTTCTGCTTCCAACACATCTGACGGGTCCACCAAAGGACAAATAATATAAGCTTGTCGTCCACGGTCCAATTCCTTTTTTAAAAAATTGTAAGTCCTGTCATGCATATGTTCTCCCACACCATACGTCTTAATCACTTGCCGTCCGGGAGGTAATTGATCTATCACAGACAAATCCAAATCACCATATAATGTTAACGCTAATGTTCTCGGAATGGGTGTGGCGGTCATGACTAACATATTGGTTTCTTGACCATGTGCCAATGCGGCCCTCTGGCGAACACCAAAACGATGCTGTTCATCCGTAATAACTAATCCTAAATTAGAAATTTGTAATTCTTCAGACAATACCGCATGAGTCCCAATAATCAGAGAGACGCCGTTTCTTGCAGCTTCCAATGCAGCAGTTTTTTCTTTTTTTTTCATTTTTCCTGTCAATAAAACACATGTAATTTCAGGAAACGGTGCAAAAAACTGTTGAAAAGAAGCATAATGCTGACGGGCTAAAATTTCTGTAGGTGCCATCATAACAGATTGAAAACCGCTTTTTGCAGCAATAAATACTGCACATGCTGCCACAGCAGTTTTCCCTGACCCTACATCCCCTTGAACAAGGCGATTCATCACACGAGGTTGTTTTAAATCAGTTAAAATTTCACGGACAACCCTTTGTTGTGCCTCTGTCAATTCATAAGGCAGGGTTGCCGTGAATTCAGAAATACAATCCGTATTCAAAAACGGAGTTACGGTTACATTCTGACGATTGCCTCGCAACATCCTCAATCCTGTACTTAATAAAAAAAGTTCTTCAAAAGCCAACCGTCGTTTTGCAAGAGCGAGACTATGGGCATCCTTCGGAAAATGAATTTGCTCCAGTGCGAAATTAATTTCACATAATTGATAACGTTCTCGAAATTCAGGTGAAAAAACATCTTCTAACTGACCTTCTGTTATAGACAAGCAATTTCGAATAATGCTCATACAAATTTTCCCTGTCAAACCGGAAACCAAATGATACTTAGGAACAATTCTGCCGCACAATTTACTTTCCTGATTCGAAGATTCGATTTCAGTAACCGTCATTTGCTTTTCGCGACCGGAACGGGTTATTTTACCATAAAACAAATATTCCTGACCCCGTTCTAATTTTGCCGCCATGTATTTTTGATTAAAAATCAAAACAGGGAGCATACCGGTTGCATCAGATACTGCACAACGAAACATGGAGAAATTTTTTCTGATTCGTTGTTCTCTCGGATTCACCTCGGCGCGGGCACGGATACAAACCGTTTCCCCCTCCCTGCACTGCGCAATGGAAACAATTCGGGAACGATCTTCATAATCTCTCGGAAAAAAATACAACATATCCAATACCGTCTCCACTCCAAGAGAACGAAACAACTTTGCACGTTGTTCCCCTACACCTTTTACATATTGGATGCTCTTTTCTGACAGATTATCTTCTCGTTTCATCCCAATCATTCCTGTTTATTCCACAGAAAGAATGTAGTGATATACCGGCTGACCACCTGCATAGCAAACCACATCACAATCCTCGAATTTTTCTTCCAGTTCTTCCTTTAACTGTTCAGCTTTTTCTTCAGTTGTTTCCAAACCGTAATAAATGGTAATCATACTGCTGTCTTCATTTACCAATGTATCCAATGCAGAAATTGCCGCTTCGTTTTCACTCAATTCATCGCAAACAACACCGCATCCGGTAACACCGATAAAATCGCCTTCCCGAACCTCTACATCACCAATAGTGGTATTTCTTACCGCGTTGGTCACGGATGCAGTTTCCACTTGAGTGATTGCACCACACATCCGTTCAAAATTCTCCTCAACAGATAATTCAGGAGAAAAAGAAGTCAATGCCGCAACACATTGCGGAATCGTCTTTGTGGGAACAATCTTCACCTGACAATCGCAAACCATTTCAACTGCTTGATTGGCGGCCAGAATAATATTTTTGTTATTCGGAAACACATAAACTGTATCACCATTGGCAGCCATGACGGCATTGACAATATCTTCAGCACTGGGATTCATGGTTTGACCACCCTCGATGGTCATGGTTAAGCCAAGTCCTGTTAAGATATCACGCAGTCCTTCCCCTGCACAAACTCCTACAAAAGCAACGGGAACCCGTTCAGTTTCGATTCGTTTGGCAGTTTGTTCCTTCATGTTATCTATCTTAATATCGGTCAATGCACCTACGGTTAAAGCAAGAGCTAAAACCGTTTCGGGATGATCGGTATGCACATGAATTTTTGCAAATTCCGTATCATCAATTACCAACACACAATCCCCGATTTTTTTCAATTCTCGTTCAATCACGGTTGCTTTTTTTGCAGGTGATTCCTTCAAAATAATCAGCTCTGTACAATAAGAAAACGGACTTTCTATATGCAAATCCTCGCTGATGACTTTAGCAGGTTCTGCTGTTTCTTGCGCTTCTGATAATTCTACGGGACTGCCATGCTCCAATGCATAATATGCCCCTTCTAAAATTTTCAAAAGACCCAGACCACCGGCATCAACCACACCTGCTTGCTTTAACACAGGAAGCATATCAGGGGTTTTTTCTAAGGCCTCCCGTGCTCCGTTAATGACTGATTCCAACTGCTCTTTTTCGTTTTCAAATTCACCCTTTGATGCTTCTGCACCAAGTCTTCCTACTGTTAAAATCGTCCCCTCTGTAGGATTCATAACAGCGCGATACGCAACATTAACCGCTTCATTAAATGCCTCTTTGAAAACCTCGCAAGTTCCCTTATCGGCAGTTCCCAAGCCTTTGGCAAAACCGCGCATAAACTGGGAAAGAATTACTCCCGAATTTCCCCTTGCGCCGCGAAGTGCCGCGCTTGCTGCACGGTCTGCTGCTTTGTACAAGGATTCTTGGGGACTTTTTAGCATTTCCTGCGCTGCGGCTGTCATGGTTTTTGCCATATTGGTTCCGGTATCCCCATCAGGTACAGGAAATACATTCATATCGTTTACCATCTGCTTATGATTTTCCAGGTGGTTTGCCGCAGAAATAATCATTGCAGAAAATAAGGTTCCATCAATGTTCAACATTCATTCCTCCGATCAATCCACTCTGATTCCATCTACACAGACCTGCACCTTTTTGGGGATAATGCCCGTCATCTCTTCTATCATATAAGCAACAGTAGATGAAATATTTTCACCAATGGCAGCAATATTGACACCATGTTCCACCATAATATGAAGTTCGAGTGATACTGCTCCGTCCTTTTGAGCCACGCGAACTCCTTTTGACATATTCTCTTTTTTCAGCAAATTTACAATGCCGTCTCTGGTTCCTTTTTGAGTCATTCCTACCACACCATAGCAACGCATTGCCACAGCGCCTGCAATATTTGCAATTACATTATCTGTTACTTCAATTATTCCATACTTTGTTTCAGTGATCATGCTCATAACAACACACACCTTTCTATCAATATTACAAAAACATTACATATAGCTATTATAACACGGTTTTATAAAAAATTCTACCCTTTTTTATAAAATTTCCAGACAATTTATATTTTTTCTTTGTTTTGATAACTGAAAATCGCGATTTCTACAGGTAAAGAGTAAAATTTGCAGCCCTGTTTGTTCCGAAAAATCAGCCAATGCATCAATCGTCTGTTCTGCTCTTTTGTCATCATACTGCATTAAAACATCATCCAAAAACAACGGTGTTTTTGTTTTCATCAATTCCAACATCGCCAAACGGAATGCCAGATAGGTTTGGTCATATACACCGCCTGAAAAGTGCTCCAAAGAATGAGCCTGAGACTTTTCTGTTAATTTCACATCGTAATTTCTGGAAATTCGAACCTGATTGTATTTCCCATCAGTCATTCGCTTCAGCCACTCTCCCGCTCGTTGATTCAAGCTTCCGCCAAACTGTTGTTCCATTTGTTGATATGCTGATTCCATCACCTCGGAAACCACGGACAAAATTTGCTCTTTTTTACGATATTGATTTCTCTTTTGCTCCCATTCCATACGGGAAGCTGTCAGCACTTCGGGTGATATTTCATATAAATGCTGTAATTTTGTTTCCAATTGCTCCTTCTCCCGAGCCAAATCCAACTGTTTTAAATGCAATTCTTCCTTTGAAAGGAATGGTTTATTGACTTGAATGGCCTCCAAAACATCCTCGATCTTATTCCCTGCCAGTGCTTTTTGCAACAATTCTTCATAGGTTTCTTTTTGTGCCAATGCAGATTTTCTTTCTGCTTGACGGGTTCTTCTTTGATTACAAAGAGCAAACAGTTGTTCAGGAGTCGCACAATGTAAATGTTTCCCTTTTTCTTCATACTCGTTGATTTTTTTCTGCAGAATCGCTATTTGTTCCTGTCTTTTTTGCCGTTGTATTACCGCCAACTCATAAGCACTTTGTTGCTCAAGAGAACGAGTGTATGCTTGCGAAAACTCTTGGGATGATGAAAAACCATACGCCTCCCAGGGTTGTTTTTGCTTTCGAACCATGTGAAGCAAAACACCAAGTACCGATAACGCTGTGGCGCAAAAAAACCAAGGACTTATCAATATTCCGCATAGGAAAGAAATCACCGCCAAAGCCACACTCCCTAACATAAGTCCAAGAGGTTTTCGGGTTCCTGCCATCACACGGCTGAATTCTTCCGGGGAGCATAAAACCGGTTTTGGCTTTTCTACATTCAAATCCTCTGCTTTTAACAAAAGAAGGTTTTCCTCTTCCTGTTTCCACTCACGTGCAAGAACTTCATAAATTTCATATTCCTCATCTGCACCCTCGGATAAACAAGATAACTGTTTCAACTTTTCCTGATACTCCATGCAAAGTTGTTTTTGCTCCCATTGTTCAAAAAGTCTCCATTGCTGTTCTGTTTCTTGGAGTTGATCTGTCTCTTGTTGAATTTCTTCCATACGACGATACAATGCAGCACTTTGAATCCCTTGTTCTTTGGCAAGTCGCTCTTTCTCTTGGTATTCCAGAACTTTTTGTTCCGCTTCGTTCAAAACACCACCGTTTCCACGTTTTGCACGCAGCTTTGTTTCCATATCTACAAGAATTTTTTTGCAAGCAGCATAAGAAATGCCACTTTCTCCTGTTTGCTCTAAATTAGCCAATTTTTCTGCGATCTCGTCTTGACCTTTTGCGGAAATCTCCAATTGACCTTGTGCAACGCAAGCAGTTTTCAAAAAGGTTTCTTCACCCATAGAAAACAATTCACGTCCCAACGAGGAAGAAATGGATTGTTCTTCACCGGTTAGATTATTTAACAAGCTGATTTTATCTCCTCGAGCGGTCTTCCCAAACTTCGCTTGTAACAACCATTCTCCATCTTGGTCAAATACCAATGTTCCATGGGCTGTCGTACCATTCCAAGGTAAAAACTTTTCCCGTTCTCCCCTTGCAAAGCTATAAAAACAAGTTTTTAAAAAGGCAAAAAAGGTGCTTTTTCCTGCACCGTTTTCCCCGCAAATCACATTCAAACCGGGAGATAATTCCTTCTTACAGTCAGAAAGACCGCCAAATGCACCGATATGTACCTGTTTCAGTTTCATAAAAGGTCCTCCTATTCCTGTATGGGTTTGTGATCCAAGATTGAAACACCTAACTCCAATGCTTTTCGAAGCACTTCATCATCAGGGTTTTGATACAGTCGTTCCAGCATTTCACGAACAAACAGTCCTCGCAGTGTATACTCATCTGCCATTTCTTCATAGGAAAGATAGGGTGAACATTCGGAAGTTAATTTCAAATAATAAAACCGATGACCGATTCGTTCCTTCAGCACTTCCGTCTGAAAAGGAAATTCCGGATGTAACGTTCCGGTCAAACGAACACTCCAACAATCTTTCCCGGGATTCGGACACAACTCAAAGAGTTTCTCCTCAATACCTTCATATCCGTTTTGATTGTCCAACAAAATGGTTAACACATGATATTGTCTTGCTTCTATCGGCACAAAGGAAAGAGCTCCTATTTCTCCCATAATGACCCCTTTTTGTCCTGTTTCGTCAAAGCCGCCTCCAAGAGGCACACCGCTGTAAGCATAATGATGCTCCAATCCTGAAAAGGAATGAACATGCCCCAAAGCACAATAAGTAAAGGGCTCCAATTCAGCACGGGTCAAAGGGTTATAATCACTGTTCCCTCCTAAATCACCATGGATACATAATAAATTAATTTGGTCAGGATTCAATTCCACCTGCCCCACACTGACGCCGCAGTTTCCCCAAACAGCAAAAGAACCGCAATCCACCTTTTCTGTTTCACCACGAAAAATATGCACATTGTCACCAAAATCAAACAATGCATAGGGAGAATCGGGCGTATAGGGATCGTGATTGCCCGGTGAAATAAACACCTTTACATGAGAAATGGATGCAAACTTTTCACGAATCAGACTCAATAATGACAGTTCAAAATAGTTACTGTCAAAAAAATCTCCGGCAATTAACAATACGTCTACATCCTTTGCCAAAGCGATAATCTTAGAAAAAACATCTACCTGTTCCGCCTTTGCTTCAGCCCCTTTCACAGGGTCGGTCATCCCTGCAAAAGCACGGTTTAAATGCAAGTCTGCACAATGCAAAATCCGCATTGCCTACACTTCCTTCCGAATAATGGTTCCTGCCGGGAAACTCCCTTCAGGTGCGTCAATCATCACTTTCATCTGAGCATGAGGAGCACAGTCAATCTCCTGTCCCCGTTCATTTTTCATCATTCTTATCTGATGAGAAACAAATCTTCCTTCAGGCGGTACAAACTCCACACAATCGCCCAAGCAAAAACGGTTTCTTTGTTCCAAATATACCGTTCCGTCTTCCACTCGTTCTACCACACCAATAATATCATAAGTTCTAATATAAGAGCTTGTGCCGTAAATCTGCCCTGCTTCCATGGGATTTCCCAAAGCAAAGCCGGTGTAATAATCACGGTGGCTCACCTTACAAAGCTCCTCAAAATAATAAGGGTCATTTTTATAGTCGACTCCTTTTTCTTCAAAAGCATCAATAGCTTCACGATATGCTTTTGTTACAATGGCATTGTAATATCCGGTTTTGACTCGTCCTTCGATTTTAAGGCTGTTCACACCGGCACGCTGAATTTCATCCAGATATTCCACAAGACAGATGTCCTTGGCATTAAACAAAAAGGTGCCATGTTCATTTTCCGTAATCTGCATGGGCTGACCGGGACGTTGTTCCTCCGTTACATAATAATTCCAGCGGCAAGGTTGGGCGCAAGCACCACTGTTAGCATCTCTTCCCGTCAGATAAGAGCTTAACAGACATCTTCCTGAATAGGCAATGCACATTGCTCCATGAACAAACATTTCAATTTCCAACTCATCAGATACATTTTTTCTGATTTCTGCAATTTCCTCAAAAGACAATTCTCGCGCCAACACCACACGAGACGCACCCATTTTATGCCATAAATTCATGGAACGATAATTGGTATTGCTTGCCTGAGTACTGACATGAAGCCGAATCTTATCCTTGTATTGGGAAGCAATTTCAAATGCACCCAAATCAGAAATAATCATCGCATCTGCTCCTGCATCAACGGCAATACGACAAATTTCATCAAACCCTTCCAATTCATGATTATGCAAAATCACATTGGCAGTCAAATAGAGTTTTTTCCCCATTCCATGCGCCAATTCTACTCCTTCTCTTAATTCCTCGGGAGTCAGATTATCTGCTGCTGCCCGAAGGGAAAACCGATTCAACCCACAATAAACCGCATCAGCACCATATTGTAATGCGGTTTTTAATTTGGCAAAATTTCCCGCAGGAGCTAACAATTCCAATTTTCTACTCATTTTTGTCACACCCTTTTTTACAAGCCAATGCCACTCCGTCTCCCAATGGAAGAAGAGAAGTGACATAATTTTCATCATTCATCAATTCTTTTAAAAATTCACGCAACCGTTTTACAATGGTAATTTTTCTTCTTACTACCAATTCATCCGTGGCTGTCATCCCTTTATATAGCACATTGTCACAAACTAAAATTCCACCATGGGATACAGTAATCTGATTCAAAAATGTTTCATACTGTCCTTTTGCCGCATCAATAAATACCAAATCAAACTCACCGCTCACTCGAGAAAGAGTTTTTGTTGCATCCCCTTCTATAATGGTAATTCGGTTCTCCAAGCCTGCGCGACAGATATAATCTTTGGCAGTTGTAATCATAGCTTCATCCCGTTCTAAGGTCACAATCTCCGCCTGACAGTTTTTCGCCATTGCTATGGCAGAATAGCCAATGGCGGTGCCGATTTCTAAAATTCGTTTTGGTTGCTTCACCGCACACAAAAATTGCAAAAAGGCAGATGTTTCCCGTTGAGAAACAGGCACCTCATTTGCTTCAGCATAGGTTCTCATTTCCCGCAGCAAAGCATCCTTATCATCTGTCATTTCTCTTAAATACCGAATAATATACTCATAATTAATATTATCTTCTATCACAGTTACACCCCATTAAATAAAAACACCTGAAACAAAACAAAACAAATCAGAATTAAAAGACCGGGCAAGCTAAACACAATCCTTCCCAAATCATAAGCAACACTTTTTTTCATAGGAATATCCACCCTTGCTCCGTTTTCCCGATTGTGTTCCTTGAACACACGGAGCAACCAGAAAAAGCAAAACAACGATGCTAAGAAAAGAACAATCATAATAATCTCAATCCAAAGACCGGACATATTCTGTTCAATCATAAAACTGATCAGCACCAATAAATTGTTCACTCCATGAAGAATCATCCCTGCCCAAATGGAGCCGGTCTGCAAGACCACAAATGCCAAAATCATTCCCAACAAAAATGTGGAAACCAGATTTCTCACATCCAAATGAACAATGGCAAATAAAAAAGCCGAGGCAATCACAGCACTTTTGCTGCCACGCCATAAATAGGCATGAAGAACCACACCGCGCATCAAAAGCTCTTCCGTTATAGCAGGGATTAAAACAAGTGCCAACAAAGCCAGAAGAAAACTCCCGACATTTTTCGGTACCGCCAAAACACTCGACAAGGTTTCTGCACCGCACCATTCCAGCACAAGCATTGTTACAGTATTAATCATTCGGCAGACATACTGAATACAAATACCCATTCCTGCCAAAATCAAAACATTTTTCAGATCTAAATGGTGAATCAAAAAGGTTTCAGTAACATCAATATTTTTGGGATATAAGTACAATGCCGCAGGTAGTAAAACTGCAAAAATTTGCAAACAAAGCCGAAGCAAATATCCATCCGGCCGTTCGAAGCTGAAAAAGGAATATAAGATTCCATACACAATTGTACAAAAAACCTGTAATAAAATTACGGTAAACAACAGCCAATGCACACCGGAAGGTGTTAGCTGATAACTGTTCTTTATCTTTGGCATTCCCTTTCCTCCTAAATATCGTAAACTTGATTGCGGATTTCTTCCGCTTTTTCCTGATTGGTCAATGCAGAAATAATGGCATAAGCAAACTGATTTGCCACACCTGCAGATTTTGCAGTAATGATAGCTCCGTCTCGCACAACCGGTGTTTCGGAAATCGTTGCACCAAGCAACTTTTCTTCAAATCCGGGATAGCAAATAGCGGTTTTTCCTTTCAAAAGTCCCATTCCGCCCAAAACAGAAGGTGCTGCACAAATCGCTGCCGCCATACCACCATGCTCAAGACATTTGGTAAGGATACTTCTCACATACTCACTCTCATTCAAATAATTGGTGCCCGGTAATCCGCCGGGTAACACCACCATATTCGGAACGGTTGTTTCCTCAGGTAACAGGTCTGCCGTTACGGGAATCCCGTGAGAACCTGTTACAATCTTTCCCGTCACACCAACTGTTTTCAGTTCAATTCCTGCACGACGGACGTAATCCACCACAGTCAGTGCTTCAATTTCTTCAAATCCCTCCGCTAA
>SVJP01000024.1 GCA_015068925.1 Oscillospiraceae bacterium
AGGAATTGGTGAAAACAACTGTGCAGGCAGAATGGAAATCACCAAAGGTCTGGAATTTATGGGAATTAAGATTGACGAAGAAAAGAACAATCAGCGCGGTGTGGCGTTGGATGTGTCTGCAGAAGGCGCAACGGTTCGTACTCTGGTCATTCCCACCGATGAAGAAATGATGATTGCAATGGATACTTTGGAATTGACAAAATAAGCAAAATTGCACAAAATTTCAAAAATCCCTTGACAAGAAAGAAATTTTTTAGTATACTATATACACTGTGCCGAGGTGAGACCAAGTGAAAATTGAATTATTACAGTTGTTAAAACACGAAGGTGCAGCCGTTGCCTTGCAGGAAGCTGCCTTCTCTCCCGAAGAGTTGGATTTGGACGGAGACGGTGTGGCATTGCAGGATACCGTAACGGTAAACGGTGCTTTTGTTAATCTGGGCAGTGATGTGATTCAGTTTTCGGCAGAATGCGAGTTTGTGCTGAACCTACAGTGTGCCCGGTGTTTAAAGGAATTTTCCCGTTCCTTTCCTTGCTCCATTCATGAAATCTTTCGTGAACCGGAGGATTGGGAGGATTTTCTGTCTGACGGAATGATTGATGTGACGGCGATTGTCCGCCACGGAATTTTACTGGAGATGGATTTTCGTTATTTGTGTCGGGAAGATTGTAAAGGCCTTTGTGCCAAATGCGGACATGATTTGAATGAAGGACCTTGCGATTGCGAGGAGGAAATTGATCCCCGATTGTCCGTACTCAAACAATTATTAAAAGACTAAAAGATACGAGGAACCCCTCATTTTGTCTGTTTAAGGAGGTGTAGAAAATGGCAGTACCTAAGAATAAGGTATCGAAATCCAGAAGAGATAAGAGACGTGCAAACTGGAAGCTTGCGATTCCCGGGATGGTAAAATGTCCCCAGTGTCAGGAGTTCATGATGCCCCATAGAGTATGCGGCTCTTGTGGCTTCTACAAAGGAAAGCAGGTTGTAGCGAAAAAAGAAGCGTAATGCGCAGCTTATGCGGCACAGGGGCGGTTTGCCTTTGTGCCGTTTTTCGTATTTTGACCGTGGAGTGATGCAAATGAAGAAAAAAGCACTGAAAGCGGCATTTCCCAAAACCATGCCTGTTTTGATGGGGTATTTGTTTTTGGGACTTGCCTTTGGTGTGTTGTTAAGAGAAAAAGGCTATGGCTGGGGATGGGCACTGCTGATGAGCGTGACCATTTTTTCCGGTTCTCTGCAGTTTTTTGCAACAGAGCTTGTGGTAGCGTCATTTCAACCTATCACCGCCTTTTTTATGGGCTTGTTGATTAACGCCCGATATGCGTTTTACGGGCTTTCTATGTTAGAACCCTTTCGGCAGATTGATAAAAGGAAGAAAGGATATATGATTTTTGGCTTGACGGATGAAACCTATGCCCTTCTTTGTTCTACCAAAGCCCCTGAAGGAGTCGATCAGACCTGGTATTCCTTTTTTATTGTGCTGTTGGACCATTGTTATTGGATTATGGGGTCATTGCTTGGGAATTTACTGGGGCAGGTGTTGCCCTTTTCCTCTCAGGGAATTGAGTTTGCCATGACGGCACTTTTTTTGGTGATTTTTGTGGATCAGCTGATGGTGCGAGAAAACAGAGCACCGGGAGCAATCGGGGTTGTACTGACTCTGATTTGTCTGATTGCATTGCCCCGTGATTATTTTCTGGTGGGGGCAATGGTGGGAATTTTGCTGAGCCTGATTTTATTAAAGCCTGTGTTGGGAGGAAGGAAACAATGACGGGAGTACAAGTGTTGATTACGGTTTTGATGTTGTCGGGTGCAACCATTCTGATTCGGTTTCTGCCCTTTTTTCTGTTTCCTTCAGGAAAGGAAATTCCCCATGCGGTTTTGTATCTCGGGAAGGTGTTGCCTGCAGCAGTCATGGGAATGCTGGTGGTATATTGCTTTAAAGATGTTTCTCTTCTTTCCTGGTCTTACGGAATGCCCGAGGCGATTGGGTGCTTGTTTGTCATCATCAGTTATCTAAAATGGAAAAATTTGCTGATATCCATTGGCGGCGGCACCGCTTTTTATATGATTTTGGTTCAGGTAATTTTTGGATAAACCTCTTGACGAAAGAGGGCTTTTGAGATAAAATAAAAGAGAACGGAGGTGAGAGCATTGAGTGCACGGATTGACAGAGTGGAAAAAGGGAGTCTTGCTTGGAAGCACAGAATCAGACCCGGATGGGTGATTGAAACCATCAACGGGGAACCGGTTTATGATATCTTGGAATACCGCTTTTTTTGTTCTGAGGAATCGGTGGTGCTTGAGCTTCTCACAGACAAAGGAAAAAAGAAAAAGAAAACAATTAAAAATAAATTTGAAGATTTGGGGGTTTTGTTTGAAAATCCTTTGATTGATAAAGCAAAAAGCTGTCGGAACAAATGTGTGTTTTGCTTTATTGATCAGCTGCCCCCGGGTATGCGGGATACCTTGTATTTTAAGGATGACGATTCACGGCTTTCGTTTTTACACGGGAATTATGTTACTTTGACCAATATGTCCATGGAAGATTTGGAGCGTGTGGTCAAGGCGCGCATCAGTCCCTTAAATGTATCGGTTCAGGCAACTGACCCTGATTTGCGATGTAAGCTTCTCAACAATCGGTTTGCAGGGGATTTGATGGATAAAATGCGGTATCTGGCAGACAATAAGATTACCATGAATTGTCAGATTGTGTGCTGTAAGGGATTAAACGACGGAGAAGCATTTGTGAAAAGTGTTCGTGACCTGGCTTCTCTTTACCCTTATGTTGCCAGTATTTCTGCGGTTCCTGTGGGCATTACCCGTTATCGGGAAGGACTTTATCCGCTGGAACCCTATGAAAAAGAGGATTGCATTGCCTTTTTGAATCAATTGGAGGCATTGCAGAAGGAGCTTTTGGAAACGGTAGGAACGCGCTTGATTTTTGCAGGGGATGAATTTTATTTAAAGGCAGAACGGCCACTTCCTCATGCTTCTGATTATGAAGGCTTTCCCCAGATTGAAAACGGTGTGGGAATGATTAGCTCGTTTCGGGAAGAATTTTATGACGGATTAGAGGAATTTACCCCCAAAAAAGCGAAGCTTTCTATTGCTACAGGGAAGGCGGCATATTCCTTGTTTTCTGAATTTGCAAAGAAATTGAAGTCAAAAGGCGTGGAAAGCACCGTGCATGCCATAGAGAATCGGTTTTTCGGTGAGCTGATTACCGTGTCGGGACTGATTACCGGAAAGGATTTGACAGAGCAGTTAACAGGGAAAGAGTTGGGTCAGGCATTGTTGATTTCAAACAATATGCTCAAAGCCGACGAACCCATTTTTTTGGATGATATGACCCTGGAGAAAGCACAGGAGTTGTTGGGAGTTCCCATCATCCCTGTGGCAGACAGCGGTTATGACTTTTTGGAAAAAATCATAGAAATAGGAGAACAACCATGCAAAGAAAACCTATCGTAGCGGTGGTGGGACGTCCTAATGTAGGAAAATCCACCTTGTTTAACCGTCTGGCAGGACGGCGGATTGCTATCGTGGAGGATACTCCCGGTGTCACCCGTGACCGAATTTATGCCGACGTGGAATGGCTGAACCATTCCTTTATATTAATTGATACGGGCGGAATCGAGCCGTACAGTAAGGATATTATTCTTTCGCAAATGCGTCGTCAGGCAGAGCTGGCGATTGAATCGGCGGATGTGATTGTGTTTTTAACCAATGTTAAAGAAGGGGTAACCGCAACGGACAGAGAAATTGCGGCAATGTTGCAAAAATCCTCAAAGCCTGTGATTATGGCAATTAATAAGGTGGACCAGATTGGGGAACCGCCTATGGAATATTATGAGTTTTACAATCTGGGACTGGACGAAATGTATCCCATTTCTTCCACACACGGTCTTGGCTTGGGCGAGCTTTTGGATGCGGTAACGGAAAATTTTGATACCGTTGATTTGGAGGACTATGACGAAGAGGTCACCCGTGTGGCGGTGATTGGAAAGCCCAATGCAGGGAAATCTTCTTTGATTAATCGTATTTTGGGAGAGGACCGTCACATTGTCAGCGATATTCCGGGAACCACTCGTGATGCGGTAGACTCTCCTTATGAATATGAAGGTCGGCAATATGTGTTTGTAGACACTGCAGGGATGAGAAAACGGAAAAAGATTGATGAAAATATTGAGCATTACAGTGTGGTGCGGTCTCTTACCGCCATTGAACGAAGTGATGTTTGCCTTCTGATGCTGGATGCCACCGAAGGAGTTACCGAGCAGGATACCAAAATTGCAGGATATGCCCATGAAAAGGGAAGAGCCATTGTGATTGTGGTCAACAAATGGGATTTGGTGGAAAAGGACGGAAAGACCATGAATCTGTTCCGTACTCAGGTAATGGAAGGGTTAAGCTTTATGACCTATGCTCCCATTGTGTTTATCTCTGCCAAAACGGGGCAACGTGTCACCAAGCTGTTTGAATTGATTAACTATGTAAGCGAGCAGCATGCCATGCGGGTTTCTACCGGTATGCTCAACGATATTATCGGAGATGCGACAGCACAGGTGCAGCCTCCCAGCGATAAGGGAAAACGGTTAAAGATTTTGTATGCCACTCAGGTGGGTGTGAAGCCTCCTGCCTTTGTATTCTTTGTGAACAACAAGGAATTGTTCCATTTTTCTTATCAGCGGTATTTAGAAAATCAGATTCGTTCGGTGTTCGGGTTGGAAGGAACCCCCATTCGGATGATGATTCGCGAAAAAACCCGTGAACAGGAGGGATAAGCATGATTGCATTGTTGTTGATTTGTGTGGTTGCTTATTTATTGGGAAGTATCAATACTTCCATTTTGGTGTCCCGTATGTATGGGACGGATATCAGAAAGCACGGAAGCGGAAATGCAGGTGCTACCAATACCTTGCGCACTTTGGGAAAAAAGGCGGCTGTTATGGTAGTGGTAGGGGATGCGATAAAGGGCGTTCTTGCCATTTATCTGACCGGATTTTTGGTGGAGCTTTGCGCCAATTTGGGAACATCAGTCTTTGAAAATGGGGAAATTTATCGTTGTACCGCAGGATTTTTTGCCATTTTGGGTCATAATTTCCCTGTTTACTTTAAATTTCAGGGCGGCAAAGGAGTGCTGACCAGTGCGGCTGTGATTGCCATGCTGGAGCCTGTGATTTTTTTGTGTTTGTTGGTGATTTTTGTGGTGATTGTCGCCATCACCAGATATGTTTCATTGGGTTCTGTTTGCTCTGCGGCAGGCTTGATACTGTTGCCTGTCATTCTTTTGGGCTTTGACCATTTACCCTTTCTTGTTTTCGGTGTGCTGGCAGGGGCATCTGCCATCTTGATGCATCGAGGCAATCTGGTACGGTTAAAGCAGGGCACAGAACGGAAATTAGGCGAAAAAAAGAAGTCGGAAAGGACGGGATAATATGGCAAAAATCGGTGTAATCGGAGCAGGAAGCTGGGGAACAGCCATGGCGGTGCTTCTTTCCAAACGGCATACTGTTTCTTTATGGGTGTTCGACCCTGCTCAGGCAAAGGATATGGAGCAGTATCGTGAAAACAGACAGTTTCTTCCCGGCGTTTCCATTGGGGAGACGGTTCAGTTTACCACAGATGTGAAAGAAGCCATGGAGGGAGCAGAGCTTGTGATTACCGCAGTTCCTTCTCATACCATGCGTGAAACAGCAAACAAGATGAAGCCTCATTATCAGGGGCAGATTATTTTAAATATTTCCAAAGGGCTTGAGGAAGGAAGTCTGATGCGTCTTTCCCAGGTTCTGACCGATGTGATTCCCGAGGCAAATGTTGCGGTGATGTCAGGTCCTTCCCATGCAGAAGAAGTGGGGAAGGGGATTCCTACCACCAACGTGGTGTCCTGTCAGGATATGTCTCAGGCGAAGAAAATTCAGGATTTGGTCATGGCCCCTGAATTTCGTGTGTACACCAATACGGACATGGTTGGAGTTGAACTGGGGGGTTCTTTGAAAAATGTCATTGCTCTTTGTGCCGGTATTTTAGACGGACTTGGCTTGGGAGACAACACAAAAGCGGCAATGATGACCCGTGGTTTGGCGGAAATCACCCGTCTTGGTTGTGCCATGGGAGCAGACCCTCATACCTTTGCAGGGTTATCGGGAATCGGTGATTTGATTGTTACCTGTACCAGTATGCACAGTCGGAACCGAAGAGCGGGAATCCTGATTGGTCAGGGTCACACTCTGGAAGAAACCTTAGAGCAGGTGCATATGGTAGTAGAAGGAGTGAAAACTGCGGCTGCGGCGTATGAGTTGGCAAAGGAGTATCATGTGGAAATGCCCATCTGCCGTCAGGCGTATGCAGTATTATTTGAAGGAAAAAATCCCCGTGATGCTATTTTTGATTTAATGGCACGGGAAAAGAAAAACGAAACCGAATATCTGAACAGTTAGGAGTGAGCAAACATGAAGACAACAAATTGGGCTGAAGATGTGAATTTGACCATGCTGACCGATTTTTATGAGTTAACCATGGCGAACGGTTATTTTGAGCACGGGTTGAAGGACAAGATTGCGGTGTTTGATATGTTTTTCCGCAAGGTTCCCGATGAAGGCGGTTTTGCTATCATGGCAGGACTGAACCCGTTGATTTCTTATTTGAAAAATTTGAAATTTGAAGCGGATGATATTGAATTTTTGCGGAGCAAGAAGTTGTTCAGCGAAGAATTTTTGCAATATTTGGCGGATTTTAAATTTACCTGCGATGTATGGGCAGCGGAGGAAGGAATGCCCATTTTCCCTCATGAGCCTGTTTTGATTGTAAGAGGTCCTGTGATTCAGGCACAATTTGTGGAAACCATGGTGTTGCTCAGCATTAACCATCAGAGCTTGATTGCCACTAAGGCAAACCGAATCGTAAGAGCTGCACAGGGAAAAGCGGTGATGGAATTCGGCTCCCGTCGTGCCCAGGGCTCTCACGGTGCCATTATGGGTGCCAGAGCGGCATACATTGGCGGATGTGTGGGAACGGCTTGTGCCATTTGTGAAAAATATTATGATATTCCCGCCCTTGGCACCATGGCACACAGCTGGGTGCAGATGTTTGACACCGAATATGAAGCATTTAAAAAATATGCTCAAGTATATCCTCAAAGCTGTACCTTGCTGATTGATACTTATAATGTATTAAAATCCGGTCTTCCCAATGCCATGAAGGTATTTCATGAGGTGGTCATTCCTGCAGGATACCGTCCCGGGGGGGTACGGATTGACAGCGGTGATATTACTTATCTGACCAAAAAGGTGAGAAAGATTTTGGATGAAAACGGATTTGAGGATTGCCCCATTGTGGCGTCCAACTCCTTGGATGAAAAAATCATTGAAACACTCCTTGCTCAAGGGGCGAAAATTGATTCCTTCGGGGTTGGGGAACGGTTGATTACCTCCCGTTCTGAGCCTGTCTTTGGCGGAATCTATAAGCTGGTGGCGGTAGAAGGAGAGGACGGAAGTTATCTTCCCAAAATTAAAATCAGCGAAAATGTTGCCAAAATCACCAATCCCGGATTTAAAAAGGTGTACCGTTTGTTCTCACGGGAAAATGACAAGGCGATTGCAGACGTGGTAACCGATTTTAACGAAACCATTGATGATTCCCGTCCTTATGAAATTTTTGATCCGGAGCATACCTGGAAACGGAAAACCGTAACGGATTTTTATGCAAAGGAACTGTTACAGCCCATTTTTGTAAACGGGGAATGTGTGTATGAAAGTCCTTCCGTTCAGGAAATTCAGAAATTCTGTAAGGAACAGGTCGGAACCCTTTGGGATGAAGTGCTGCGGTTTGATAATCCTCATGAATATTACGTGGATTTGTCTCAGACATTGTGGGATATTCGTGCCGATTTGCTTGCAAAACATGGAAAATAAGGAGAAGAATGATGGATTTCACATATGAACAGGAAACAAAACAAACGCCTTTGGAAACCTATGAATGGGATAACATCTGGTGGGACCATCCGGAAAGAGAAGAAAAAAGAGTGTTGTTAATCGGGGATTCCATTTCCTGCGGTTACTGCAGACGGGTGAACCATTGTCTGGAAGAAAAAATCTTTGCAGACGGCTTTGGTACCTCAAAAGGAATTGACAATCCGAAGTTTATGGACGGTCTCCGTTATATGAAGTCACAACAGAAGCGGTGCGATTTGATTCACATCAACAACGGTCTTCACGGCTGGCATCTGAGTGATGAAGAATATGAAAAAGAGTACCGAAAGGTACTCAAAGAAATTATGGAGTTATACCAAGGGGTTCCGATTGTCATTGCTTTGACAACACCGGTCAGAGAAAAAGAGGATTTAACCATCCTTGCAGAACGGAATCAGATTGTTCAGAAACGGAATGAAATTGCAAAGCAATTGGCGGAAGAACTGGGACTGCAGGTGAATGATTTATATGCCCCTTTACAGAACCGTTCCGAACTGTTTTCACCCGACGGGGTCCATTTGACGGGTGAAGGATACGAAATTCTTGCAGCTCAAATTGCGAATCTCATTCGAACTGCACTACAGTGATTCCCAGCCTAAAGCTGCACGAGCATCTTTTGCGACAACAGTTTTTCCCTTTAAGCTCTCGAGCTTTCCTGCAGGGGTGGTGAATCGGAAGGTAAGCCGATAGGAATAAAGTGCCTGATAGGAGCCTTGCATTCTTTTACCACCGTATTTTACATCTCCTAAAAGGGGAAGTCCTATGGATGCCATGTGAGCACGGATTTGGTGTGTTCTTCCTGTAATCAGCGTGATTTCCGCTAAACTGTGGTTTCCTTTTTGTTCTAATATCTGATATTTGGTGACTGCCTTTTTTGCTCCCTCTGAGGGTTCGGATTGGACAGTCACTTTATTTTTGTCGCAATCCTTGGTCAGATATCCTGTGAGAATTCCTTCTTTTTGGCGGGGAATTCCCTGCAGAATACAAAGATATTTTTTCTCGATTTCTTTGTCCTTGATTTTTTGGTTCATGACCCGAAGTCCTTCAGCGGTCTTTGCAGCAATCACAAGCCCTCCTGTGTTACGGTCAATCCGGTTGCAAAGGGCGGGGGTGAAGGAATGTTCTTCTTCGGGACGGTATTCACCCTTTTGATATAAATAAGCCTTAATATAGTTAATGAGAGTGTGGGTTTGCTCGTTTGCATCCTCGTGAACTACCAAACCAAAGGGCTTTTCGATCATAAGAATATGTTCGTCCTCATAAGCTATGGAGAGATTGCATTGTAAGGTCTGATAGCTCGTATCTTTGGGAGCCTGAGTGAGAAAATCGTCACCAATATATAATTCTACCTTATCCCCTTCCTGAAGTCGGGTAGAAATTTCTGCACGCTTATGATTGACCTTGATTCGCTTTTTGCGGATATATTTATACATGGCAGAGGTGGGCAAGGAAGGAAAGGTTTTTTGTAAAAATTTGTCAAGCCTCTGATCTGCATCATTCTGATTGATGAAAATTGTTTGCATATAAGACACTCCTTTTCTATTATTATACCGCAAAAAAAGAGAAAAGGGAAGAAGAATTTTGTTAAGGCTTGATTTTTCTTGCGGTATTTGCTATAATGAAGGTGAGAAAATCAAAGTAGGAGGGATTTTTATGTTAAAAAGACGAATAGTAATAATGGTACAGATAATGACTCTGATAATACTATTTCAAACACCGGTCACTTTTGCATCAGAACCTTCTCGTTTTGAATATGTAACGCCTTGTGAGTGGCAGCATGTTAGTAATTTTTCGGAAGGATATGCGGCGGTGCAAGGCTTTGATTTTAACGGTCAGGAAGGTAAATGGGGATTTATAGATCGGTACGGAGAATTAGTAGTTCCTTTGGTTTGGGATGATGTTGGCTCTTTTTCCGAGGGGCTTGCGGCAGTTTGTTTAGACGGAAAATGGGGGTATATTGATTATGAGGGAAGTGTTGTAATCCCTTTACAATTTGGTCATACTCATGCTTATGAATTCCATGAAGGCATGGCCGAGGTTTATCATCCGGAAACAATCAAATCAGGATATATTAACAAACAAGGAGAAATTGTAGTACCATTGGAGTATGATACCACAACCGGTTTTTCGGATGGTTGGGGAAATGTATGGAATAGAAATGGCGATGTATATCAGTATTTTGTTTTTGATAAAAATGGGGTCGAAAATGATCAGTGGAGCCGGATTTTCGAATATTCTGAGGGGCTTGCATGGGCATGGGGTCCTGCAGGGCGAGGATATGTTGACAAGAGTGGGAATTTGGTAATTTCTATCCCCGAAAATTATCATGGTAATTCGTTTCATAATGGCTTAGCTTTGATTAAAGACTTAACAGGAGAAGAATTTTTTTATATTGATTCTTCAGGAAACCGAGTGATTAAACCGCCTTTTAAACTTCATGATGAACCCGGGGACTTTAATCAAGGATATGCGTTGGTTCACAGCGTATCTCAGAATTCTTCAAGTTACAAAGATGTTATTGATACAAAAGGCACCGTTGTTGCAACAATACAAAGAAATGGAAGCATTGCATATAATGAAGAAATGAAAACAGCTTTTTTAGCCAATAAAAATGGCGATAAAATTGCCAATGTTTATTCATTTTCGGGTGATCTTTCAATATTTAAAGATATTTGTTTTTATCCGGATAGCTATGGTTCTGTACAAACTGCTACCGTAGCAAAAAAAACAATTGAAAATAAAATTAAATACGGTATTTTTGATGAAACATTAAGCTTGATGATTCCTTTTGAATATGATGAAATTACAGTCTTGTCTGATGAATTTTTCGCTGTGGCAAACAATGAAAAAGGAAATCTGAAAGCGATTATCAACGAAAAGAATCAATTGGTGTCGGATTATGAATTTTCCACTGTTTTTTCTGCCGGAGAAGATCGATATATTGTTCGTAATGCAACAGGTGATTACGGCGTGATTCGTATGCAAAATGATGGAGAATTGTATCATAAGGCGGATCAAGAAGAAATTATTGGTACGGCAAAATCTGTAACATTTTTTGTAAATGATGTTTTGGAAAATGCGTATGAGGTAAACGGTAAGGTGTATGCAAGGCTTGAAACTTTAAAGAAATACGGTGTTATTTCAACAAGCAGCAATGATGGAGAACAAATTGTACTTCGAAGACAAGAAAGTAAAAAACAGCTTCGTGAATCAACACCTTTTTTAATACAGGAAGAATATTTTGTTTATCAGTCGAGCCACCAACTTTTTATTGGAGAAACAAAAATTGACTCATTAAAAATAGATAAGGAAATTGTTGTCAACGTGGACGAATTGCATTCTTTTGGTACTTTGTTGGAAGATAACGGAACAAAACGACTTTACATTGACAGACCTTATCTTGCAAATGAAGGAATTACTTGGGAATGGCGAACGGATATGCATAATGTATATTTAATTAATTTGGGAACAGAAACTTATTCTTTAAGAGATGTTGTTTCAGGTATTCAGATATATCATGATGATGGAACTTTCCTGTATGAAGATAAAAGTGCTGATTCGGCTGTTTTTCAAAATGGAGTATGGAAAGTAACGAGAGGATATCCGGATAAGTATGTTGATTATGTGGGAGAAGATGGGAAGCTTGCGGAATCACCGCAGGAAGAAACGTCCGTTGAGCCTACACCTTTGCCATCGATTGAGTACCCAAAACCGGTATATTATGAGAAATCATACAGAACGAATAAAGCGAATGTTAGTCGAGGAAAATATGTAAATGAAAATGGTACCGTTGTTTTGGAAAATGCTGATTGGTTCTGGACAGATCCTTTTGTCAATGGGACAGCATTGGTGAATGTGGGAGGAGTTTATACTACTGCGGGTTCAGTTTATCAAGGAAAATGGGGATTGATTGATACGGAAGGGAATTATATCGTCGAGCCTGTATGGGATTCTGCTACCAGAATAGAGGACGGAACGGCAATTGTAACAATTGATCAAAAGAAGAGTTTGGTTGATCAATACGGAAATGAAAAATTTCCCATTGAATATGATTGGTTTTCATCATGGGGTAAATTTGCAGGAAAGACTATTTTTTACGCCAAAAAAGGCGAAAATCATTTTTTGATATCAAATGATAATCAAGTACTGCTTCCGGGAATTTTTTCTTATATTGGACAAAAAGAAGACAATCTTTTTTCAGTATCTGCTGATGTAAATCAAGTATATATGACAGGCTTGGTTTCGTTGATTGAAATTCCTTTTTTACCGGGGAAGGTTTATGTAGATGGAGAAGAAGTAATATTTCCAAAGCCACCCCTTTTAATAAAAGATCGTACTATGATACCGGTTCGGGCTGTGTTTGAAAAATTAAATTATACCGTAAATTGGGATGGCGAAACGCAAACTGTTTTGATTGATGGTCATGAAATGAATATTCAAATTCCTCAAGATAAAAACGGATTTTACAAAAATGGAAAATTTTTGTATTCGGATATGCCAGCTATCAATTATGGTGATAGAATTTATTTGCCATTGCGGGCAATTACGGAAGCATTAGGATGTAAAGTGGAATACAATGAGGAAAGCAGTGATGTATCAATTTTTTCGAAATTGGAATAACATGATATTCAGAATGATACCCCATCAATTGCATCATATGACTGTATGTCTATGGAGTTATTCTTAAGAAAATGCAGTTGTCATCAAAAAAATAAAAAAATTTTTAAAAAACTCTTGACAAGATAAGAAAAGAGTGGTATAATGCTAAAGTCGAATATGTTTTCCATAGACAGCAGGAGCTTCGAAAGAAGCATAACCTAAAAGATCCTGCCGAGGAAGAAGATCCGGAACAATATGATTGTGAAGGGGTTCTTTGTCTATGGGGCGAAGAACCCCTATTTGATTGATTACATCCCGTGATTGCCAACACGGTTTGTGAAGCCGATGAAAGTTCGGCATATAGAATTCCGTTCGCCAAAACGGGATTCCGCTCTTACTATTATCGTCTGTTAGGAGGTGAACAATCGTATGCCAAATGATAAAGTACTGGAACAAAAGAAAGCACAGGTAGCAGAAATTGCTCAAAAGCTGGAACAGGCTTCTGCCGGTATCTTTGTTGATTACAGAGGTTTGACTGTTGAACAGGACACGAAGCTTCGTAATGAACTGAGACAAGCAGGTGTTGAGTACAAGGTTGTAAAAAATACCTTGGTGAAGTTCGCAGCGGAACAGCAGGGTCTGAGTGAATTGGATCCCTTCCTGAGCGGACCTACTTCCATGGCTCTGAGCTATACTGATCCTGTTGCTCCTGCGAAGGTCTTATCAAAATTCGCTAAAGAGAATGAAGTGTTTGAAATTAAAACAGGTTTCGTTGACGGGAAGGTAATCGGCCTGGACGAAATTAAGGCTTTAGCGGACTTGCCGTCCAGAGAGGTTTTGGTTGCAAAAGCTCTTGGTGGCTTAAATGCTCCGATTTCCGGATTTGCAAATGTGCTTAATGCAAATCTGCGTGGCCTTGCAATTGTTCTGAATGCAATTGCGGAGCAAAAATCAGCATAATGTAATTTTGTAAATGGAGGTAACAAAGAATGAGTGAAAAAGTAACTAACTTAATCGAAGAAGTAAAAAGCTTAACCGTTCTGGAACTGTCTGAACTGGTAAAAGCTCTGGAAGAAGAATTCGGCGTATCTGCTGCTGCTCCTGTAGCTGTAGCTGCTGCTCCTGCTGCTGGTGGTGCTGCTGCCGGTGCTGCAGAAGAAAAATCTGAATTCGATGTAGTCCTGAAGGACGCTGGTGCTTCTAAGCTGAACGTAATCAAACTGGTTCGCGAAGCTACAGGTTTGGGTCTGAAAGAAGCGAAGGAAGCTGTAGACGGTGCTCCTACCACCTTGAAAGAAGGTCTGGCTAAGGAAGACGCTGAAGCTCTGAAAGCTAAGCTGGAAGAAGCCGGTGCTTCTGTAGAACTGAAATAGTTTCTGTTCCGGAAAGGGATGATTCTTACGAATCGTTCCTTTTTTTGTTGTCAAAAATGCATATCTTTTTAAAAAATTTCGTATCATGTTATTAAAAAGAAAAATTAGGGATTGAAAAATAAAATAGAATATGTTATAATATGAAATACGAGCGATTTCTCTTTTGTTCGACAAATTAAGCTAAAGTGAGAAGGGTAACATTGAAACAGCTATTATCTCGTTGGATTTTTGCAATCAAGCAATTTTTTGTAAAATTGAATGATACCAGAGCCGCCAAAGTGTTTTTTGCAGTGGTTCGTAAAATAAAGGCGCATACTGAAATACAGGCAATTCTGCTTTCAGTCATCATCACATTTTTTCTGGAAATGTGCGGTCGTCAGGCGATGGGGAATGCTTTTGTGTATTTTATCGGTACTTCTCCTTTTATGTTTTTGATGAATGTGATGATTGTATTGCTGACCATGTGCGTGGCGTTCTTTGTGCCGAAAAAAACCTTTGCTCTTTCGGTTGCTTCGGTGGTTTGGATTACATTGGGTACGATTAACCGCATTGTGTTAAGCTCTCGGACAACGCCTCTTTCCGCCATTGATTTTGAGATTATCAAATCTGCGGTGGATGTGATTCCGGCTTATTTGAGTCCTGTGCAAATCGGAATGATTATTGCGGCAGCAGTGATTGTGATTGCATTGCTGGTGCTGTGCTTTCGCTTTACCAAAAAAAGAAAAAGCAATTATCCCATGGCGATTTTGTTTTCCGGAATTGTGACCACGGTGGTGCTTTCTTTTCTGTATTTGACCTTGAATACGGAATTGTTTGCAACAGATTTTCGAAATCTGCCAAGAGCGTACCGTGATTACGGCTTTGCCTATTGCTTCACAGCCAGTATCCTGGAAACGGGGATTCATGAACCTATGGATTATTCTCCGTCGGAAATTGACAAACTGAAAGACAGACTGGAAGCCGTGGAGGATGATGAGAATCAGGAAACACCTGATATTATTGTGGTTCAGTTGGAATCCTATTTTGATTTAAATTTGATGAAAAATGTCAGATTCAGCAAAAATCCCATTCCGGTTTATACAGAATTGATGGAGAATTATTCTACGGGTAAGATAAAGGTTCCTGCTTTGGGCGGTGGTACTGCCAATGTGGAATTTGAATTGCTGACGGGGATGAGTCTGGACTTTTTCTCAGCCGGCGAATATCCTTATACTGCAATTTTGAAGGAATCCACCTGTGAATCCATGGCATATAATTTGAAGGAACGAGGCTATGCGACCCATGCTATGCATAACCATAAGGGAACGTTTTATGATCGGCATTTGGTGTATGCAAATTTAGGGTTTGACCGCTATATTTCAGTGGAAAATATGGAGCCTTTGGAATATACCCCCCGTAACTGGGAAAAAGACGGTGTGTTGGCTGACCAGATTATCAAATGTCTGGACGCGACCGAAGAGCAGGATTTTGTGTTTGCCGTAACAGTACAGGCCCACGGGAAATACCCTACCAATCGTCGCTCTTTTTATCGGCACCTGCGTGCAGACCGAAGAGAAGGGGAAACCAAGGACGAGCGGATGCGCCGTCATCAAATGGAATATTATGCCAATCAGGTCTATGAAACCGATTTGTTCATCGGGGATTTGATTGAAAAATTGGAGAAACGAAACAAACCTACGGTTTTGCTTCTGTATGGAGACCATCTTCCTGCATTGGATTTGTCCGAGGATGATTTGACGGATGGAAATCTGTATCAGACCGATTATGTCATCTGGGATAATTTGGGATGGGAAAAAGAAGATAAGTCCATGAATTGCTATCAGCTTAGCTCCCATCTGATGGAACGACTGGGTTTTTCCAACGGAATCATTACCAAATATCATCAGGTTTGCGAAGAAGATGATTTTTATTACGAAAATTTAGGTGTTCTGGAGTATGATATGTTGTACGGAAAACGATATATCTACAACCAGAAGGAAATTCCCCATCAGCCTACCGACCTTCAATACGGTTTAGACGAGGTGGTCATTACCGATGTTGTATCCGGTCAGGACGGTGTGATTACGGTAACGGGAGAAAACTTTACCTCTCACAGTAAAATTTTTATTAATGAAGACAAACAAAACGAAACTGTCTATCTGGATGAGCATACCCTGACCTTGTCAGAGCAATGGCTGGAGGAAGGCGATGTCATCAGAGTGGGACAAGTCGCTACAGAGGTGGCAGAGCTAAACTCCTCGGAGGAATATATTTATCTGCCTCCCTGGAAAAGGAAGTAGTGGTTTTCTCCAAATTGTGACATGAAAAATTGTGCTGTTTCGACAAAGATTTTAAAAGTTCCAGAATTTTCTTTACAAGCTGTTTGAAATATGATATACTTTTTTCGACAGTATGGGGAAGAATATAACCTTGTCTGTATGGGCAAGGTTATTCTTTTGGAACGAAACAGAGATTTCTGTTTTGAATAAAAAAACAAAAGAATGGGGAGTGTAAGTAGTATGGCAAAACAGCAAGATGCAATTTATGATGCGAAGCAGTTGGGTGTTGCCAAAATGTTAATTTTGGGCTTCCAGCACACCTTCGCAATGTTCGGAGCGACGGTTCTGGTTCCTCTTTTGACGGGCTTGAACATCGCAACAACCCTGTTGATGGCAGGTTTGGGAACCTTATTGTTCCACCTGATTTCAAAGGGTAAGGTTCCTGCCTTTTTGGGATCCTCTTTCGCTTTTTTGGGCGGATATGCAGCAGTAGCACCTTTAGACGGTGCGGACGGTATGACAAATGCAGAATTATTGCCTTATGCATGCTTGGGCGTTGCCTGCGCAGGTTTGGTATATCTGGTTCTGGCAGGCTTGATTAGGCTGGTTGGTATTAAAAAAGTAATGCGGTTCTTCCCTCCTGTTGTGACAGGACCCATTATCATTTCCATTGGTTTGGGATTGGCAGGAAGTGCAGTGAGCAACTGTCAGCAAAACTGGTTGGTTGCATTTATCGCCTTGGCAATCGTGGTTGTTTTTAACATCTGGGGTAAGGGTATGGCAAAAATCATTCCCATTCTGTTAGGTGTTCTCGGTTCTTGCCTGATTGCAGCCGTGATAGCGTTGGTATGGGGCGAAACCATTGATGTAGACGGAGCAGAGTATATTGCATTGGCAGGAAAAGAAAACCTGTTGTTGTTCTCTACTGCTTCTTTGCAAAATCTGATTGAAGCACCCTGGATTGGCTTACCCATTCATTGGGGCGGCACCGTGTTTGGCGGTATTGACTGGAGCAATTCTTCGTTAATCATCAGTTCCATCGTTGCGATTATGCCCATTTCCTTGGCTACCATGATGGAGCACATCGGAGATATTTCCGCTATTTCTTCTACTGTTGGAAAAAATTACTTGGCGGAACCGGGGTTACACAGAACCTTGATGGGCGACGGTTTGGCAACTTCCTTGTCTGCTTTGTTTGGCGGACCTGCTAACACCACTTACGGAGAAAACACAGGGGTTTTGGCATTGTCTAAGGTGTATGACCCCAAGGTTATCAGAATTGCAGCGGTTGTGGCAGTGATTCTGTCCTTCTCACCTAAATTTGAAGCTTTGGTTGCTTTGATTCCCACGGCGGTCATCGGCGGTATTTCTTTTGTACTGTACGGTATGATTTCTGCCATCGGGGTAAGAAATGTGGTAGAAAATCAGGTTGACTTTACCAAGAGCCGTAACCTGATTGTGGCAGCAATTATTCTGGTTTCTGCTTTGGGCTTGGGAAGCATCAGCTTTGCCATTGGAAGCCTGACCATTACTTTGTCTGCTTTAGCAGTTGCATCCATTGCAGGTATCGTTCTGAATGCAATTCTGCCCGGCAATGATTATCAGTTTGAAACTGAGCCTGCAGAAGAAGCACAGACGGGTGTTAATTTTAAGGTTTGATTTTCGTATGATACAAATACAGCGGCACAGATTTTGTTGCCGTTGTATTTTTTTGAAGGGAGAAGAAGGGTATGACAAAGATACAAAAATTTTTTGAGCGAATCGGATTGGACAAACATACCACCATAGAACATTCGTTTGATTTTTTAAAAAAGCTTCAGTATGGAGCAGTAACGAGCATTGCCTATGAGAATTTGGATATTTTGGAGGGGAAACCGTTACATTTGGACAAGGAAGCGTTGTTTGAAAAGATAGTAGAATCTCATCGGGGCGGATATTGTTTTGAACTGAACGGATTGCTGTCTTTTATGTTGGAGGAAATGGGGTTTCAGGTAAAAAATTATTTTGCCCGATATGTGAGAGGAGAGACGGAGATTCCCATGCGACGGCACAGAGTGCTGGCGGTATCTTGCGGTGACGGCGTTTATTTTTGCGATATCGGTGTGGGTGATGTTGCCCCGAAATATCCTGTAAAAATGGAGGTGGGATTGGAGCAACCCCAGTTTGAGGAGTGTTATCGGTTTACAAAAGACCCTGTTCACGGATGGGTGCTTTCCGATTTTCATAAGGGAGAATGGCGTCAGTTTGTGACCTTTACTGAGGAAAAACAGTATGATGTGGACTTCATTCAACCCAGTTTTTATTGCGAGAAGCATCCTGATTCTGTGTTTAACAAGGCTCCCATGATTGCCATCAAGACGGAAAAGGGAAGAAAAGCCATTAACGGCGCAGAATATAAAGAATTTTGTGGTACCGAGCTTGTACATCTGGAGGAAAATATTTCGGAGGAACGGTATCATCAATTGCTTGGTCAGGAATTTCATCTTTATTATGAAAAGAGTTGCTGAAATGATGCTGAACAAGAAAATGGTTGAAATTTATTAAGAAGTATGATATAATTATTTTGTATTACTTTCTAATTTAGGAAAAGAATAGGAGAAATAATATGAAGAAAAAATGGAATTGGCTGATTGTCATTGGCGTGCTTCTGTTATTGTTTTTACTATTTAATGGGATTCTGATGTTGGTAGAATATAATGACAGTACTTCGGTGGACAAGCAAAAGGTAGAGGTTAGTATTGCCGAAGGCAGCACCATCAATCAGATGGCAGATGAGCTGAAAAAAGCAGGTGTAATTGGCTCTAAGTTTGTGTTTAAGAAAAAGGTGGCTGCATCCGGTTATGATTCCCTGCAGTATGGGGATTATACCTTGGATAAGGGCTGGTGTCTGGATGATATCATCAAGGTGCTGGCAACCCAGGGAGCAAAAAAAGAAAGCTTTAATTTTTCCGTGCCGGAAGGATATTCGGTAGAGCAAATTTGCGCCAAAGCGGTAGAAAATAATATTTGCACGGAAGAAGAATTTTATGAAGTGCTGGATCACGGGAAATTTTCTTATGATTTTATCAAGGAAATTCCCAAGGACCTGCCTTACCGCCATAAGCTGCAAGGATTTTTATTCCCCAATACCTATTCCTTTGATTCCGATACCGATGCTTATCAGCTGATTGATACCATGTTGGCGGAATTTGATAAGCATTATCAGAATTTAAAAGGGATTCCGTCGGATTATTCTTTTTATGAAATCATGACGGTGGCGGCATTGGTGGAACGGGAATCCGGATTGGACAAGGAACGACCCGTCATTGCAGGGGTGATTTACAATCGGATTCAGGATGAAATGCTGTTGCAGATTGATGCCACGGTTGTGTATGCCTGCTCTGAAGGAATGTATGATATGAAGGAAGTGTTGTTTGAGGATTTGGAAGTGGATTCTCTTTATAATACTTACAAAAACCCCGGTCTTCCTGTAGGGCCAATTTGTAATCCGGGGATTGAATCCATTAAGGCGGCAATTCTTCCCGACAGACATGATTACTATTTTTATCATACCGATGAGGAAAAGAAGGACGGAAGCCATATCTTTACCGAAACCTATGAAGAGCACACCTCTACTATGGTGTATGAGGAAGAAACTGAATAATAGATTATACGAAAACAACCGTCAGGAAACGATTGAAATTTCCTGACGGTTGCTTATTTTTTATATAATTTCTCAAAAATAGATTTACAAATCATGTGATTTGTGATATACTAATGATGCTAAACAATTTATTCAACAAAATAAGAGGTGAACTCTATATTTTTATATAGGGATATTTCCCTATACTTTCATAGTCACAGAGTTGAATTGATAAAAATGCAAATCCGTCTCTGTGATTGTGGGAGTTTGTCCTCTTTTGTTGAGAATTGTTTAGCGACGATCGGAGTTTGCATTTTTTATGCGTCTGCTTCGGTAGGCGCATTTTTTATGGGAGGATAAAAGGATGAAAAACGAAGTAGATGCGTTGGGACGGTTTGTGATACCGATTAAGTACAGACGGAAAATGAACATTCACCCGGGGGATGAATTGGATGTAAAGTTGAGCAAGGAAACCTTGTATATTAAAAAATCCTATCCGGTTTGTATTTTTTGCGAGGAAACAGAAGAGTTGGTTTTGTATGAAGAAAAGATGCTTTGTAAAAAATGTATTGGCAACATCCGAAAATTAACTCCATAAGGATTGGTTTTTGCTTTTTTTGAAAAACTTTTTTTAAAAAAAGCTTGCATTTAGGGAAAAAATGTGGTATAATATTTTGGCAATAATTAAGAATACACACATTTCGGGAGGATGGACAGGTTGCCCAAAGGGTTTGTCAATCCGTTGAACGAGGTGGAGGTATCAAAAAACAGGAGGTATGTAAAAATGGCAGTTATTGCAATGAAACAACTGTTGGAAGCAGGTGTTCATTTC
>SVJP01000213.1 GCA_015068925.1 Oscillospiraceae bacterium
TGCATCAGGTGAGTCGGGAGCCATTCGATATTGGGTCAACGGCAGCGCTACAGGTACAGCGAAAAAAACCGTCAAAGAAGGTGTATTTTTTCTCATCAAAACAAAGCGCCTTAATTGCCAATAAGGAATCTACAATATTGGGGAATCCCACGCACATATAACTGTCGTCTTTATATTTTGTTCCGCAATCTGTAAAATCCTTTTTGGTATCCAAACAATTTTTCATCAAAGAAGAAAAAATGGGATAGGGGTCTATCTTGCTCCAGATTTGACCTCCCTTTGTTACCATGCGAGTTCTTTCTTTAAACAAAATGTTTATATTGTCGCAGGTGTTACGATATACCTCTTCAAAGGTTTTTGCCTCATCAATGGGAGCAAATACCATGTTGCAATTTTGCATGATTTCCATAGGTTGATGAATTTCAAATTCAAATACCTTCAATAAATTCATATAGCTTGCATCGTCGCGGCAATCATTACAATTGGTAAAGATACCCCAACAACCTGCCACCAAATAATCTCTGGCGTCTTCGAGACTTCTTCCCGAACGTACCAATGCTGGAATTACTGCATCGTCATTTTGATAAAGAACGGTGGTGGTTCCTTTGGTGACAGAATCATTGATGTGATCTAAATATTCTTTTGGAGAATGTTGAGAAAAACGACATTTGATTTTTGGGAAAATGATTTTTTCTTCTTTGTTTGCCATCAGGAACAGTTTGGTCAGTTCGTTGTACAAAGGCTTTCCTTCCAAATCGCATCCGCCCAGCACATAGGTGTTTTCCAGTTCATGGTCGGAATACCCTTCCATTTTCATATCATGGTCATAGTGGCTGTCCCAGGTTACTAAAAATTGACAAATTAAATCGTAAATTTCTTCCTTGGAAACACCTGCATTCATATCAGCTTCATAAAATGGATACAAATCCATATCCACACGACCAAAGGAATTGGGACCGATTCCTTCCAAAGAACCAATCACCTTTCTCATAAATGCATAAACATTCAACGCCTCATAAAAGCTTTTTGGTTTTTCCCATGGGCAGCGAGCGGCAGACTCGGCAATTCTTTTGTAATGAGGATTTTGAGGGAATTTTTTTGATAAGGCGATTGCCTTTTCAGCAAATTTTTCGCTGATTTTTTTGACACAAAGAAGTCCTTCGCATACAGAATTTAAAAACAATATTTCATCAGCATCGATGGTTTGTGCCAATGCATTTTTGGCTTTTTCATAAACGCCTTTTAACCCCATTTCAAAAATGGGTCTGTGATTAATCTGAAAATGCTGACTTGCATCACGGTAAGCACCGCAAATCAGGTAAAGAAGCTGTCTTGTTTGTTTGACACGCAACTCCCAAAGCGCCCGATCCTGATCTAAAAATTGTTCTGCATTTTTCCACATGGTCCATCCGCCTGCGTGTTTGTGATCTTTATACTCTCTGGTACCGTCAGAAAAACCGGGAATGATTCCTGTTTCGTAGTAAAAAGGAGAATGTTCAAATAAAACAGGATTACATTCTTCGGAAATGATTTTGTACTGAAGTACCTTCATTTCAAAAGCAGACATGGTTTCTACATATTGTTTATCTAATTTCGATGTACATTTTTGCAGAAACTTTTCTGCATTTTCATAAGAGGTTGTATCATAATAGGCTCTGAGTTCATTTCTTAAATTTTGGTAATTCATAAAATTCCCACCTTTCTTACTCAAAGTATAGTATCCCTGCCATGTATTGTCAATGGAATTAAAAGAAATTTGTAAAATAAGGAAATTTTTATTTACAGAGAGAAAAGTTTATGGTATAATTTTAAAGGAAAGGAGGGGTTTTGTGAAATTTGAAGATTTGAAAATAAAGAAATTAGAATTTACTATACGGTATCGGTCAAAGATGACAGAATTTCCTTCCAGAAACAAACCCTATCATATTATGGGAATTCAGCTTTCGGGTTCTGCGGAGCATTATTTTCATCATCAGCATTTTACCATCAATCCGAATTGTGTTTATTTTTTGAATCAAAAGGATGATTATGATGTAAAGGTTTTAGAACCGACGGAAGCTTTTTCGGTTCATTTTACTACTTATGAACCCATTGAAACCCCCAGTTTTTGTGTGCCGACAGGAAATGGGTCGGAAATCATAAAATTATTGGAAAAAATTGAAAAGAAGGAAATTAATCGTTCTGATGAATTAAGCATGATTGCAGATTTCTATACCCTTTGCAGTCGGATTCGGACAGTTTATAAAAAATCCTATGTTCCCAAGGATAAAAGAATGGAAGAGATAGCAGAATATATCCACACACACTTTAAAGACAAGGATTGTCTGGAGCAGGCTGCCAAATTATGCAGTCTGACCCGCCGAAGATTCAATGATGTGTTTAAACAGTATTATAACATTACACCAAACAGATATTTGATTGATTTTAAAATAGATTTGGCGAAGAAGTTATTGAAAACAGAATACTTAAGTGTTTCAGAAATTGCAGAACGATGCGGTTTTTCGGATTTGTATTATTTTAGTAAAGTGTTTAAAGAGGAAACAGGTTTTTCTCCGAGTAAATATTAAGAAGGTGTAGCAAAAAATGCTACACCCCAGACCGTCGAAAAAGTCGGTCTACCGCAAGCACACAAAAGGAAAAAAGAGTGAATTATGGATGTTTCATCTATAATAAAATCGTAAAAAACCGCCTGGAAAATA
>SVJP01000025.1 GCA_015068925.1 Oscillospiraceae bacterium
ACTCATGACAGAAGAATGGAAGTTTATCTGTATCTTGATATGGGCGAAAATGATGCGGTATTCCACATGATGGGCGAACCCAACGAAACCCGTCACATTATCATGCACAATGAAGAAGCGGTCATCAGTCCCAGCTGGTCCATTCACAGCGGTGTTGGTACCAAAGCATATTCCTTCATCTGGGCAATGTGCGGAGAAAATCAGGAATTTACCGATATGGACCATATCGAAACCAAGAATTTGAGATAGGAGGAAGGAACATGTTTGATTTAACAGGAAAAATTGCTCTGGTAACAGGGGCATCCTATGGCATCGGCTATGCCATCGCAAAAGGCTTTGCACAAGCAGGTGCAACCATCGTATTTAACGATATTAAGCAGGAACTGGTAGACAAGGGGTTGGCTGCATATGAAGCAGACGGCATCAAGGCTCATGGTTTTGTTTGTGACGTAACCAACGAAGCAGCCGTTCAGGACATGGTTGCTAAAATCGAAGCACAACTCGGTGTCATTGATATTTTGGTAAACAATGCAGGGATTATCAAACGAATCCCCATGCATGAAATGAGTGCGGAAGAATTCCGCCAGGTGATTGATGTGGATTTGAACGCCCCCTTTATCTGTGCAAAGGCAGTCATTCCTTCCATGATGAAAAAGGGTCACGGAAAAATCATCAACATCTGCTCCATGATGAGCGAACTGGGCAGAGAAACGGTTTCAGCTTACGCGGCAGCAAAGGGCGGTCTTAAGATGCTGACCAGAAACATCTGTTCGGAATACGGAGAACATAATATTCAATGTAACGGCATCGGACCGGGTTATATTGCAACTCCCCAGACTGCACCGTTACGGGAAAAACAGCCTGACGGCTCCCGTCATCCTTTTGATTCCTTTATCATTGCCAAAACACCTGCGGCAAGATGGGGAACCCCTGAGGATTTGGTAGGTCCTGCGGTATTTTTGGCATCGGATGCTTCCAATTTTGTCAATGGTCATGTTTTGTATGTTGATGGCGGTATTTTGGCGTATATCGGGAAACAACCGTAATAAAGGTGCCTGTTCTCTAAAAAAAGTAACCGCTTGGAATTTGATGCTCCAAGCGGTTATTCGTTTGTGTGGTAACAATTGGAGTTTTGCGTTTTTTACAAAAATCAATTCTATGGAACTGTAAAAATGCTCACTGTTTTTCCTCCTTTCTTCTTAGCCTGACGGCACAGAAAACAAAAAAGTGCATCGCACGGAGCAATGCACTAAAAAATGGTAAGCTCTGTGCCGCCAAGCCAATCATTCGAATACGAGGAATGAAAAACAGAGCCTACATTTTTTACAAAACGTAGTCCTCGCACTCGAAGTTATTCAATTGACTTGGCAATTTTCATTATATCATATTCATATATGATTTGCAAGAGGTTTTTGAAGAAAACATTTTCTCGGACAAACTGTCTTTTTGCACAAAAAAGTGTGGGGGAATTTGGCAATAAAGCACATTGAATCAACGGAGTTTTTGTGATATACTATAATAGTAAAAATATCTTTATTGAATGGAGTTGGAAAACCATGAAAAAATCAATCGCATTATTATTGACAATGGTGCTGATGGTATGCTCTTTGGGAACTGTTGTGCTGGCAGCAGATGCTCCCGTGATTACTGATGCATACATCGGCGGATTTCCGGTTGTAGATTCATACTTACATGCTGTAGTTGATGGTACTTATGGAGGAGTTGCTTTTGAAGCGGCAAAGAAAAGCTCAAGTGAATATGCCGTAACTGCAACGTATGATTGGGAATACGGAGAAGGAGATACCTGGACAAAAGCAACTCCCAGGGAAAATGTAAACCGTATTTTAAGATTACAAGCGATATGGTAGGAAAATATGTCCGTTGTACCATTACCCCTACCGACGGTACCACTCAGGGACAGCCTTATGTTGCTGTGTTTCCTACAAAAATTCGTACAGCAGCAAATGCGGGATGGCAAGAAACTGTAATAGATTATGTTACCTTTGATTCTGATGTTGTTGCAGCTAAATTCGGCAAGGGCGGAGCTGCTCCTGCTGACATGACCTTAACATGGGACGAAAACAAAAAAGCAATGAAAATGACAGGATGGACCTTGGCGGAGGATGGAACCTTCAACTTAAGCGGTAAGTATTCCTGGAACTATCGCAATCTTCCCGTTCATCATGAAACAGAGTTGTTCATTACATTTGATCATTATATTACAGCAGGAACTGTTTCTTCCAATATGCAGAGCGGAATGGAAGGACTTCGCAATACCACGCCCAACGAACTTCATGAGCCAATCAGAGCCGGTTTTTATGATTACGGAAAGCCTGAGACTTCTGTAAAACAATTTAAATCAAGCCGTAACTGGATAGAGCAGGCAAATTCATCCTGTATTGCAACTGCATTGAGAACACCGGGAAGTATTTTAACAGAGTCAATGTTGCAGGATGAAATTATCACTACTTTCTGGTATCACAGCCATAATGAACAAACCATTACCAATGTGGATGCTATTTATATTGATAACTTCAAGGTTGTGGAAAAAACCATTCCTTATACTGTAACAGTGAAGGAAAACGGTCAGACTGTGAAAACAGAAACAGTAGGAACAGGAAAATTTTACGTGTTTGAACCTGTTCTTGCAGCAGGAAAGAAACTTGCTACTGTTACCGTAAATGGGGAAGCTGCACAAATTAAGGATGGCAGAGTGCAGGTTGATCGTATTTATCAGGATACCGAAATCAATTATACGGTAGCAGATCTCGCCATTGACCATCTGAGTTTGGAAGAAAATCCTGTGTACTATAAAGGAACAGACAGAGCAGAAGCTCCTTTGATTCTGACGGCTTATGATGCAGCCGGAAATAAATATAATGTGACAGGTCTGGAAGGCGTTGTTTACGAAAGCTCAGATCCTTCTGTATTTAGCGTAAACGGCAATAAAGTAAAATCCAACGGTAAGGTTGGTTTTGCAAATATTACTGCAACCTATAAGGGTCAAACAACCGGTATCTCCATGATGCGTACAGCAGGTGTGGAAACTCCGGTAACAGAAACCACTATCGATAAGAATTTCAAAGCGGATCCTGCTGTTAAGACAGGTCGTGATGGCGGTCAGGCATATTTTGCAGACGGATTCAAGGCATATGATACGAGCCTTACCGGTGCCTCCTGGAAGGTGGGCGGTATGGTTGCCCGTGTACAAACGGGTAGAGGGAATTGGATTCCTAAAAAGCTGTATACCGTAACAGGTTGGTTCTATGATGACGGAGATAAAAATTCTACTCCCGGTGCAAATCCTTCTATTTATACTAACTTTGCAAAAGAAGCAGATAAAGCCTACGGCGGAGTTTCTGTTGATTTGTCTGAATTTATGTCCTATGGTGAATTCGAATGGAATTTTACAGAAACACTGGGCGGTTTCCAGGTTGGCGGAACATTGAAAGCAAGTGGTGATACCTACGTTTGGGGAACGACCGATTTGCAGATTAACAGAACGGTTGGTTGGCATCAGGTTGTTTATACGTTGCACCAGGATCCTACTGCGGTGCAAGGATGGTCTACAAGTTGTTATTTGGACGGACAATTAGTAAGTAAAAGTCCGGTTCGGATATCAGGTGTAGGTGATAGTGATATGGAGTTGAGACATACAGCTCCTGTTCAGAATTCCACTCAGGTTTATTATTACGATGATTTTACTGTCATAGGAGGTATTTTACCTGAATATGCCGGTGTTAAGTACACCATTGGTGCAAATGGTGCTGTGAAGGTAGGAACGACTGCAAAGGAAACGGGTAAATGGGATTATGTTAATGTTGGGGATAATCTGACTCTGACTCTGGTTCCCGATGCAGGTTATAAAGCCGTTGTGACAGTGGATGGAGTTGACGCTCCTGTTTCTGCTTCCAATGAGGTAACCGTGGAAAACATTCAGCAGGATACTCAGGTAGCGGTTACTTTTGAAGAGCTTCCTGTAACACCTTCTATTTCAGGCAATGATGCAGATTATATCGTAACAGAGGATAACTATTACAAAGGCAACCAACCTGCCTATGTTGCATATTACAAAATGGTTGTTCCTGCTGATGCAACCTTAGGAGAATACGGAATGTACTTCAACGAAAAGAACGGTGCAGACGAAAACAAAGTCCGTCTGGTAGCATTGGGCAAGAATGAAATGAATATGTTTGGTATTCGTGTGTTCGGTGATGCTGTAAAAGCAGATAAGGAATATACCTTCAAAGGCTTTGCTGTCATTGATGGCGAAGAATACAGCGACTAATAAAAAACAAGAAGGTTTTCTGTCCTGTTTTGCTTATATAGTCGAAAATCGAGATTTGCATTTTTAACAATAGCAGTCCTTCTATAGAGAAAAATATAAAACGATATTATACTTCATACACCGCACTTAAAAAAATTTTGAATTTTTTTAAAAAAACTATTGACAAATAAAAAAATACGGAGTATAATATGTATTAAATTTGAATATCACAAAAAACGACTGTGACGAGGACGGTCGGATTGCAAAGCCTGAAGAGAGTTGCCGGTTGGTGCAAGGCAATGGTAGAGCTTTCCAATGACTTATCACCTCTGAGTCGAAGGACCGAAAGCGAAAAGTGAGTAGACTCCTTCCGTAATGCTGCGTAAAGGCAAAGGGCTTGATAGAGCTCGGTGAGTGACGAAAATAATTTTCGTAATTTGAGTGGTACCGCGGGTTATGATAACTCGTCTCAAAGCAATCTTTGAGACGAGTTTTTTGTTTTATTCAAATTTGTAACCAATTATCAAATTTGTCAAAAATGAAAGGAGACAAAAACAATGGATTACAGTTTGAAAGAAGTGGCAGGCAGAATCAAAGACCTGCGCGAAGCAAAAGGATTTACACAGGAAGAGCTTGCAAAGCTTTGTGGTGTAACAGCAGAAGATTATAAGGTATTAGAAATGGGCGAAACCGACTTCAGTTTTACCTTCATCTACAAATGCGCCAAAGCATGCGGTGTTGAAGTTGTTGATTTGCTTGAAGGAACAAGCAGCACCCTTACTTCCTTTACCATCACAAGAAAAGGAGAAGGCCTTAAGATTTTGAAAAAACACGGTGTGGAATACAATAACCTGGCACCCAAATTCAAAGAAAAATTGGCAGAACCCTTCCTTGTTAAATTCCCTTATCTGGAAGAAGAACAAAATGCTCCCATTCAGCTCAATTCTCATAACGGTCAGGAATTTGACGTAATTGTGAAAGGCTCCCTCAAGGTTCAGGTAGGAACTCATGTGGATGTTCTTCACGAAGGAGATTCTATTTTCTATAACAGTATGATTCCTCACGGAATGATTGCCACATCGGAAGGCGGTTGTGAATTCCATGCGGTGGTGCTCAATCCCCAGGATGGTCTTGTAAGCGAGGAATATCCCGAAGCACCTATGATTGCTGAAAAGGTTGCGAAAAAGAAAGCAAAATACGAAACCGTCGCAGATAAATTCATTGAATCATTTTATGATGAAAATGGTGTATTCAACGGAATCAAGTTTAAAAATGAGGATTCTTTCAACTTTGCCTTTGACTGCGTGGATGCCATCGCTGAAAAAAAACCTGATAAGCTTGCCATGATGTGGGTTGCCAATGATAAGACCGATAAGAAATTTACTTTCTCTGATCTGAAAAAATATTCTAACAAAACGGCAAACTATTTTGAATCATTGGGAATCCAAAAGGGCGATACCGTCATGCTTGTGTTAAAGAGACATTATCAGTTCTGGTTCTCCATGCTGGCACTTCATAAAATCGGTGCAATTGCAATCCCTGCAACCAATCAGTTGGTAGAACATGATTTTGATTACAGATATAAGGCTGCAAAGGTAAAAGCGATTGTTTGTACAGCAGACGGTGATGTGTCAAGCGAAGCAGAAAAGGCGGCAGTCAATTATCCCGGTATGGTAAAGGTGTTAGTAGGCGGAAAGAAAGACGGCTGGAATGATTTTAACGTTGAAATGGAACGGTTCAGCACCCACTTCAAAAGAACTGAAAATTCCGCTTGCGGTGATGATCCTATGTTAATGCTGTTCACCTCCGGTACAACAGGATATCCCAGAATTGCAACACATTCTTACAAATATGCTCTGGGTCATTATCCTACTGCAAAGCATTGGCACAATGTCAATCCTGACGGACTTCATTTCACAATCTCCGATACCGGTTGGGGAAAAGCACTTTGGGGCAAACTCTATGGTCAATGGCTCTGTGAAGCAGGTGTGTTCACTTATGACTTTGACAGATTCCATTCCGAAGATATTCTGCCTATGTTTGCAAAATATCATATCACCACCTTCTGTGCACCGCCTACCATGTATCGTTTCTTTATCAAAGAGGATTTGTCAAAGTATGACCTTTCTTCTATTGAATATGCAACCACTGCAGGGGAAGCGTTGAATCCTGAAGTATTCAATCAGTTTAAAAAGGCAACAGGTCTTACCATCATGGAAGGCTTTGGTCAGACAGAAACAACACTTTCTATCGCAAACTTCGTGGGTTCCACTCCGAAAATCGGTTCCATGGGCAGACCCAGTCCTTTGTACGATGTGGTTGTTTTAGACCCTGACGGCAATGAATGTAAAACCGGTGATACAGGTGAAATCTGTATCCGCACCAAAGATGGTGCGCCTTGCGGCTTGTTTATCGGATACTATCTTGACGAAGAAAAGACCAACGAGGTTTGGTACGACGGATACTATCACACAGGGGACCAGGCAACAATGGACGAGGACGGATATCTTTGGTATGTTGGCCGTATCGACGATGTCATCAAATCCTCGGGATACCGTATCGGACCCTTTGAAATCGAAAGTGTTATCATGGAGCTTCCCTATGTTTTGGAATGTGCAATTACACCTGTTCCTGATGAAGTTCGAGGACAGATTGTAAAGGCGACCATCGTTTTGGTAAAAGGAACAGAAGGAACTGAGGAACTGAAAAAAGAGATTCAGGAATATGTGAAAACACATACTGCTCCTTATAAATATCCCAGAATTGTTGAATTTGTGGAAGAACTTCCCAAAACAATCAGCGGTAAAATCAGACGTGTGGAAATTCGAAAAAACGATCAGAAAAAAATGAGCAAATAACCGATTTAAGCCGTAAGAAAGTTACATTTCTTGCGGCTTCATTTAAAAAGGGGTGACGCAGTTGAAAAAGACATATGTAACTTCCATGCCAAACCATATCGGTGCATTTTTAAAGGCAAGCAAATGCTTTTCGAAATTAGGGATTAATATTACCCGTGTCAGCTATAACAAAGCAGTTGATTCCCACACGTTGTTTATTGATTGCGAAGGAACAGGGGAGCAATTACAAAAAGCGGATTTTGAGCTTGAAAAAATTGGGTATCTTCAAAATAATTCCAACAAAACTTGTATTATTCTGATTGAATTTTGTCTCCCGGATATTCCGGGAAGTGTAACCAATATTCTCGAGCTGATTAACCAATTTAATTTTAATATTTCCTATATCAGTTCTCAGGAAAACGGAACAAATTACCAGTATTTTAAAATGGGATTGTATGTAGAAGAGGAGAATGATATTACAGCATTTTTAAAGGAGGCAGAAAAGATTTGTAAGGTTCGTATGATAAATTATAACACCTCAGAAAAGGTATACGATAACAGCATCTTCTATCACACCTATGTAATGGGACTTTCACAGACCGTGGGACTTCCTGAAAATGTTAGCCAGGAGTTATTGGTTCATGTCAATCTTGCAATGCAGACTCTTGATGAACAAGGATTATCCCCCTATCGAACCTTTGATAGCATCAGTAAATTTGCAGAGCTTTTAGGTGCTTCAAAAGGCAAAAGCTTTATCCCTCGCATCAGCACTCATCAGATCACTGACCATACCGAAATCATTCTGATTGAACCGCCTTGCGGAAGTAATACAATTATAATAAAAAGCAATGGAAAATTTTTATTTACAGATAGCGGATATGCTTGTTACAAAGAAGAAATGCTTGCCATTTTTAAAAGGCTTGTTCCTGACTTTGACAAGATTGAAAAAAACATCCTCATCACTCATGCAGATGTTGACCATTGCGGTTTGTTATCGGTGTTCGACAAAGTCATTACAAGCAAAAAAACAGCGCAATGTCTCAACAATGAATACAAAGGAAACAATGGATATCGCGAAGAAAATCCTCTTCATAAGCCATATATCAACATTTGCAAGCTACTGACATCATACGAAACGGTCAATCCCGATAAAGTAATACCGATGTGGAACGACATAAAATCCCCAAAGGCTCCATTGACTCAAATAGGATTCTTTGATTTTGAAGAACTGCACTTTGAGGTCTACGAAGGACAAGGTGGGCATTTACCGGGAGAGATTGTGCTCATTGATTATAACAACCATCTTGCGATTACCGGCGATATTTATATCAATACCCACGGTTTAACGAAAGAGCAAGCAGAATATAATCAGTATGCACCCATCTTAATGACATCGGTTGATACAGACCCTCAGCTTTGCTTGGAAGAAAGACGAGCAATTATGGAAAGACTCGGTGTGGGACATTGGCAAATTTTTGGTGCCCACGGATTCAAAAAAGAGTATTCCGTTACTTTATAATAAAAACCGTCAGGGCGTTACCCTGACGGTCTTTCGTTTATTTCTGTTCTTGTTCCCACTCGTTAAACACACTGATATTTTCCAACAACTGATCCTGATATTTTTGATGAATCCCCGCAACTGCAAAATCATTGGGTTTCAAGGATTTAAAGATCACATCATATGCTTCTTTAATAAATCCTCTTCTTTCAGCCTCCGTCTTATCCACCAACATCTGACCGCCTGCAAAAATCTTAAATGCAATGACAGGTTTTTGCACATTTTTTAATGCTTCCAGCATCACAGGTCTGTCATTAGGAGACATGAAAGGAACATTACTCTTGCTTTTGCCTGTGATAAATCCGCTTTCTTCCCCTTCCCGTTCTTTACGGAAGTTATACATACAAGCCATATAAAAATCAACATCCCATTCTTCCCGTTCTGCCAGTTCAATTACTTTGGGATAATGAGTTCCGATACCAAGCTTCACGCCCATTTCCTTCATTTTTTCATGCTCTCTGAAACATTGAATCATAGGAGCAACTTCTGCCTCACGACCTGTTTCGTGACGCATATCTACAAAAGTACCGGAAATATAAATTCCAATGGGATTTACCGTCAACATCTGATTGATACTGAATGTTGCTATGTCGGTATTCATCATATGAGGTCCGTAGGTCTGGAAAATAAAATTCATTTTACCGCCATCATTACGATAATGCTTCAACACACGAATCATATAAGGATCTGCCAAAGGAAGTAACGTATTAATCCCCATTTCTTCCATTCTGTGCAATTCATTGATAATTTTTTCTTCTGTGTAATAATCAGTCATTTCTCCTCCCGGAAAATGCTCCGGAATATAGGAATGACCATGAAAAGGATTATCTCCGATAATTAATTTCGAAACCTGATGTCCAAAAAAATCAACATAATACATAAAAATACCTCAATTTTATAAGATATTTTAATTATACTATCTTTTAAAATAAAAATCAAGTAAATTTGATTTGATTTTGAGAAAATATGTAAAAAACCGCTGCGGACACAGTGCCACAGCGGTTAACGAATCAATTTACTATTACGGCAACAATCTCATGGGCTTAATTTTCGGCCATGCAAGACACTGAGTAAACCCTTCGGCATACTGCACACCGCATTGCAAGCCACGATATCTTGCACAAGTTTTTACAAATTCCGAAAAATCAATTCCATCATGATCTCTCATCCATTTCATCTGACTCTCATGACATTCCAGCATTTCCAGCTTCTTATCAATATAATCGGAAACATCCACATATTCCGTAGGAATAAAGTTGACCCCTGCCAAATTATCCATGTAATAAATAGGGGTTACTTCCGCAGTTTGATTCACTCCTGTTTCATAATGACCAACACTTGCAGCAAAGGTTGCATCAAATACCAATCGGCTGACTGCCACATGGTCAGGCATATAATCATTAGGAGCATGGGTAATAATAAAATCAGGCTGAGCGGCACGAATGACATCCACTACCTTATCCCGTTGCTCCCGCAATCCTTCATACACAAGCAAATCACCGATATCGCAGGTTACCACTTCAATTCCTGCTAAAGACCCTGCCTTTTTCGCTTCCGCAGCGCGCATTTGACGAAGCTCGTCAGGTTGAATAATCACATGACCTAAGTTTCCGTTTGCCACATGACAAACCGTTACCTTATCTCCACGGGCAACACATTTTGCCAAGGTTCCCGCACAGTTAATTTCAATATCGTCAGGATGACAACCAATTGCTAATACATTCATATTCTTTCCTCCCGATTATGCTTGTCCGCTGCTGCCAAACAGTCTCATTTTCTGTCTGACTACTTCATAAACCGTATTTTTTGCAACTTCCAAAGCAATTTCAAAACTTACATTTTCCTCCAGAGCAATGTTATAAGCTTTCAATGCTGCAACACACATTTCAGTACAGATATTCACCTTTCTGATCCCGTTCTTAATGGTGTTTCTAAAATCATCCTCGGTTAAACCGCTTCCGCCATGAAGAACCAAGGGCTTTTTGCTGATTTTATAAATATCTGCCAAACGACCGATATCCAGTTTCGGTTTGGATTTATACTGACCATGAGCAGTACCGATGGCAACAGCCAATGCATCAATATCGGCTCTTTCAATAAAATCGTTCACCTGGTCCACATTGGTATACTGTTCCTCGTGGCCATCGTCTCCGCCGCCTTCTGCACCGCCGACGTGACCAAGCTCTGCTTCTACGCTAACACCCAATGCATGAGCAACACGGCTGATTTCTCTGGTATTTGCAATGTTTTCTTCATACGGAAGTGCACTACCGTCATACATTACAGAGGTGAAGCCGTGACGCATTACATTCACAATTTTCGCATAGTCAGTTCCGTGGTCAAAATGGAGACACACAGGCACACGCGCATCATCAGCAATTTTTTTCATAATCAAAGCCGCATATTCAAAGGGAACACTGGGAAGATGCACTTCTGCAACACCCAGAATCAACGGGGAATTTTCAGCTTCAGCAGCATCAATAATTCCGCGCGCCATTTCAAGGTTCAGCATATTAAACATACCAACCCCGTATTTTCCTTTTTCGGCTTCTTGTAAAATTTCAGCTAACGTTACTAACATGATTTATCCTTCTTTCTGCGCACACATAAATTCATAAATTTCTTCAAAGCTCTTGATGCCGGTGGTAGCACCCCGTTCCATAACACAATGGGCACCTGTTGCATTTCCAAACTCTGCACAGGATTTCAAATCCATTCCCTTGGAGTATGCCGCCAAGAATCCGGAACAAAAGCTGTCGCCTGCACCGGTGGTATCTACCGCCGTTACACCCTTGCAAGCAGGAATCATCACACCGGGTGCATCCATATTTTCACGAAGATAACATCCATCAGAACCGCATTTGATTACCACAGATTTTGCTCTCAAATTCAGGAAGGTTTCTGCCATTTCTTCTACCGTTTCCTTCTTGGCAATTTCCCTCGCTTCGTCGATGCTGGGCATGAAAATATCAAGATACGGCAACACCTGATTGAGAAGGGTTCCCCATCTATCCTTACTGTCCCAACAAACATCCAGAACAGTCGTTTTTCCAAGCTCCTTACAACGCTTCAAAAACTCAGCAGTCTGGGCACCGTCAAAGGTATTCATCAAGAAAGAACCTGTTACAAATACGGTTTTTGCCTGCTTGACAATTTCCATGTCAATATCATCAATGGAGAAAATACCGTTTGCTCCTTCACAATGCCAGAAGCTCCGTTCTCCCCCTTCGGAAATCAAAAGAGTAGAGGCAGAAGTCTGGGCTTTGTCGGTACGTTTCAAACCATCAATACAAACATCATACTGTTTCAGACAACCGGTGAGAAAATCTCCGAATCTGTCATCCCCTACCATGCCAATCATGGCAGAAGACATTCCCATTTTCTTCAGGTTAATGGATGCGGTCATGGCATTTCCGCCCGAAAACAATTCAATAGAATCCACAGGACACAAAATTCCCTTTTCAGGCATTTTCTCAACGGGACTTACAATTACATCTGCAACCAAAATCCCAACACATGCAACATCAAACATATCATTCATCCCTCTTAGTTACATTCAGCGGTCAGGGGACCTGCCAAATCCTTCAGATAGAACAGCTTACCGGGCATGGTGGGAATGAAAGAAGAAGTAATGTTCATATCAGGTCCATAGTGGAGAGTTGTTAAGAAGCTCATACCCTGCCATCCCATTCCGCGACCTAAGGTACCGTCACATCCGCCGATGATATAGTCAGCCTGGAACATCAAACCGGGGCCTACTGTATTTGCACGGCAAGGAACCAATGTAGTTCTGCTCTTAAAGCTGGTAATTGCATTTTGTTCCACAGTCAGAGGATGGAGCTTTGCTGCAATTCTGTAATTCTGTTGTTTCCATTCTTCTACGGAAGAAAATTCTTCTGCAAAATGAGGTTCCCAGAAAGCAATATGACAAGCTCTGCCGATACCGAATACCAAAACCAATTTGGCACCTTCTGCTTTCAATGCAGCAATCTTTTCAGGATATGTAGGCAGATTGTCCTTTGTTGCAAAGTTTCTCTGATTTTCGGGAATGGTATATTCACCCAGTTTATCAAAAAATGCCTGCTTCATGCTGTATTCAAAGGAAGCCGAGTTATCAGAAGCAAGAGTGTTTCCTTCTGAATCAGACCATTCGTCCATATTAAAGGTATAAACATGCTTACAATCAACCTTCCACTGTGTCAGAAAATAGACTGCCCATTTGTACATTCCCATAGGACCTACAGGCAAAATCATAGCCAATTTCTGACCTGCATCCTTTGCATTCTTAATCTGCAATGCGATTTCATGACCCATATAGGTATCAAAATCATTGATGTTGTCACATTCAACAGGATTAAAATCCTTGTGCCAGAAATCCTCTCTTGCTACCCCTTTTTCGCAGCAAGCATCAATTTTTTTCAAATCCCACCCCTTTGGAAAATAATTTTCCAATAAACTATCTTTTACAGTACTCAAAAAATCCATAGTAATATTCCTCTTTTCATAATCGTTTTATTGACTTTCGTCTTATTCTATTATATAATAAATGAAAAGAAAAGTCTTTAGCAATATCTACGAAAAATTTATCATTTTTTCCGGAGGGGATTATGTTTACATTAAAACCGGTAAAAAATCAAATTACAATTGAAGGATTTCACAGCATTTATTATTTTGAATTCGGCAAAGGATTTTCTCACACACCCGAAAAGCATGATTTTTGGGAAATGGTGTATGTGGACAAAGGAAAAATCATTGCAGTAACTGACGGAATCGGTTGCAGTCTGGAGCAAGGTCAGGTGATTTTCCATGAACCGGGAGAAATCCATGCCCATGTTTCCAACAAAGAAGTATCCAACAACATGCTGGTGGTTTCCTTTTCCTGTCAAAGTCCCGTGATGGAATTTTTCCGAAAGAAAACTTTTACATTGGATAAAACCGCCTGCACCCTTCTCTCTTTGTTTTTGCAGGAGGCAAACAATGCATTGGGAGCTGTTCCCAATGACTATAACAACAAAACCAATTTGAATTTTGCTAACGAAAAATTTGGTTCTACTCAACTCATGGCATGTCATTTCACAGAATTTCTGATTAAATTATTCCGAAGCGGAACAGAACTGGGAGAACGATTTTCTCAAACATCAGAATCCCGTTTCATTGGCAAAAATTCCACGGTTGAATTAATGATTGCTTATTTGCAGGAGCATATTTACGATACCGTGACCCTTCCCGACCTTTGCCGTCACTTTATGATCGGGAAATCTCAATTGACAATGATATTTAAAGAATTTACTCAAAAAAGTCCCATGCAATATTATGCAGAACTGAAAATCCAAGAAGCAAAAAAGCTGCTTCGGGAGGACAATCTTTCGGTCAGCGAAATCACGGATTTACTTTGTTATTCGGGCATCCACAACTTTTCCAGAGCATTTAAAAAAATTACCGGCTTTTCTCCAACCGAATATAAAAAGAGTATTTTATAAAAAGATGATAAATAAGTATTGACATTTTCGTGTTTTTGTGGTATTATTTGCTATATTGTTTATTTGTGTGGAGGTGTGTGGATTTGTTTGCAAAAGAACGACAGGATAAAATATGTCATTTACTGGAACAAAAATCGTCTGTGACGGTGACAGAGCTAATGGAATTATTTAATGTTTCCACAGAAACCATCCGTCGGGATTTGTATTCTCTGGAACAAAGCAATTGCTTAAAACGCGTACATGGCGGTGCCATTTCTCTTACCTCATCCTATCGGGTAGAGCAACTTGAGAAACGAATGACGGAACAATGGGAAGAAAAGTATACCCTGTCCCGTACTGCTGCCCGTATGATTCGAGATGGTGATATCATTGCTATGGATGCAGGAAGCACAGCAGTGGCTTTTGCACAAGTGCTGAAAGAAAACTTTCGTCAATTGACGGTGCTGACCAATTCGTTGGATGCCTTTCAGATTTTATCAGAAAGCTTACATCCTATTTTGTGCGGTGGTGAATTTTTAAAGTCGGAGAATGCATTTTACGGAGACGTGACCTGTCAAATGTTAGAGCAGTATCATGTGTCAAAATCCTTTGTATTTCCTTCAGCAATTTCCTTGAAATATGGGTTCATGAGCTGTACTCCCGAATTGATTCCCATTCAGAAAAAATTACGAAGCATCGGAGAACAGGTGATGATTTTAGCAGACAGTACTAAATTTGAATCTACCTCGTTTGCCAAAATGTGGGATATAACAGAACAGGAAATCTTGATCACCGATTCAGGTCTTTCGGCAGAAATCGGTCAAAAATATCATAAACGGGGCTTGACTGTGATAACGGAAGGATGAGCAAAATGAAAGAAGGAAGAAAATTAGCATTTATGTGTGCGATTGCATACTTTGTCAGTTATTTGACCCGTCATAATTTTGCAGCAGTTCTGGCGGAATTGATTGATTCGGGAATCGCATCGGATATGGCGGCATTGGTCACCACGGTAGGCTTCATCAGTTACGGTGGAGGTCAGTTAATCAGTGGTGTTTTAGGAGACAGACTCCCTCCTGAAAAACTGATTCTGGCAGGACTTTTCACCACCTCCTTAATGAACGGATTACTTCCCTTTTGCCAAAGTGCAATTGCCATGTGTGTGGTATGGGGCTTTAACGGCCTCGCTCAGGCAATGCTTTGGCCGCCTATGGTGAGATTGTTATCTGTGCTTGACAGCCGGGAATACAACCGTGCCTGTGCCAACGTGACAGTAGGTTCAGGAGTGGGAACCATTGGTGTCTATTGTCTGGTTCCTTTGATTCTTGTCATTTCCCAATGGCAAACGGTATTTTTTGTTTGTGCCGCAGCAGGACTTCTGATGACAATCATTTGGGGAATCCGCATTCCTAACATTCTGAAAAAAATGGAAAAAACTGAGGAAACAAAAAAGGAAACTGTAGAACGCGACGTATTTCCCAAGCATTTGATTCCCACTACTATATTTGTCATGTTCGGCATTATTGCACAGGGAATTTTACGGGACGGCGTTACCACCTGGACACCCGTATATTTAAATCAGGTCTATCATTTTGAAACCGCATTATCCATTTTAATCAGTGTAACCATTCCTATTTTATCCATTGTGGGAGTGAAGGTTACTTCTAAAATTTATAATGATAAAATACAAAATGAATATCAATGTGCCTTTTTATTGTTCGGACTAGCGGTGCTTTGCGGCGGTATATTGGTACTCCCCTTTTCAGGCCCCATCATATTCGCCTTATTTGCCGCTTTGATTACCGCTTGCATGCACGGAATAAATATTATGCTGATTACCGTTTTTCCGCGGAGATTTAAAGAATCGGGCTGGATTTCTACCATGGCAGGGTTATTAAATGCTTGCACCTATGTAGGAAGCACCATCGCCACAAGCGGCTTTGAACGGATTTCCTCCCAATATGGTTGGAATTGGGTGGTTGCCCTTTGGCCCATGGTGGCAATCGTCGGTGCAATTTTTTGTTTTGGAGCATATAAAAGAAAATAGAAAAAGAGGCGATAGCAAATGGTTGCTGTTGCCTCTTTTAAAATTCAAACAAAGTTGCTTGTATATTTTCCTCCGCCAGATTCAGAATGGTCAAGCCTTGTTTTTTGGCATATTGTACCGTGTATGCCGTTCCTCCCTTTTCCGATGTTAAGTAACATATACAATAATGAGCATTGTCCACCAGACGGCGGTTTCGTTCGTGCATACAACTCACATAATATTGTTCTGAAATATATTCTACCGAATCACTTTCCCACAGTAATTTCTGATAGAGAAAATGGTCATCCGATTTCCAATATTTATCCTGTTCCTTGCATGGCAGAATCAGATGAAGACGAATGGATTTATGCTGTTGCTTTACCGCCAACACCGTTCTGGCTGCCAATGTATCAAACCCCAAAGCACCGCCTGCATAAAAGTGAGTGATACCCAAATGAAAAAGCCGTACAATTTCCTGAAACAGTCGGTCGGCCAGTTGGGGGATTTTTTCTTGTTCTATTTTTCTGTGTCCCGTAAAACAACAGGAATGTTCCTTTTGACTCATATTTTTTCACCAAGAATATTATATCATATCATAAGTACAAAAGCAAGGAAAAAGGATAATTCATCAAAAATGCATGAACAATTCAGTATGTTCCAACAGGATTTTCAATCCCATGCCAATCAAAATAATTCCGCCTGCCAACTCTGCTTTGGATTTAAACTTCATGCCGTAGATACTGCCAATTTTCACTCCGGCTACCCCAAAAAGGAAGGTAATCATACCGATGAAGGATACAGCAGGAATAATATCCACCTGTAAAAATGCAAAAGTAACACCTGCAGCCAAAGCATCAATGCTGGTGGCAATGGCTAAGGGCAGCATGGTACGAGGAGAAAAGGATGGATTTAAGTTCTCCTCTTCCCCTCCGGATTCCCGAATCATACTCAATCCTATCAAGCCCAACAAAAGAAAAGACAGCCAATGGTCTACGCCTTTAATGAGGGATTCAAATTGTTTTCCCAGAATGTATCCGATGAAGGGCATCAGTGCCTGAAATCCACCGAAATACAGACCGCAAAGCACACAATGTTTCCATTTTGTTTTTCCGACAGAAAGGCCCTTGCATATAGCTACCGCAAAGGCATCCATAGAAAGACCAACCGCAGTAAGAAACAATTCAAAAAGACTCATAAAGAATTCCTCCCAGAAAGATAAAAAAGACCTATCTGCTTGCATACAGATAAGTCTCGTCATTTAATACAAAGCCAGGAACATCTTGTTCCAGAATGTTGGCTAAGTCACGACTGTGAATCGCTGACTACTCCCTTATAATCATATTAAAAATACATTGACATTATTGTATCACAGAAGACAGTTGATGTCAAGAAAAATTTTACACAGTGAGATTCCATTACATTTTTTTCGGATTTCAATCATAAAAATAGAGAAAAGGGGGGCGTAGCAATGAGTTATCTTGTTAAAACAAAGAGTGAAACCTTGGAATTTTTTTATGAAGAAAAGCGTGGAATTTGTTATCGAAATGAATTAGAGGATACAGTTCATCTGTTGACAGAGGAAGCAACAGGAGAAATGGATGTCTGTTCCGGAGAAAATTTACATCTCATATGCCAGAGCAAAAAAGGAGAACTGCTTTATTTTTGTTATCGGATGGGACAATGGCACAGGCGGGTGCTGTTAAACAACAAAAAAGAAGAACCCTGTTTGTTTCATTTGAGATTGTGGCAAGATGACAAGGAGCTTCGTCTTTTTTATATACTGGACCATCAGGGAGAGCTGTTGTTGGTATGTCAGCCCTTGGACAAAACGCCTCAGCCCATTGCCAAAATCAGCGAAAAACAATTTTTATTACGGAAAGACAGATCAGGATGTATGCATCTGATTTACCGTCAGAGAGAGGAAAGCTTTTTGCAAACGTATCGTTACGGTAATTGGATGAATCCGAAATCCTTGGGAAATATTCTGGTGTTGGATGCTTTGTTTACTCAAAACCAAACAGCACATCTTGCAATTCAGGAGCACGGTAACTTATTCTATGCTTCATTAAAAGAGGGAGAAATCAAAGAGAAACTTCCTGTAACGAGAGGAGAATGTTTGCCTGTTCTTTTATATTATGAAAACAGCATCTGGATATTGTATGAAAATCGGGGACGGGTATTTTATTGGAAAAAAGGAGAAAAAAGCCCTGTTTCTATGATTACGGGAAGCAAACCGGAGCTATTTCATCTCAGGGTTTGCGGTGGAACGGAGCTTGTTCGCCGTGCTTACGGATGCCGTCGGCAACATCAAATCAATTTGTTTTTATGTTCGAACATTCCGGAAGAATCCCAAAAAAGCTTTTCGGATGACTGCATGATAGAATTGACTAAGCTGAAATTACGATTGGATATTTTAGAAGAAACAGTGAGAAATAAATGGAAAACAGAGAATTGACAACGGTTTTCATTTATTGTATAATATAATACAAATGAGGAGGAATATGATATGAGTATTTTAAAAACATGTCCTGCAGTCTTTGCGGTGGAACAAGAATATCAAATTATGGTGCCGACAAAACAGGATGCCCTTGTTTGGATTACGGTAGGCAAAAAAGCCTACTATAATCATTCCAACGGAGTCCTTCGCTCTCATACGGTCATTCACAGAATGACGGTTCCCATGAGTGAGCTGAATCGCGAAAAATCTTATTCGGTGCACTACAGAACAATCATTGAAAGAAAACCTTATTTCCCTGAATCGGAAGAAGAAGTGGTGATCACCTACCCCTTTCGCCCTTTAACCAAAACAATTGGAATCAATCTTTCCTTTTTGTCAGATACTCACGGTTTTGAAGACGGTCCCGTCAAGGTGGGGCAATGGTTTGGCGAGGAACTGGATGTGTTGGTATTGGGTGGCGATATGCCGGAGCATTCAGGAGATTTGAAATATTTTGATACGATTTATCGGATTTGCGAACAGGTGACAAAAGGAGAAATCCCCATTGTATTTGCCCGTGGAAACCATGATACACGCGGATTTTACGCAGAACAGTTTGAAGAATATACACCCTTAAAAAACGGTTTGCCTTATTATACCTTCCGTCTGGGGCCTATTTGGGGTTTGGTATTGGATACGGGAGAGGATAAGGTGGACAGCAGCGAAGAATACAACCATACCATCTGTTTTCAACCCTATCGCGAGCAACAGACTGAATTTATCCGTCAGGTAGCGGAAGCAAAAGAATATCAAGATGCGACTTATCGTTTGGTGGTGGCACATATTCCTTTCCATCAACGGCACGAAAATGAAAAATTCTGCATTGATGACCAACTCTTTTGCGAATGGGCAAAGCTGATTGAAACAATCCGGCCTCATTTGATGCTGTCGGGTCATTTGCATCTTCTCAGAATTAATCGCAAAGGCGGAGAATTTGACCACAGAGGACAATGCTGTGATGTGGTAGTAGGAGCAGAATTGATTCGCGGAGGTGCATTTTCTGCATCTGCCCTGGTGCTGGAGAAAGAAGGTGCGCTGGTGCATTTTATCAATGACCAAGGAACCCTGTTAAGAACCGAAAAAATAGAATATTAAAAATTTAACCGGAAGAAAATTCCCCTACTCTGAATTGCTTTGGAGTAGAGTGAAAAAATTTTTCAAAAATCCGATTGAAATTCCGAATACTTCCAAACCCTGCCTCAAATGCAATATTGCTGACGGACAGGGTTGAATTTTGCAATAAATAGCAGGCTTCCTGCAAACGAACGATGTTGACAAGCTCGGTAAAGCAAAAATCTGTTTTTTGTCCAAACATACGGCTTAAGTGAACGGGAGTAACGCCTACGGCAGTCGACACCCGTTTTAAGGTCAGATTTTCTTTGTAATGCTCCATAATATACAGTACCGCCTTTCGGAAGGTGTCGTCTAAAGGGGAGTTCACACTAATGAGTCTTCCGATTTGAAGCAATTGAGAAAAAGCTAAATAAATCAATGCTTTGGTACAAAAAATATGAGGAGTTTCATTTTCCACCAACTCAGTCAGCAGAGATTGCAATGGTTGTGTTACCTGAATCACAGGGGTTTGAAAGGATTTTCCTTCCAAGACTGAGTTGGTGGAAAA
>SVJP01000026.1 GCA_015068925.1 Oscillospiraceae bacterium
AGAAAAAGGAAGAGATATTTTGTCAAAATGAATCGCAGACAGTACGTGGGTACGGCAAGTGTTCATTTTGGCAAAAAGCAAGCAACCGCCTGGAAAATATTGAATTTTCCAGGCGGTTTTTTACGGGCTTATCATAGATGAAACATCCATAATTCAATCTCTTTTCCTTTTGTGTGCTTGCGGTAGACCGACTTTTTCGACGGTCTGATGGGGTGATAGCAAAATAATCTTGCTATCACCCCATTTCATTTTTTGTTAATTCAGTAAGCCTTTTTGTGCTTTGAGTAATAAGATTTTTCTGACACTTCTTTCAATTCGTTCTCGGGAAACGACACCCGATTCCACCGCGCTTAAAATGGCATTATGAGCTGTTTCTACATTTGGTGGCATTAAAATCATGTCAACCCCTGCCGAAATTGCTTTGGTTACAGCTTCCTCTTGGGAATATTCCTGGGTGATGGCTCCCATACTGAAGGAGTCAGTAATGACGATGCCTCGGTATCCCAATTCTCCAAGCAACCAATCGGTAATAACTTCCTTGGAAATAGAGGAAGGAACCTTTTCCTGTGTTGCGTTGACCAAAGTCATGTGAGAAACCATGATGAAATCTACTCCTGCCTCGATTCCTTTTGCAAAGGGAAGAAATTCGTTTTCTCTTAATTGATCTAATGTTCTGTAGCTTGATGAATAGCCGGTATGGGTGTCAACATAAGTGCTTCCGTGTCCCGGAAAATGCTTTAAGGCAGCAGACAGACCATGTTCTTCCATGCCTTTTACGGCACTTTCTACCATGTTTGCAACATTATACGGATCTGTTCCAAAGGAGCGATTTCCGATTTCGGTGTTTCGTTCATCAATAATCACATCTGCCACGGGTGCAAAATCAACATTAAATCCAATTTCCTTCAATTCCGTTGCTAAGGTAGTGCCTATTTGATAGGCATTTTGAGGATTGTAGGTATCCCCGATTGTTCTCATGGGAGGATGATAAGTTGTTCCCATAGCGCTGTTTTTCCCCAATCTGGAAACAAGCCCTCCTTCTTCGTCAACGCTGATAAATAGAGGGATTTTGGAGTAGGATTGAGAGTTTTGAATCATTTCTATGGTTTGTTGGCGATTTTCTAAGTTAGCAGCAAAATAAACAATACCACCTACAGGATGGCGTTGTAATGCTTGTTTTGTTGTTTCACCTGCGCTTACAACTTGCCCTACATTGGTGAGTGCCTCAGGGGTTACAAACAGCATTTGGTAAATCATTTCACTTAATGTCATTTGAGACATCAGATGAGATACCAGCACTTCTTCGCTTGATAAGGTGCTGATGATTACGGTTTTTGTCTCTTCGTTCCAGTCAACGCGAAAATGGAAGTTTTCTGCAATGAACCGAATGGGTAAAAGAGTTCTGTCGTTGATAATCTGAGGCGGTACATCCAATTCATATGCCACACCGTTTACGGTTGCTGTATCACTTCCAATGGTTAATTGAATCACATCGTACCCTAATGTCAGGGTGGTGGTTTTTGCTTCTTCGTTCCAATCCACAGTTCCGTTCATTGCCTCAATCACACCGCGGATGGGGACTAAGGTTCTTCCCTCCATTAAAACGGGAGGTTGATCAAATGGAATTGGTTGCCCGTTTACGGTAACTGTGATTGGACTGTCTTCCGAGTATCCGACCAACTCTGCAGGAATGATACTGAAAAGCAGGATGATACAGAGAAAAAGAGAAATCAGTTTTTTCATAACAACACCTCGTATGTAGTAGATTTTTGTTGTTTTATTATATCATATTCCTTTCTTTGTTGTCAAGAAAGCATTAAAAAACAAAAAAAGGCGGTTAAAAAACCGTCTTTTTGGTGCCCGAGACCGGAATCGAACCGGTACGAGAATCACTTCTCACGGGATTTTAAGTCCCGGGCGTCTGCCAGTTCCGCCACTCGGGCATGAATTTTCATGCATTAAGTATTATAGCATAAAAATCATGGTTTGTCAATTCTTTTTTTCAAAAATTAAATTGTTTTTGCGTGAATAAAGTTTTTCCAGCCAAATCGGGTAATGAAAATCAAAACAGAAACAATAGCAAAGCTTTCTGTTAAAATTCCGCCGATGGAGAAGCAAAGAATGTTATGAATCAGCCACAGAGGAGAGATGCCGAACAACTGTCCCAAACGGATGATTTTTCCGTTTTTTGTGCTCATGGTGATGGTGCCTGCTACCTGGGCTACCGTGGCGATGACGGAAGAAAATCCCGAATAAGTGCTGATACCAGCAGCAATAAAAGCAATCATTAAACCGATGCTGCTGTATTTTTTTACTTTTTCCGATTGGCAATAAGCAAATAAGCATCCGCGGACAATATTTAAGGCATTTAATAATGAACCTGTGTACGCATCAAGAAAGTAAAAATTTAATGCAAAAAAGAATCCCGATACTGACTGAAACAGATAAAGATGTTTGGTGTTTTTGCATTGATAGGATGCGAAATTCAGCACCATCCCGATGATTCCCAACAGTTGAATCAAAAATTGTTCCATAATATCCCTCGAGTTCAGTTTTTTTAACAGTATACCACAGAAAAAATGCAAAGTCAAATGAAAATGGACAAATGTGAGCCGAATTTAAAGATTTTTTAACTAAAAAAGACTTGGAATTTTCTTACTGTTGTGGTAGAATAATAGTATATTATGATAGTAAGAAAGGATGTAATCCCTATGAAAAAAGAATTTTCTTTATGGACTCCCGTGAAAACAGAGCAATATGAAGGCGGTTTTTCTGTTTCTGTTTGGGGCAGAACCTATGAATTTAACAATTCGTTTTTGCCCACAAGGATTACCACCGCAGAACGTTCTGTGTTATATTCTCCTGTTGAATTGAATGCGGAATTTGGTGAAATCACAGGACAATGGCATGATTTCTGGTATTTGGTAACGGAAGAAACAGAGGAAAGCGTCACCGTTTTGGTATCCGCAAACTGCGAAAATCTGATTGCCAATGCTACGGTAACCATCGAATTTGACGGCTTTGTGAAGGTAGAACTTCGCTTACTGTCACACGGAACCTTTGGTTATGGTGCAATCGGTACAAAGGCACGTTTGACAGGTCTTTCCATGAGCGTAAAGGTAGCGTCTGATTCTTCTTCTTTGTTCCATTACTGGCCCAACGCCAAAAACAGTATTGCAGTGGGAACGACCGTCATCAATGCAGGTGCAACCGAAACTGTCACTTTCCCCTTTAAACCTTATCTTTGGACAGGTTGGGAAGACGGCGGACTGGGTCTGTTTTTGGGTGAATCCGAAAAGGGCTTTGAGCTGGACGACCCCGACCGTTGCATTGTTGTTGAAAAGGGTGCAGATTTTACTGATATTACCTTGAATTTTATTGACCACATGCCCATTGACTGGCAAGGAAAGGGAGAAGACCGTTGGTATGAAACCTTGAATCCTCTCTTCTTTACCTTTGGTTTCCAGGCAACTCCTGTAAAAGCAATGCCGGAAGAACGAGAAGACTATTATAAAAGAATGCATGCGATCTGGGTGGGAACTCCCGAAAACCACCGTCATCCCCGTCACGGAGAGCTTTATGAAATTGATTATGCAGAGCAATGCGCGGCTGCAGGGACAAAATGGCTGATTCTCCACGAAGAGTGGACGGTAATCCAGAATTACGGCAGACCTCAGGATGAAGAAAAGTTTAAGAAATTTGTTGAAAAGTGTCACAATCTGGGAATGAAAGTGATGGTGTATTTCGGATATGAGTATGCTTCTTTGGTTCCTGAATTCAGCAGAAATGCAGAGGATTATCTGGTGAAAACAGTGAATGGTTCTTATGCCGGCGGATGGCAAAGAACTCCCTATCAGCGTGACTTTATTACCTGTTACCAGGGCGGATATTCCGAGGAAATGATCAAACGGGTAGAGCACGTGATGGATGATTACGGTGTGGACGGTATTTATACCGACGGTACCTTTGTTCCCTGGGAATGTGCCAACGAAAATCACGGCTGCGGATGGAGAGATGCTCAGGGTGAACTTCAAATCAGCTATCCGATTTTAGCAGTGAGAGAGCATGTGAAAAAACTGTATACCACCATCTAAAAGCGGGGCGGAATTTTGGATACGCACCAAAGCTCTTGCTGTATCATGCCCACACTTGCTTTTTGTGATTCTTATTATGACGGAGAAAACATTCAAGGTTTGTTGAGAAATAACCCCGAAGCCATGACAACCGATTCCTTCCGTGCGGAATTTTACGGTAAAAACTTAGGGATTCCCTGCAATATGATTGCTTATTCTGCGGACGGATATCCCATGAGCTTCCCAGCAGGATTTTCTTTGATTCACAATGTGTTCCCCAGACCTTCTCAGCCCTGGGATTTGCCATATATGGCTGAAATCTGGAGAATTTTTGACGAGTATCGATTGAACGAAGCAACCTTCAAAGCATATTTTGAACAAACTAAGATAACGGCAGACAAAGCGATTGTCTCCTTGTATGAAGGTGAAAAAACGGTTGTGGTGGTATATGATGTGACCTCGGGACGGGACAAGTTTACATTGAATGCTCCGGGATTTTCCAAGGTGACGGATTTGTTAAACGGCGGAACTTATGAGCTGAAGGACGGAAAAGCGGTTCTTCCTGCAAGAGTTAGAGAATTGCAAATGTATTTGTTATCATAAAAAACGAAACAGAGAAAAGAAAACAGGTCAGGATTATTATTTCCTGCCTGTTTTTTTGTTTGGAATGTCAGGATTTTACAAGGATAGATTTTCCGTCTGCATTCTTTTTTATTTTTTGATATTGATTTGGTGTGCAATGGACATTCCTTTTGAAGATTTCCGCAAAATAGGAACTTGAAGAAAAACCTGTTTCGGTTGCAATTTCTGTAATGCTTTTGTTGGCGGAAAGCATGAGTGTTTTCGCTTTGTTAATTCTGACTGTATTCAGATATTGTGTGAATGTGGCATTCATATTCGTTTTGAAAAACTTGCAGAAATAGGTTTTTTCTATATTGAACATTTTCGTGATTGTTTCAAGAGTGATTGGTTCATTGTAATGATCTTCAATGTAATTGAGAATGGGTGCAAGCTTACGAAAACTTTTTTCAATGGTTTCATTCGGAAATTGCAGAATGCCTTCGCGGTATAAAATGGCATGTATTTTCAGAAGTTCTGATTTGATGAATGCGCTGTATCCTTCCTTTTTTTCGGTATTTTCTTTTACGATATTTTCAAGAGATTCACCAAGAATTGTTGCAATTTCCGATTGGTTTGGATAATAAGCAAAATCCTGATCCATGTGAGTAAGACACCTGAATTCCGAACGAAGTTTTCCGGTAAATTCGAAGTCAATATTCGCTTGCACAAGCAAAAATTTGCAATCTGTTTCCATTGTTGTCTGGTATGGAATTCCTTCATTTACAAAAAAGACGTCCCCTTGTGTCAGATGATATGCTTTATCATGGATTTCCAAGAGGAACAATCCCGATTGTATTAAAATAAATGTAGCTTCCTCGTGGATGTGAAAAGAAACACAGTCTCCCTTTGTTCTGTTTTGAGGAGCGTGGATTCTGATATGCGTATTAGCGAGGGTCGGACCGAGAATTTCGATAAATTGATATGACATGAAATCACCTTTTCAAACCCAATATTGTGATATTTTCAGGTTTTTTGATTTTCCTGTAATAAACAACTACATTATAACATAGTAATTTTGAAATTGCAATATAAATAATCAAAAACAATTAAAAACAAATATTGTTATAAAACAAACCAATATTTTGATAGCAATTTTCAAAGAAACCATATATACTTAATTTATGTTGTGAAAGCACAACTAAAAAACAAAAAAAGGAAGGGGTTTGATTTCATGAAAATCACAAAAATCACAGTACTTGTTATTGCTTTTGCAATAATGGTAAGCGGAGTAACCGTATTTGCATCATCAAATGATGCAACTGATATGGATTACTACACCACAAACGAGGAGGTCTTTTCAAAGGAAGATAATGAATCATCGTCCTTAAAGCAGCTTCCTACGAATAACATCAACGGTGTCAACATAGCAGGCACCGGGGATAACTATATCCTTCAGGAAGAAAACGGAAACAATTATCAGTGGGTTGGTCGTTATTACGACAAGAAGGGAACAGGAACCGATGCGGCTTTGTATGCGAAAGGGAAAGAAACGGCATTTGCAACACTTGGGGAATATGTGATTCAATCTAAAATAAAATTTACTCAGAATGAAGATTACAACATGGGAACTTTTGCAGTACAGTGTACAGACAGTACCGGAGGATACAGCTTCAGATTTATGATTAACGGTATCAATACATTGGATGATACTGCTGAAACAATTTTGTTCAGATCAGACAACGGTTCAACCAATCTTGCATATCAAAAAAATCTTGCAAGCATTGCATTGCAATCAGATGTGTGGTACACATTCCGTGCGATCTTCAATACCGCTGATAAAACTGCCAGATTGGAAATTGCGGATGTGAATGGTAATATCACTTCAACAGGTACTGTTGCACTTCCTTCCGCTGTGCCCTCATATGAGAATATGAAATTCGGATCGTTTCGTATTGATGTAGGAGAAAAGGGAAATAGCGGTTTTGGTGTTGATGATTTTATGATAACAACTAAAAAATATGTTGCAAAGATTGATTATGAATCTGCAACACTTAAGTCGTTGCCTGTAAGCAATAAAGATAACTATAATGTTACTTCAACATCAGATCATTATATTCTTGAAGAATCGGATGGAAACCGTTACAGATGGATTGGTCGATTTTATAAAAAATCAGCAAATACCAACACAGATGCGGTGATTTATAACGAGGGGACTAAAACTCAGTTGGGAGCATCGGGAGAATATGTGTTACAGACAAAACTCAAATTCTTCCAGAATGCAGAAGCTTCCAATATCGGACCTGTTAGATTCTTGTATTATAACAGTGATGAAACCAATTTGTTCGGATTCGGATTTGAGTCGCTGGATGCAAATGATACCGATGCGGATACAATCTGTCTGATTGAAAATAACAAATTTTCAAGAAAAACTACTGCAAGTTTCGTAATTGAAACGGAAAAATGGTATACGGTAAGGCAGATATTTAATATTGATAACAATACTGTAAGAATGGAAATGATTGATCCTGAGGGAAATGTAACTTCTACCGGTGATATTTCCGTTAGTATTTCGTTGACAAATATGAAATTTTACTGGTTTAGAATTGATGCAAACATCCTTGGAAATACCGGTATGGGGGTTGATGATTTTACCATCGCAAAGACGACTCACAAGCCGCTTACAGTAAATTATGATGAAGAAAAGGGCGGCGTTACCATGAATGGCATCAAGGTGAATGATGCCGAAGAAACTCCTGTTCCTTATAACAGCGATTCGGACACAACTCTTACTGTAACTGCAAAAGAAGGATATCAGATTTCGGATATCCTCCTGAATGGACAGTCTATCGGAAAGGATATTTCTGATATTCAACTTAAGAATGTAAAAACTGCGCAACAAATTAAGGTTACATTTACAGAGAAGGTCAGCACTCCGTCGATTAACGGAACCAACTCGGACTACATCTTTGTTCAGCCAGATTATAAAGATGGTTACAGCTATGTTTCTTATTACAAGATTACTCTTCCTTCTGATTGTACCCTTGGTGATTACGGCATGTATTTCGGATTAAAAGACGGAGAAAATGTCAAGCTGACTGCAAGGTCAGCCACGAGTGATGGACTGTTTGGTATTCGTGTTTACGGTGCTGCGGTAAATGACAAAAACGAATATTCCTTCCAAGGCTTTGCGAACATAACAATAAATGAGAAAAAACAGGAATATGTAACGGAACAAGTGATAAAATAGTTTGAAAAATCCCTCCTGAGCGAGGGATTTTCATTCTCATAAACACCGGTGTCAAAGGGGATGAAAATTTGATCTTATTTTCCTGTAAAACATTGACTTATCCCCTGGGTTCAAGTATAATAGAGGTATAAATTGACAACGAAAAGGAGTGATTTTATGTTTCGTTTGCCTGCAGAAGATAATTTGGTGCTGTTACAGCCCTATTTAGAGGGAGGAGATACCTATAAAGGCCATCAGAAATACTCTTTGGTTCCTCGGTATCAATGCACCCCAAAAGGCTATCTGACTCAAGGTTGGATGGATTTTATTATCACCATTGACGGAAACAGTACTACGGTGGTGGAATGTAATGATTTGGATATGGATTTAACAGGGTATGACCGATTTCGAATCTTTGCCATGCTTCCGGAAAGTGTTCATCTGAAATGCTTTTGCAATGGTCGTCTTGAAGTGGACAAGCAGGGAGGATACCGCGGATTTTATGATGGAGAAAAGACGGATGCGACACGATTACATTCTGTAAGATACGAATTGATCAACCGGTCTGCTGATGCCCTTCAAATCAGTATTTATTATCTGGGGATGTTACGGGATGATGTACCCAAGCCTGCTTTTTTTGACGATTGGGAAGGCTGCTTTGCAGAAGAGGCGGATATGAGCCTGTACAACGAGCATTACCTGACAAAAAAAGAGTTGGAAGAGTTCAAGGAAAAAATCAAAAAAGAACCCTTTCGTTCCGGGTACGAAAAAATCAGAAAAATTGCACTGGAAGCAATGGAATGCGTACCGGAAAGCCAAATCGGCAGAACATTACGCCCCTTCTTTCATACAGACTTTAAAATTAACGGAACTGCAGAATTAGCGCTTGTAGGTCAGGTGGAGCAAAATGAAGAAATGCTGAGAATGGCATGCAGAAATGCATTGTCGATTGCCTGTACTGAGTACTGGTGCATGGATTCTATGGAAACTGCACCTACCATCACCTGGCATCACCGTTCCTTTGATGAGCAAAATATGTTGGGACAGTTAAGTGCCGTGATTTCCTTTGCAGGAGGAATGTTAAGCTGGCACGGAAGAAATATTTTGTATAATGCCATGATTACTAAAGGTCTTCCTCGCATTGAAGCAGATTTTATGACCATGGATTATATTTATGAATGTAATCAGGGACTTTTCTTTATGACGGGTTATCTGCAGGGATTGATTACTCTGGCAGACCGATATCCCAGATATAAGAAAAGAATCGAAGAGGCAAAAGTTCTGATGGACGAAATGCTCGAAGGTACTTTCCCCAAGGACGGCAGCTATCATGAAGGTGCCATGTATTGGAATTGCAGTATTGAAAAATATTTGACCTGTGCCTATTTTTTGTCCAAATATGAAAAGAAGACTTTAAAGGAATTCTGTGGAGATAAGCTGAATGCCACGGCAAATTACGGATTATCTGTTCTGGATCAGAATGCTTGTGTTTTGACCTTTAGCGATTGTCGGTATCGAATGAAGTTCCATTCTTTTATTGGGGGAATTTTGTATGCTGCTACAGGAGATGAACGATGGGGCGGAGTGTTTCGAAAAACGGATTGCGTTAATTTTATTGATACCCTTATTTCTTCTACCATTGAGGTTCCTGAAATAGAGATCCCCTTTTTAGATGAATTTACATACTTTGAGTCTATCGGCTATGCCCGTGTTGTTCGGGGCGGAACGGTAATTGCAATTCTCTCAGGTCCTTCCAACAATACTCATTGTCATGCAGATAAAGGAAGCTTTATTGTTCACAAAGACGGAAAAATGATATGTGCAGACTGTTGCGGTGATTACAGTGATCCGAAAGCAATGAATTTATATCGAAGCACCAGTCATTCTCTTACCATTCCTGTTGTAAAGGGAGAACGAATCGAGCAAAACAACAAAGGAACACAATATGTGTCCCTTGTGGAACAATCGGAATATAAAGAGGGCGTTTTTTCCTTTGTTTGTGATAACAGTAATCTGTGGAAAACGGATGAAATTGTTTCCAATCGGAGAAGAATTGTATCAAAACAGGCAAATGAACTGGTGATTACCGATGAATTTACCTTCAAAAATCCTGCTCAAATTGAGTTTCGCTTGAACGTAACCGATCAAAGCAAGGTGAAGGTGACTCCGCTCAATTGGACACCGAAGGAAAATGGTTGTTTCAAGCTTTGTGATTTTGAAGGGGTACGGGTGGAACAAATTCGTTTGTTAAGCGAGGAAGCAACCGAGTTTTCCATTCAGACCAAGGTAGAAATCCTTTAGAGGATATGCACAAAAATTGAAAGTAAATTCAGACAGATTGATAAATGACAAAAGATGTGTTTTATGGTATAATATAAAGTAAGAAAAAATGCGAAAAACCTTTCGCTTTTAAAAAAATTTTAAGGAGGAGACAAGTATGTCTAAAAGCAAAAGAATGTTAGCATGGATTTTGACCTTTGCGATTCTGGTTTGCAATCTACTGGTTGCGGTACCCGAAACGGCATGGGCAGCCCAAGCACTTCGTCTGGATGCCGAAATTTCGGAATTTGACGGCGAAGAAGCAACAGTCACCAAGAAAATTAAAGCAACGAAGGATGGTACCAATACCAGCGGTACGGATGCCACCTTCCAAGTCAAAGACGGCTTTGGAATCAACGATACCCGAGGCGGTTTGATGACCTTGAACGGTACAGGTGCGGAACAGCGTATTTCCGGAACGGATACTTACACGCTGAAAAAAGGCAAGATTTATTATGCCTCAGTCTGGGCAAAGTCTGACACACCAGATACAGGTACCTCATTCAGAACCTACTTTAAGGGATATCATGTTGATGGAAAGATAAACGGGAGTAAGATGACCAAAACCTCAGGTTATTACGGTTCTCCCGGAAAAGCTGCAACAGTAGGGGAATGGACTCAATATTCTCTTTCTATTCAGGTAGATAAGATTTATAAATCCTATAAGGTTGACGGAACCTCTTATTATGTGGAAATTACTCCCAATGAGGACGGAAGCTTCCCTTCGGGAACGGCAAAAGGAACTACTGCAGATGACGGAGTGTTTACTCCCGACGGTGGAAAAATTCTGTTTGATGTTTATATGCCTGTTGCAAGCTTTGTGTCAGGAAAATGGAATTCCAAAACGGTTGCAACCTTCCCTACACAAATGTATGTAGACAATTGGTATGTCATTGAAGAAGACAGCGAAACCTCTGTGAATATCACAAAGCCTACCGTTGCCAATGTAAAAATTGCAAACGGAGAAGGTCAGGAGGCAGCAAGCTTTGATGATGTGTTGACTGCAACTGCAACTACAGGGGATGTAAACCCTAAGGCAAGCGTCAGCCTTTCTTGGCAGTGGCAAACGTCGGATGATGGAATAAATTATTCTAACATCGACGGTGCAACAAGCAATACATATACCGTAACAAAGAATGATGCAGATACTTATCTTCGTGCAGTTGCAACCGCATCAAGCGAGGGTGCAGAAAGCGGAAAAACAACCGTAACAGGTGCTTCCAATGCAATTTTGATTCCCGATGAAACAACAGGAATGGTTGCAGGGGTATCTGTTGATGCTGCAACTACGGTATTGAAGATTGACCAATCTGCTGATTTGAACGCTATTGCGGTAGACAAAAGAGGAAATGCAGTAGAAGGCGTTGAGGTTTCCTATGCTGTTGAAAACCCTGAAATTGCAGAAATTAAGGATGGAAAGATTGTTGCAAAACGGGAAGGACTGACCACCGTAACCGCAACTGTTGGAAATTATTCTAAATCTTATATGTTGATTGTTTACAGCGAAATTCTTCAGGAACAGACCTTTGCTTCCGAAAGCGGTTTGACCCAGGCGTATTTTGCCGATAAATCTTCTATTAAAGAAAACAATTCTGCAACCGTAAAAACAGGAGCAGGCTCCAGAACAGGAAAGGGCAATTACTGGGAAAGCAGACAAACTCCCATCGTGCTTGCAGCAACCGAAGTAGACGGAAAAACCTATCAGATGAGCAAATCTGCTCACAGATTCAGTTTGAGTGCTATCAACGGAACTGCCAACAAATCAAAACCGCAATACGGCACCATCAAAGAACGCGGTGTGTTCCAATTGTGGTTTTATGATGATATGCAAAACGGGGAAGCAGGCGTTAATAACGGAAAACAGGTTTCCTTTGAATTTATGGGCTTTAGCGGAACCTATCAGGATGAAAACGGTCAGTTGTATCCCACTTTCCCTGACGGAACTGCCAATGACGGCTCCAAAAACTGGAACTTATCCTTCCGCGTGTATCTGAGATTGGACGGGAAGAATAATACCTACAATGTTACTCAGGACAGTAAATTGTTCGGTAATTGGACACAGGAAAAAACTTGCCCCACCCGTTCAAAGGGATGGCATCAGTTGATTGTTGATTACACGCAGGAAAGCACCATTGCCCTTTATCTGGACGGTCAGAAGGCATTCACCAGAAATACAGGTGATTTGCCCTCCAATGGCGGTATTACCACCATGAAGATTAACCGTCACGGGATTTCCTTGGAAGCAAATGATGCAAATCATTATGTGAAGGTATCTGACGTTGCGAAATATGATGTCTCTGTTACCAAAACCTACGATGTATCTGTTGAAGTAGGTCAGGGTGGTTCCGTTACCATCGGAGATAACACCTATGGTGGCGGTACTACAGGAAAAGAAAAGGTTCTGTGGGGCGGTAATCTTGATATGACCATTACACCTGCAGAAGGATATTTGCTGGAATCTGTTACCGTTAACGGCACAGAAAAAACAATGGATGCTACAGGGGGCACCTTGAATCTTTCCAATGTAAAAGAAAATGCGGAAATTAAAGTAACCTTCAAAGAAATTGCATCCATTCCCAAATATGATTTAACGGTAACTGCATCTGAAAACGGTACCGTAACAGTCAATGGTGACACAGTAAACGGTACTTATACCAAAGAAGATATCTACGAAGGAATCCAATATATCGTTAAAGTAACTCCCGAAAACGGATATCAAGCAACTGTATCCGTAAACGGAAAAGAAACAAGCTTGACAGAAGACACTTTGGTAGTGTCTATGAATCAGGATGTTGCTGTAGATGTTACTTTCACAAAGATTCCCAAAGCAACGGTAACAAGCATCAGCTTGTCAGAAAACACCAGCTTCTATACCAAAGCTCTTGCAGAAACTCCCATTAAGGTTTGGGGTTACAACACCAAGGGCGAAAAGGTGGATTTGACAGGACAAGGAGATTTGTTCTTCTCCAGCAGTGCACCTTGGATTTTCAAGGTTGCTGACGGAAAAATTTCTTCCGGTTCTGTAGCAGGTTCTGCAATTATTACTGCAACCTATACCAATCCTGACGGCAGTGAAGCAGTTGCATCCTTGTGGATGACCAGAACGGAAACTACACCAGCAACCTTCGGTTTCACTACAAGTGATACTGCTTCCGGATATCTTTTGAATTCGGGGGATATGAAGGGGCACGACGGAAACAGTGTATTGGCTTATTATCAAAAAGGAAAGCAATATGCGCAAAACTACGGATTACGTGTTTATGTAGGACGTCAGAACGGAGAAAATAATTGGTATAACCGCGGATTGAGAGCAGCACAGGGCTGGTTCTATGATGACGGAGTGAACAATTCCGGTTTCTATATCAGCATGTGCGATAATACCTATTATAATAGTAGCTTTGATACCAAAATGGTATCAGATTCCAAGCATAACACCTTCAGCGTTTCGCGTTATCCCATCGGTGCCCATGATAATGCTGAGTATTATATGGCTCACTCCGGTGTTGTAACCGAAGTGAAGAGAACCAAGGGCTGGCATCAGGTTGTAGTAATGCTGGATACCGATACCAAGGAATTGAACAGCTATATTGACGGTGTGAAAGTAGCAACAACAAAAGTTGCTTCCTCTGCTCCTGCATTGTCTGATGCATCCAAGGGAGACAGTCATATCGAGCTTCGTTCCACTCAAGGACCTAATGCAGGGTATCAAACCAATGTGACCCTTGATGCAAATCATTATTTTGATGATATAGCAGCTTATGATATGCCGAAATCAGAAGCACCTGCAATGGCGCCTGTTGTAACCAAAGCAACTTTAACCGGTATTCCTATGGCAGGTCAAATGGTTGCTGTTGCATACGAAATTATTGATTACAACAATGACGAATTGGGCGATCATCAGATTCAATGGCAAATTTCCGAAGATGGAATCAATAACTGGACTGATATCAAAGATGCAACAGACCTGAGCTTGATCCTTGATACTGAGTATGTTGGTCAATTTATCCGTGTGGCAATCACTCCTTATTCGAAGGCAGAGCCTAAGAAGGGTGATACCGTTTATACTTCCGTAATGGGTGCGATATCACCTTTGAAAACTCCTCCTTCTGCAGCGAGCGTTAAGATTCAGGGTGAATTTGCTTTGGATCAGGTTTTAACCGCAAATTACGAATATATCAAGAGTGAAGGCGGAGACGGACAAGGGGAATCCAAGATTTCTTGGGAAATTGCAGATTCTGAAAACGGACCCTATACCGAAGTTGCTACAGGTATCACATTTACGGTGAATGCATCTGCAGCAGGAAGATATTTGAGAGTTACCGTAACACCTCAGGATACCAATGGATTGTACGGCGATCCTGTTTCCTCCAAGGCAATCAGAATTCCCGGAACCGTAACCTATTATGTAGCAACAGACGGGGATGATTCCAACCCCGGTACCATTGATAAGCCCTTTGCTACATTAGAAGCAGCAAGAGATGCTCTTCGCGGTACGGAAGTACCTGAAGGCGGTGCAACTGTTTATATCCGTGGCGGTGTTTATAACAGAACAAAGTCCTTTGCGTTGACCTCCTCAGACAGTGGCTCAGAGGGTGCTCCTATTGTATATCGTCCCTACGGCGATGAAGAAGTTGTGCTTCACGGTGGTTATAATCTGAATCTGAGTGATTTTAAAGCGGTAGAAGGAGAAATGAAAGCATTACTGCCTTCTGCTGTACAGGATAAAGTTGTGGTTGCTGACCTGGCAGAATTGGGTGTTGATACCATTTCTGAATATGCCGGTTTGGGTGGTGATGGCGGTCTGAATGCCCCCATTATCAGTCTGGATGGTCAAGTGATGAACCTTGCCCGTTATCCCAATACCCGTGACATTACTAAGTGGCCTACCATGTACTGTGCTCCCAAAAAGGCAGGATATGAAGGAACCAACCTTGGTAACGGTCAGACAGACCCGGATACTCATGCATTCACTGTTCAGTATGACGATGTAACTGCAGAGCGTGTAGCAAACTGGACTTACGGTCTGGATCATATTGCTGCAGAAGGTTTCTGGAGATTTGACTGGTGGGCATCAACCAGATATGTTACCATCAATAAAGAAAAGAAACAAATTACAGCAAGAGAAAATAAAGATACCAATTATGGTGTTTACGAAAACAAGGAACGTGTATTTTGCTTCAAGAATGTGTATCAGGAACTGGATGAAGCAGGGGAATACTACATTGATTTTGACAATCAGAAATTGTATGTTTATCCCTATGAGGGAGCGGATGAAACCTCCTTCTTCAAGATGAGTAATCTGAACAAGAACTTGATTGAAATGAATAACGTATCCAACGTTACCATTCAAGGCTTGGAATTGACCTCCGGTAAACAAAAAGCAATCAATGCAGGAAACTGTAATTCTGTTGTCATCGAAGATTGTTACATCAACGGATTCCAGACCAATGCAATCAGTCTGACCGGTTATAACAATGCAATTATCAATAATGATATGGAATTCTTCGGTACCGGTGCAGTCAGCTTCTCGGGCGGAGACAAAGCAACCATCACTCCCGGTAACAACAGAGTGGAAAACAACAAAATCAATGATTTTGCATTGCTCAAACCTATTTATTCTGCAGGGGTATCGATTGATGGTGTTGGAAATGTAATTTCCCATAATGATATTTACAACTGCGAACACTATGCGGTTTACTTTGCAGGCGTAGATAATATCATCGAGTACAATGATATTCATAATGCTTGTACCAACGCGGCTGACATGGGTGCGATTTACACAGGCCGTCACTTTGATGACCACGGTACCATCATCCGTTACAATCATTTTCATGATATCGGAAATCCCTTGAGCCGTCAGTTCTATCCTTGTGCCATCTTCACCGATGACGGAAGCTCGGATATGGATGTTTATGGTAACATATTCGGAAAAGGACTCGTTAACGTAGAAGCAGTAAAGGTTCACGGCGGTCAGTTTAACAATGTATATCATAATCTGTTCGTCGATGTATCTGTTATTTTCTACTCTGCAGAGTGGGGCGACGGTCAGTGGAGAGCATCTTTGTCCGACTCTACAGGCACAAAATATGCAAAGAACCAGTATTGGGACCGTTTCGATTCTGTTCGTAACAATCCTTTGTACAGAGAACGGTGGCCTTGGCTGGCAGAAGCTTCCGATGCTTATGATGCAGGCAATATGAACAGTATCGTTCATCACAGTAACATTGTTGGTGAAAACCTGATTATTTATGTGGATAGTGAACCTGAAGCATTTGAACCAAAGGCGGCAATCACCGATTTGCCCATCAGAGCAACCAAGGGTTGGTATCGTGCATACGGAAATCATACGTTGCCGGGTCTGAATGACGGAAACGGCAATACCAATGTTTTGATTCTGCCGGATGAAAACAACAAAAAGTATTTTGAAGATTACGATAACGGTAACCTGCGCTTGACAGACGAATCCTTGTATGATTTGTTTGAAGAATCCACCATTAAGGGAAGCTTTGAACCCATTCCATTTGATGAAATCGGAATGTATGATATGGCTCAAAATTCTGTACCTTCTGCAATTGGTTTGTTCATCAATCAGTCTGATGAAAACAGCTTGAGTGGCTTGTATGAATACAGAGATGAAGAACGGGATCCTGAGGGAACCTCTTTGTATCGTTGGTTAGTTTCCGATTCGATTAACGGAATCTACAGTCCTATTGCAGGTGCAACAGGAAAAACCTTGACTCTGACAGAAGAACTGTCCGGTAAGTTTGTGAAGTTTGAAGTAACTGCAGTATCTGCTGACGGTCAAAAAGGAACTCCCGTGTTGTCATCGGCTTATGCAATTGCGGCAGATAAGGATTCCTTGAATCAGATTATCGAAGCAGTAGAAAAGATGGCAGACAGCGTAACCATCGGCAGCGACCTTGGTGATTATACACAAGAAAACGTCAATGCCTTGAAGAATGCCATCGCCGCAGCAAAGGAAGTGGCAGCAAACGAAAAGGCAACAGGTGCGGATGTGTCTGATGCAGCTGCATCCTTGACAAGTGCTTATGAAGCATTTGGTAAAACCGCAAACAATCAGGCTTCTACTGACAAGGAAGAAGTAAATGTTCCCGAAGGACTTTCAAATGTAGAAATTACATTCACAGGAGAACAAAAGGAAGTTACCGTATCCTTTGATGAAGAAAAAGCTCCGGCAACCACCATTACACTTGGTGATGTAGTGGTAACCATTCAGGAAGGAACTGTGATTCCCGACGGTGAATTGAAGATAGCAATTTTGGATGGAGCATCTGTGAAATTGTTTGGCGAAGTTGGCACGATTGTTTCTGTGGGAGACAAGGGAGCAAGCTTTAATAAATCCGTCAGAATCGAATTTGCAGGAAATGTCAGCGATGATATTATCCATATTGATGAAACCTATACCAAGATTACCAAGGTGTTGAATACAGATTCTGCAACCGCACTTTCTAATGCAAACTACGGTAAGATTGGTGCAGGAGAAGGAAAAGTGGCTGTATGGACTTTGCTTGGCGGTGAATACGCCGCAGCGAACTTGATTGTTCCTTCTTCTGAAGCACAATTGAAATCTTTGAAGATTAACGGAAAGGATTACATTAAGTTTAAGCCCGAAACCTTATCTTACCGTTATGCTTTGAGTGCAGGCACAACTGCAATTCCCGAAGTAACAGCAGAAGCAGCGGATGAAAATGCAACAGTTACCATTGAACCTGCAACCGAATTGCCCGGGGATACCGTAATTACCGTTACAGCAGAGGATGGATCTACTGCTTGTGTTTATACCATTACCTTCTTCGCAATGACAACATCTACCCCCACCACAACTCCTACCGTAAGACCTACCACCTCTACCGGAACAGGTACAGGCGGCGGAAGTATTTCTGTGGGCGGTGGTAATTCCGGTAAGACCGAAGAAGTTGCGAAATCTAAATTTACTGATATCATTGGTCACTGGGCAGAAAAAGATATCAACGATATGGCAACTAAGGGTATTGTAAGCGGTGTGACCGCAACAACCTTTGAGCCTGACCGTTCTATCACCAGAGCAGAATTTGCAGCTTTGATGGCGAGAGCATTGAAACTGTCTGCAGGTAATACAGAATCTGTATTTGCAGATGTTGCAAATGATGCATGGTATGCAAAAGAAGTTTCGGCAGCAGCGGCAGCAGGCTTGATTGTAGGGTATGACGGAAACTTCAGACCCAATGATACCATCACCCGTGAAGAAATGGCAGTTGTGATCATGAAGGCTTATGCTTTCTTAGGAAAGACAGCATCTTCCGGTCAGATTGACAAATTTGCCGATAAGGATACCATTTCCGATTGGGCAGTAAACTATGTTGATCAGGCAGTAAGCACAGGGATGATCAGCGGTATGAGTGCAGATACCTTTGCACCCAAAGAAAATGCAACCCGTGCTCAGGTTACCAGCCTGATTAAGAGATTGCTGAGTCGTTAAACTAACATTTTCCAAACCCCCACCGATTTTTTCGGTGGGGGTTTGTTTTGCCTTTTTATTGACAAGGAAGATTGGGTGTGGTATGATAAAGAAAAAGGAGTTGATTTTTATGAAAAGGATATTAGTTTTATTATTTGTTTTATTGCTTTTATTTAACTGTGTAACGGCTTATGCTTTGCCTTCATTTTCTTATGAGGTGATTGATTCTTCAGAAAATAAATTAATTTTAAATGAAGGGATAAATATTTCAGAAACAAGAGGACAGGAATACCTTATAAAAGGAACAAAATACAGTCTGCCTATTAAGTACGATGCGAATTTACTTAATGCATTTTCAACAAAAAACTCATCTGAATATATTTGGACAGGAAATATTTATATAGTTCGTTCTACGGAAATGGATCATGTATGGTTTCCTCAAGATTATTTTATAAAGCCGCTACAGTTTTATGATGCGGACTTAGAATTGATTTATGAGCATAAATTTGATCAGCATGTAATGGAGATTGGATATTGGAAAGGAAGTTATTATTGTCGATTAGCGGGACGTTCTTTGGGGGATACTGCTGGGACCAGATTACCTGAGAAAGTGGTAAAATCTACAGATATGAAAAATTGGAAAGAAACGAATGAAGAAATTCCGCATTTTATTGGTTCAATTGCCTACACCAAAGAGGGGAGTGTTGCCTTGAATCAAGAAAATATGCTTCCGGTTAGTTATGAAAATGACAAGAAATTGAAATTTTGTTCAACTTTGGGAGAATGGATTGTGAAACAGGACGAAGAACAAAATTTTTACTTTTCAAATGATAATGTTTATTATATTAAAGTTGAATTTCCTTCTGAATTAATCGAAATGACAAAGCGATATGGTTTTTCATACTTATTTAAAAGTGTGTATGAATATGACAGGAAAATTATAATAGAACTTAAAATAAATGGATTCCATGTTACGAATCAGGAAGATGCACAATTTGTAAAAAATGGTGCTTGGACAACAAAAACCATTCGTTTATCTGTCCCAACCGAAGAAGTATATGCTGCATTGGATGAGCAGAAAGCAAAAGCGGAATATATTACATTGAATGGTGAACTGTTAGGCTTTGAGGAAATGCCTGTGAGAGAAGATGACCGTCTGCTTGTTCCCATGCGTTTCTTGTTTGAAAAAATGGGTGCTGAAGTAGAATGGGATCAGGATACGCAGACTGCAACCGTCCTGCAAGAAAACGACGCTGTTGCATTCCAGATTAATAACCGTTCCGCTACTGTCAACAGCCAAGCACAAACCATGGACGTTCCCGCCCGCCTCATCAACGGAAAAACCATGATCCCCATCCGTTTTCTGTCCGAAAACTTAGGCTACACAGTGGAATGGGATGAAGAAACCAATATGGCGATTATTACCAAATAATTTGTTATAAAATTTTTTGTAATACATAATAAACCCACCCGCAAAAGACTTTGCGGGTGCCAGCCTGTCGATAAACCTATCGACAGGCTGGCAGACCAAGAAAAAGGAAGGGATATTTTGTCAAAATGAATCGCAGACAGTACGTGGGTACGGCAAGTGTTCAT
>SVJP01000214.1 GCA_015068925.1 Oscillospiraceae bacterium
AGCTCCGGTTCCATGACCATAGCTCTCGCTAACCCTATTCTCTGACGCTGACCTCCGGAAAATTCATGAGGATAGCGGGTCAGATGCTCCGGTAAAAGTCCCACTTCCCGAATCATTTTTTCCACTTTTCTTACTCTGTCCTCTTCATTTTTATATAAATGAAAATTGTAAAGCCCCTCAGAAACAATATAATCTACTGTGGCACGTTCGTTCAAGGATGCTGCCGGATCCTGAAAGACCATCTGGATATTGCGAATTACCTCTCGTTCCAGAGATCCAGACAATTTTCCGGAAATTTTTATTCCCTTATACCGTATCTCCCCTGCTGAAAGCGGATTGACGCGAATCACAGCCCGTCCGATTGTGGTTTTTCCGGAACCGGATTCCCCTACTAAGGAAAATGTCTCTCCCTTATAAATATCAAAAGAAACATTATTTACCACTTTTTTTGCAGATTTTCCTTTTCCAAAGGTAATTTCTACGTTATTTAACGAAAGCAATATTTCTTTCTTATCCTCCCCAAGAGGACCATGCTCCGGAAACACGGAGTTTTTCATCTTTTTTTGAAGCATAAACATGACTCAAATCTCCTACGATGCAAATTATTTGTTTTAACCTCTGCTACAAAGTACCAGTGATTTGGAATCATTTTATATAGAAAATGCGCGAATCAATTTTTCATGAATATTTTGAATCTCTTCCGGTTTTTCAATCTTCGGTGCATTTGGGTCCAGAAGCCATGTTTTTGCATAATGCGAATCACTGACCGGAAACATAGGCGGTTCTAATAGAGTATCAATCTTCATACAATAAGGATTCCGTGGCGCAAAAGCATCCCCTACAATCCGGTTATACAGTGACGGTGGTGTACCGGTAATGGAATAGAGTTTGCTCCCTTTTTGTGAAAGCTGCGGTAAAGAAGAAAGTAAGGCCCATGTATAAGGGTGTCTTGGATCGTAAAATATTTCATCCACATTCCCAAGTTCCACGATCTGACCGGCATACAACACTGCCACACGGTCTGCTATATTAGCGACAACTCCCAAATCATGAGTGATAAATACGATTGTATAATGAAATTCTTTTTGCAATTCTTTTATTAACTGCAATATTTGCGCCTGAATAGTAACGTCCAATGCAGTGGTCGGTTCATCGCATATCAAAACTTTCGGCTGGCAGGATAAAGCAATCGCTATAACAATCCTTTGCCGCATTCCGCCGGAATACTGAAACGGATAATCATCAAAACGCGATTTTGCATTCGGGATTCCAACCATCTCCATTAAAGATAATGCGCGTCTGCGTGCTTCTGTCTCACTGCATTTTTGGTGTTTCAAAATAATGGATGAAATTTGTTTTCCGATAGTTATAATCGGATTTAGAGAAGTCATTGGGTCTTGAAAGACCGTAGCAATTTTTCTGCCCCTGATCTGACTCCAGTCATCGGAAGTCTTTCTTTTTGCCAGATTAATATAATTCCCGTCTTCATTTCGAAAAAGTATATCACCTTTCTCAATATAACCATTGGATTCCAACATTCCAGCAAAGGTTTTTGTAAATACAGATTTCCCGGAGCCTGATTCTCCCACAATAGCAATGGATTCTCCCTCATAAATATCAAGTGAAATATTCCGAATCGCTTTTAAAATCCTTCCGCGGACCCGAAATCGCACATCCAGATCCTTAATTGATAATAAAACTTTCTTTTCCTGCATTGTCTCATCCTCTTACATATGTGTTCGCGGATCCGAAGCATCACCAAGATTCTGCCCTAATACATACAGCACAACGGTAATGATCGATGCCACCGCTACCGGGCTCCAAAATTCAAACTCCCAACCGGGTGTGACCATGGCACTTTCCGCTTCAAAAATCAAACGTCCCAAAGACATATCTGATAATCCCATTCCAATATATGCCAGAAACACCTCATAAGAAATGTAAGAAGGAATCTCTGTAGCCAATAACGTGACAATTATAGATGTCATAAATGGCAGAATATTTTTTTCTGCAATTTTTGTAGTAGAAGTCCCAAGACATTTCGATGCCAAATTATATTCCCGATCTCGGATTATAATAACCTGTGTGCGGATAAAATATGCAATTGCCAGCCAACCGGTCACTGTTAAAGCTAACACCATGGTCCAAAAAGTGGGGGAAAACAACATTACCATTACAGATATAAATAAAACGTATGGAATATTTGCCAGAACATTATAAACATTCATCATTACTATATCGACTTTTTTTGAAAATCCCCAGACAATACCGATCAACACGCCGGCTGTCATATTGATTGCAGCACAACAAAGCGCCAACGTAATCGAGATTCTGGAGCCGTACCAGACTGCATCAAAGGTCGATTGACCAGCTGCTCCCGTTCCCAAGATCCAATGTATATTTTTACCGAGTTTTTCTAATGCCTCATTAGGTGACAAATGTTTCAATTCTGCATTTAACAAATTCGCATACTTATCATATTCCACAAACATTGGATATATATAAGAAAATGCAATAATAACAGCAAGTAAAATGAGGAAAAAAATATTACTCTTTTTTTTGAAAAATACCCGAAACACAGAATGCCAATAGGAATATTTCGGTGCTTCTATTTTTTCAGAATCTTTGCTTTCAAATTGAATACGAGAAAATAATTCTTCCGTTTTCATTTCGAGATTTCTATAATCC
>SVJP01000215.1 GCA_015068925.1 Oscillospiraceae bacterium
CACCAAAATACGGCTTCACATCATAACTCACTTGAAACACAAAGCCATTCTTTCCATTCATATATTCTTTATTTACAACATCATCACACAACAAAATTTTATGTATTTTGTAATCCGACAGTCTCGTTTTCAGTCCATGAGTTTTATAATATTCAAAATATTGCTCTATCGTATATTCTGCAATTTTATCATTTCCAAGGTTTTCTACAACATTATACTTAAATTCGTGCTCAATATCCCGAAAATTGAAGCCAAAAACCAAAACAGCAAAAATCAACCCCACAATCAAAACTGTAACGATTAATAATGTTAATATTTTTTTCATATTCTCATTCCTTTCAAGAATATTCTCCGCTTTAGATTTCACAATCAAAGTACGGTTTCAATATTGGAATTATCAATACACTTGGACAAAGATCAAATGATGCAAAACAAACTGAACACCCAATGTGGCTATATCATTCCGAAAACTTATGTTTAGGTTGTATTCCATACTACGCCAAGTGACGAGATTTGTTCGTTATACACATTTTACCAAGTCCATTATAACATAACAAAATAAAAATGACAATACTTGCAAATCAAATATTGTCATTTTTTCAGTTATTCTACTGTAATACCGGCACCCTGCTTCGCCAGGATATCCGCCCGCTCGTTATAAAAAACACCGGTATGGGCATCCACCTTTTGAAAGGATACCGTAATTTTAGATTGTATCATCCAGGCAAATTCACGGTAGGCAGCAGTGGCATCCAGGTTGGTTTTCCATTCCCCTTTTGCCCACTTGGCAATTCCTTCATAATCGTGAAAGATTTTCACTTTGGAAAAACCGTGATTCACCGCATACTGCATCGCAAGCATGGCACCTTTTAGTTCCCCGGCAACATTACGCATGGTAGCGACTTCTTCTTTTTTGTCTCCACCAGATTGTTCCTCGGTATGACCGTCGGGAAAAATCAGCACCACACCATAACCATAAAACCCGCTTTCAATGTTATAGCTTCCGTCCACATAGGCGTAAAGGGTTCCTTCGGGAGGCAATTCTTCCGTTTGAGGAGCTTTTCCCGTAAGATAATACTCTGCTTCTTCCTTTGTGGGAAAACTTTTGTATTCCGCTTTGGGAAAGCCTTTGATGAAAGGTTCACATTCTGCCCAGGATTCATAAATTCCCGGAACTGCGCCCACCCTTACGGCATAGAACTTTTTCTTACTCGTTGCCATTTTGTGCCTCATCCACAGGTTCTTCCATAGCAGATTCTTCCAAAACAGGTTCTTCGATACCCTTCATTTTATTGTAAAGGGCTAAGAATTCGTCGCCTTCCACCTTTTCTTTTTCCAATAACAAGTCAGACAACGCATGGAGCAATTCCATATTGTCGGAAAGCAAGTCCTGACAACGGTTATAACAGCTGTCAATCACGGATTTAATTTCTTCGTCAATTAAGGCTGCCACCTGTTCGGAATAGTTTCTGGTCTGACCGAAATCTTTCCCGATAAACACTTCGTCCTGTTCACTGCCAAAGCAGATAGGACCGAGTTTTTCGCTCATACCGTATTTGGTAATCATTTCACGGGCAATTTTGGTTGCACGCTGAATATCGTTGGAAGCACCGGTGGAAATGTCATCCAGAACCAGTTTTTCTGCTACACGGCCACCTAATAACACCACGATTTCTTCCATCATACCCACTTTGGAAGCATACATTTTATCTTCACTGGGCAACGATAGAGTGTAACCGCCTGCACGGCCCCTGGGGATAATGGAAATCTGATGTACGGGGTCTTGATTAGGAAGCAATTTGGTGACAATTGCATGCCCTGCTTCGTGATAAGCGGTCAGCTTCTTTTCTTTTTCACTTGCTTTTTTAGATTTCTTTTCAGGACCGGCAATGACCTTGATCATTGCTTCAGAAACATCCTGCATGCTGATTTTGGTTTTCTGCTGACGGGCTGCCAACAGTGCGCTTTCGTTCAGCAGATTTTCTAAGTCTGCACCGGTAAAGCCTGCGGTAGTTTTTGCAATCACCGCTAAATCTACGTCCTGTGCTAAGGGTTTCTTTCTGGCATGAACTCTTAAAATTTCTTCTCTGCCCTTTACGTCGGGATAGTTTACAACCAGCTGACGGTCAAATCTGCCGGGACGAAGAAGTGCCGGGTCTAAAATATCGGGACGGTTGGTTGCAGCAATGATAATAATATTCTGATTTTCGGTAAAGCCGTCCATTTCCACCAGCAACTGGTTCAAGGTCTGTTCACGTTCATCATGTCCGCCACCCAAGCCTGCGCCTCTATGACGGCCAACAGCATCAATTTCATCAATAAAAATGATACAGGGTGTTGTTTTTTTCGCATTTTCAAATAAATCTCTGACACGGGATGCCCCCACACCAACAAACATTTCCACAAAGTCGGAACCGCTGATAGAGAAGAAAGGAACGCCTGCTTCCCCTGCACAAGCCTTGGCAAGCAGAGTTTTACCCGTACCCGGAGGTCCAACCAGTAATAAACCTTTGGGAATTCTGGCACCGATTGCGTGATATTTAGCAGGATTCTTTAAGAAATCCACAACCTCTTTTAATTCTTCTTTTTCTTCGTCTGCCCCTGCCACATCCATAAAGGTTACTGTAGTTTTGGAAGGATCAGTCATTTTTG
>SVJP01000216.1 GCA_015068925.1 Oscillospiraceae bacterium
GATTCTGATTGTGGTTTCCGGAGATTCCAAAATTGATAACAGTAAATATAAAGCAGAGTTTCATACGAAGGCAAGGATGATTCCTTTTGAATTTGTTGAGGAAATGATAGGCCATGCAGTTGGCGGTGTTTGCCCCTTCGGTGTAAAGGATGGGGTGACGATATATTTGGATACTTCTTTAAGAAAATGTCAAACCATATACCCCGCCTGCGGCAGCTCAAATAGTGCTGTGAAATTGACACTGGAGCAATTAGAACAGGCAACAAATTTTGAAAAATGGGTGGATGTCTGCAAGGATGTGTAGAAAAAGTGTAATACTTACGGCGTTTCGTGATAGTTCTTCTGAAAGACTGCTGAAAGATATAGATAATTATGAGTGTATTATTTTGTCTAATGATAAAGTAAAAGATTCGGAAAAATTGCTGGATGCCATTAAGCGGAAAAGACCTGACCTGATATTAAGTTTTGGACAAAAGCCGAATATTAAAAATAAAGCACATATTGAAACAACTGCTAAATGTGGAGGAGAGGTCATTCATACCAATTTCAATTGTGAGAAATTACAGGATTTATTCGAACAGAATGGTATGGTTTCTCAAATATCGCATAATGCAGGAACGTCCTATTGCAATCAATTGTATTTTAATGTTATGCAGGAGATTTTTCAAAAGGATTTGGACACAAAGATGGTATTTATCCACATTCCTTATGTGAAAAATATATCTGATTTTGATAATTATAGGAAAAAAATTTTTGATACTGTTTCAAATTTAGTAATTGGAGATTAGGGTATCACGGAGGGCAACGAATGGGTAAATTAACAAAAGAAGCAGAGGAGATACTGCTTGAACGATTCGGAAAAGACAGTATTATCTCGCTAGCAACAACGGTAGAAAATATTCCATACGTCCGGAATGTAGATGCTTTTTATTCCGAAGGCTCGTTCTATATTCTTACACATGGATTGTCAAATAAAATGAAACAGATGGAAGCAAATCCCAATGTTGCAATAGCAGGCGATTGGTTTACCGCTCATGGAAAAGCTATCAATTTGGGATTCTTCGGAAAAGCAGAGAATGAGGAAATTGCAAAGAAAATGCGGGTAATGTTTTCGAAATGGATTGATAACGGTCATAGCAATTTGAGTGATGAAAATACCTGTATTTTACAAATTGAATTAACGGATGGTTTGTTGTTTTCACACGGAGCAAGATACGAGATTGATTTTTCCAAGTAAAAAAGAGGATAAAGCAATGGCATTATATAAAAATGAGATACCAATTTTGGAGTATGATGATAGCAAGGTTGCAGTGATTATGCCAACCCATGAAAATTTGAATATATCGCTTCCGGAAAAAGCAGTGTTTGCTTTCTTGGAAGATGAGATAGATAAGTATGCTAGGATACACAATCTTACGCCGGTAGCTCATTTTATATCTGTCACAAAAAAATATCCGGTTTATGTAGTCAATTATAAGGGTGAGCAAATTTGTTTGTGTCAGGCGCCTATGGGCTCGGCACCGTCAGCACAGATTATGGACTGGTTAATCGGCTATGGTGTGAAAAAGGTAATCGCAGCAGGTAGTTGTGGAGCATTGGTGGATTTGCCGGAGAATATGTTTTTGGTTCCGAGGAAAGCTTTGCGGGATGAAGGAACCTCCTACCATTATTTGCCGCCCTCGAGATTTGTGGAGATTCCCCTTCATATGTTAGAAGCAATTGAGCAGGCCATGAGCCGGTTGCAGCTTCCGTATACGGAGTGTATTACCTGGACTACCGATGGATTTTACCGGGAGACCAGAGAAATGATTGCCTATCGAAAGCAGGAAGGATGTTTTGTTGTAGAAATGGAATGTGCAGCTTTGGCAGCCTGTGCAAAATTTCGGGGAATTGATTTCGGACAAATTCTATTTACGGCGGATACTTTGGCAAATGTGGATGCTTATGACGAAAGAGATTGGGGAGCAGATTCCTTTGAAAAGGCATTATACATTTGTTTAGATATTATATCGGAGTGCTAGTATAAAGGGAGAGTTCAATGAAAAAGATTCTTGACCGGTTAAACAAAATTGTGTTTGTAGCAGGGATTATGGCTGCCATTATCATATTATTGATGGCGGTAATCGATTCCGTTGAAACTATTGATGGCGTGTGGGGAACTCTTTTCGTTATCTGTATATTGCTTATTTCTGTTTTTGCAATTTTTGTTGTTATTTCAATGATAATGGCAATTGTAGATGGAGTCAAAAAGGATAAAGTGGCATTTTTAAAGAAAGTGTTGTCCAATATTGTGTTCATTTCCATCGTATATATGATTCCATATGGACTGGTCTTTTTTTATGAAATAGAGTTTCCGGCGGATTTGCAGCTTGGAAATATTGTCATACGCATTTTGATAACCACCCTTTCTATTATTGGCGGAGAGTATATGCTTGCAAATCATAGTAAAGAAGAGTAGTGGAAAGGAGGATAATGAAAAAGATTCTTATTATAGGCAATTCCGGTGCCGGAAAAACGACATTTGCACATAAACTTGCACTAAAACTAAATCTTCCATTGGTTCATCTTGATAAGTTATATTGGCATGGTGAGTGGCAACGTTTGTCAAAGGAGGAGTTTGATCTTCTTGTGCAGAAAGAATTAGAGA
>SVJP01000027.1 GCA_015068925.1 Oscillospiraceae bacterium
CACAGGAACCTTTTCTTCTGCAAGAAGCTGTGCCACCTGAGGGGTATAAGGGCTCATCAGCATCACATTCACCCCAAAGGGCTTGTCAGTCAGAGATCTTGCAATATCTATTTGTTCTTTTAAGTACTTTTCATCCCAACTCATTGCGGAAATGATGCCCAGTCCGCCGGCATCTGATACAGCTGCTGCCAGCTTACCGTCGGCAATATGAGCCATACCGCCCTGTAAAATAGGATAGGGGATGTGCAGTAATTCACAAATCGGTGTTTTAATCATGGTTTACTCCTTGTGAGCGTTAATGTAGCTTACCAATTCGCCAACAGATTTTCCTGCTTCTTCAAATTGGATTTCAATCCCAAATTCATCTTCCATAGCCATCAGGATTTCAACCGTATCCAAAGAATCTACATCCAAATCTTCAAATGTGGTGTCAGCCGTGATTTCGCTTTCTTCCATTCCTAAATTTTCTGCCAATAATTCGATTACTTTTTCCAATGTCATGTTACATTCCTCCTAAAAATAAATATGGTTACCATTTGATGACGCAAGCGGCACTGGAAAGTCCTCCGCCGAACGCTGCCATGGTGATAATATCGCCCGGCTTTAATTGACCGGTTCTGTTGCACTCATCCAAAGCGATGGGAACACTTGCAGATGAGGTATTGCCGTACTGTTCAATATTAACTGCAAAACGATCCATGGGCACCTTCAGCTTTTTTGATGCAAACTGAATGATGCGTATGTTTGCCTGATGGGGGATGAACCAACGAACCTGATCGGGTGTTATGCTTGCAGCCTGCAAAACATCCATCACATCCCGGGTCATGGCGCTGACCGCAAATTTAAAGGTTTCCTGACCCTTCATCATAATGAAGGGAGGGGGAAGCTCTTTTTTGAAAAAGGGAGAACTTCCGTGGTGAGCGGGAATGTCAATTACATCATTTCCGCCTGTGGTGGTCAGCTTGGATGCCAGATAACCGTCTCCTGCTTCCAACACAACCGCCCCTGCACCGTCACCAAAAATCACTGCGGTACTGCGGTCTGTCCAATCAAGCAGACGGCTGATTCGCTCTGCACCCAACACCAACGCCCGTTTGACAGTTCCTCGTTCAAAAAATCCTGCAGCCGTTTCCAACGCGAATAAAAATCCGCTGCAGGCAGAGTTGACATCAAAGGCAGCACCGCCGGCTCCGATATGAGCTTGAACCATTGCGGCTGCCGACGGACTTGCAGAATCGCTGCTGCAGGTTGCGCAGATAATCAAATCGATATCCGAACCCTTCAGATTGGAGTTTTCCAACGCCCGTTCTGCCGCGATGCATGCCATATCCGTGACTGTTTCTTCGGTGGAAATGCGACGCTCCTTCACACCCACGCGTTGCACAATCCATTCATCGGATGTGTCTAAAAAGCTTGATAAATCATCGTTTGTGACAATGTGGTCGGGAAGATAACTTCCTGTTCCGATGATACGAAAACTCATAGAGTGATCACACCTTTCTGAGATAATATTTTCGAGCACACCGTGTGCTCGAAAGGGTAAAAAAATTACATCTTCATGCCACTGATAAAAATTGAAAAAGAGGCACGGAAGGAGGAAATGGCATCCTGCTCCGAAACAGAATTTCCCAATGCTTCTTTATGAAATCCCAGACAGAAGCACCAGATTCCTCTTGCAACTGCCAATTCATCCATAGGCCTTAACAAGCCTCTTTCCACACCGTTGCGGAGAATATCCTGAATTTGGGTAATCCACCAGTTGCGGTTGTTGTCCTTGGAGGCTTCGTAAGTTAACAGACGTGCACGAAAATGAATATTGTTTTGATACAAACACCGAACCACGTTCACCGCCAGATTTTCCAGAGTTTCATAATAATTTTCACTTTGCTCCAGCAGGGAAAGGTCGATGATTCCGCGAAATGAATTCACCGCTTGTTCATATAACAGCTCAATAACATCCTCAATATTGCGGAAACGATTGTAAAATACGCGATTACTGACCTTCATTTCAGTCAGAATCCGCTTCACGGAAAGCTGCTCAATGCCTTCCTTTTGCGCAATTTCTTTTGCAACACGGATGATTGTAACAGTTGTTTCGTCTTCAATCTGAATACCTCTTGAATATGTCATTGTTTTTCACCTCGTTTCCGTTCAGCACACTACGTGCTCAATTTTAGTTTACCATATATTTCTTTTTTTGTCAAGTGTTTTTCTCCCGTTCGGGTTAAAAAAATTTACGGAAGGAATTAATTTTTTTAAAAAAGGAAAAATAAAAAAATAAGTATTGCTATTTTTGGGAAATAGTGGTATACTAAAAGATAAGGGAAATTTCAGAAAGGAGAAATTGCATGACAAAGGAAATCAAAAAAGAAGTATTGCAGATGGGTACGGGCATCTTGATAGCAGGCGCCATTTTAAGTATCGTATTAATGATTGTGCGCCGACAGGTTGTATCTGTGCTTTTGGGAACATTGGCAGGATGTCTGACCGCCTGGATTTATTTTGCAATTTTAGGATTGGCAGTAGAGCATCCTGAACAAAAAGGCAGATTTTTCCTACTGTACATTCTTCGGTTCGGATTGATTGCTCTGGTGGCATACTGGGTGCTGGTCTATCGTTTGGTTGATCCTTTCGGTGCATTGATTCCTCTGGTGTTTCCGCGTTTGATTATTATGCTTCGTGCAAGGAGGGGTGATGTATGAACGTTTCTGTAACGGGACCTAAAATTATTTTTCAGTTACCCTTCGGAATTCATATTACCGAAACGGTAGTGAATATGTGGATTGTCATGGCTTTGCTGACCCTTCTCAGCTTGTGGCTGACCCGTAATCTGAAGGTAAGAAATCCGGGAAAGCGTCAATTGGCGGCAGAAAAAATTTATTTGATGCTGACAGGGCTGGTTAAAGGTACAATGGGAAAAGAACAAAGCTTTTTTGTAACCTATATTTGTGCCTTGTTCGGGATGTCCATGTTTGGCAGCTTGATGGGATTGATCGGACTTCGTCCTCCCACAGCGGATTTAAGCACAACGTTAGGGTTTGCCTTGGTCAGCTTTGTCCTGACCCAGACGGTGAAAATCAAAAGTGGCGGATTTTTGGGATTTTTAAAATCCTTTACCGAGCCGGTTGCGGTGATTACGCCTTTGAATATTATCAGTGAAGTGGCGTCTCCCATTTCCATGGCATTTCGTCATTTCGGAAATATCGCCTCGGGTGTGGTAATATCCGCTTTGATTTACGGTGCTCTGGCGGCACTTTCCAATGCGGTTTTGGGTTGGTTGCCCAACAGCTTTTTGGCATCGGTTCCCTGGTTAATGGCAGGTTTACCTGCAGTGCTTTCACTTTATTTTGATGTATTTACTTCTTTTTTACAAGCTTATATTATCTGTATGCTGACCATGGTGTTTGCAACAGATTCTGAATAACAAATTATTTTAAAACAGAAAGGTTGGATGAAATGATGGAAAGAGCAATTATTTTGGCGGCATCTGCAGTTGGAGCAGGTTTGGCAATGATCGCAGGGATTGGCCCCGGTATCGGTCAGGGTTATGCGGCAGGGAAGGCGGCAGAAGCAGTAGGTCGTCAGCCTGAAGCAAAGAGCGAAATTACCAGCACCATGTTGTTTGGTTGTGCGGTTGCGGAATCCACCGGTATTTACGGTTTGGTTGTAGCAATGATTTTATTGTTTGCAAATCCTTTGATCGGATTGCTGTAAGGAGGAGTACATGGATACTCAGGGTTTTGTGTCCATTGATATTTGGACCATAATTTTCACGTGGATTAATCTTGTGATCTTATCACTTATTTTGAGGAAAATTTTACTCAAGCCGATCAAATCCATTTTGGAGCAACGGGAGCAGGAGGTTATGGAACTGTACGGCAATGCAGAAACTGCAAAGCAAGATGCAGAGCAATTGCGGCAACAGTATCAGGAGAAAATGGCAGAAGCAGGAAAAGAAGCCTCTGAAATTTTGCACACAGCAGAACAGATGGCACAGAAAAAAGAAACTGCTATTTTGACCGAAGCTCGCGAAAAAGCAGGTCGTCTGCTCCGTGATGGGGAAGAAGCGGCACGCCTTGAAATGGAAAAACAACAGCAACGGAATCGGGAGCAAATGGCAGATATTGCAGTTTTGGCTGCAGAACAGATTTTGCAACGTGAGTTGAATGAAAAGGATTACGAATCTCTCGTGCTCAAAACCATTGACGAATTGGGTGATGCATCATGACGGGGGCGGCGTATGCAAAGGCTCTGTTTGAGTTAGCAGGAGAGCAGGAGGAACAAAATATTACAGCTGTCGGAACCCTTTTTCAAGAGCAACCGGAATACAGACGGATGCTTGATTGCGGTGTTCTTACTGCCAAGGAAGGGGACGAGTTGATTTCGGAAGCCTTCGGAGATACTCTGACCGCCGCGGTGCTGAAAATGATGGCGAGAAAACGACAGTTATATATGTGGGAGGATTTTGCGGCAGAAATGAAAGTGCTGCTGGATGCTCACCGCAATATTTTGCGTGCAAAAGTAGTGACAGCGGTTCCTTTGTCCCATTCTTTGGAGGAACGCTTGATTCAGGCGTTGGAAAAGCGGACAGGAAAAACCGTTCAGCTTGAAATCACTGTGGATGAATCTGTTTTGGGCGGAATTAGTGTTCAGGCAGACGGAATTTATTGGGACGGAACATTACGGGAACAATTGCAACAGATGCAAACTGCTTTGAAAGGAGAAATGTAATGAAACAGGATACAGGAGCGATTCTTCGGGAACAGCTTGCCAGATTTGCAGGAAAAGTAAGCCCGAAAGAAACAGGCTATGTGTTAGAAGTCGGAGATGGTATTGCAAGAGCAGGCGGCTTGGAAGACTGTATGTTAAACGAGCTGGTTGAATTTGAAGACGGTACAAAAGCTTTGGCGATGAATTTGGAAGAGCACTTTGTCAGCCTTGTTGTACTGGGCAGTGACAGTGATATTTATGAAGGACAGCGTGTCAGCAGAACGGGACGTGTGGTAGAAGTCGGAGTCGGTGAAGGTTTGTTGGGTCGGGTTGTGGATGCCTTAGGAAATCCTGCAGACGGAAAAGGAGACATTTCTTATCAGGAGTATTTGCCCTTGGAATCACCTGCACCCGGAATTTTGGACAGACGTGCCGTGAACCGTCCTTTGCAAACAGGGATTAAAGCGGTTGACTCTATGATTCCCATTGGAAAAGGTCAGCGTGAATTGATTATCGGCGACCGTCAGACAGGAAAAACCACCCTTGCCATTGATACCATTTTGAATCAGAAGGGTAAGGATGTGATTTGTATTTATGTTGCAATCGGGCAAAAAAATTCTCTTGTTTCCCGATTGGTCAGCAAATTGGAGGAGCAAGGAGCAATGGAGTATTCCATTGTGGTAACTGCCTCTGCTTCCCAACCTGCGGCGTTGCAGTATCTGTCACCCTATGCAGGCTGTGCCATGGGTGAGTATTTTATGAAGCAGGGAAAAGATGTGCTGATTGTGTATGATGATTTATCCCGTCATGCGGTTGCATACCGTGAGCTTTCTTTGTTGATTCGCCGTCCTCCGGGACGCGAGGCGTATCCGGGTGACGTGTTTTATCTTCATTCCCGTTTGCTGGAACGGGCAGCTCAGCTGTCAGATGAAAAGGGAGGCGGTTCGTTGACTGCCTTGCCCGTGATTGAAACCCAGGGGGGAGACGTGTCAGCGTATATTCCCACAAATGTCATTTCCATCACGGATGGTCAGATTTTCTTGGAAACAGAATTGTTTCACAGTGGCGTAGTGCCTGCGGTGAACCCCGGAATTTCGGTGTCCCGTGTTGGCGGTGCGGCACAGGTTCCTGCCATGAAAAAGGTTGCGGGAAGCTTGAAATTGTTGTATGCCCAGTATTTGGATTTGAAATCCTTTGCCAAATTCGGTTCCGAATTGGATCAAGACACCAAGCGTCGTTTGGCACAAGGGGAACGGATTGTGGAAGTGTTAAAGCAGCCGGAGGGTTATCCCTTGTCGGTGGAGCATCAGATTTTGATTTTATATGGTGCGGTGCATGACCTTCTTCGGGATATTCCCCTGGATCGAATTGCAGATTTTGAGCAAAGCTTATTTGATTCTTGCAGTGATTCGGAAGTAATACAGGGAATTGTGAAAACGGGCAAGCTGACCCAAGAGGAACAGTTGAAGCAGTTAATTGAAGCCCATGTTCAGCAGTTTATGCAGGAGGAATCATGGAAAACAGAAATGCCATCAAAAACAGAATGAAAACCATAGAAGAAACCAAGCAGATGGCGTCTGTCATGGAATTGTCCGCATCTGCTGCCATTCATCGAGCGCAAAAAGAGGTGAAGGAATGTGAACCTGTTTTTCTTGCCTCTGAGGAGCAAAAGAAGTATTATGGCTTTGCTCCCTTTACCCGGCAAGGCGACGGCGATGAATGGGTGGTTGTTGCCGGTGGTGACCGAGGTTTGGCAGGAGGATATTATGTCCGTCTGTTTGAGCAAGTGAAAAAAGAGCAAAAAATCTATGCTCTCGGGAAAAAGACGGCAGAATTTGCCTCTTCCCGCGGATATCACTTGGCAAATCCCGGTATTACCCGTTTGAGGGAGTGTGACTCAGCGGCAAACTTTTTGTTGGAACAGTTTTTAAAGGGAACCATCAGTAAGCTTTTTTTGGTAACCCCTACCATGGCGGGAGAAACCAATTGGAAACAGCTTCTGCCTTTGGAGCCGGCAAAGGATTGCGGGATATATGATCCGTCTCCTGCTCTGGCGGCGGAGCGGTTTGTTGCCTTTTATTTGGAAGCGCAGCTTCAATATGCAATCAAGCAAGCGGCAATGTGCGAGTTTGCGGCTCGCCGTGAAGCCATGGGAGCAGCGGCGAATAATGCGGAAGAAATGTTGGAACAGCTGACTCTTTCTTATCATGCAGCACGTCAGGCAGCCATCACCCGCGAATTGGTGGAAATTGTTGCCGGTGCGGAAGAGTTGTAAACCATAGTGGAATGAGGAATGAAAATGAATCGAAAAGGAACAGTCATTCAAGTATTAGGTCCTGTACTTGATATTCGGTTTGAGGACGGATTGCCGCCTTTGAGAAATGCGGTAAAAATCGGTGATGTCATTGCGGAGGTTGCCAAGCATTTGGGAGAAGATACCGCCCGTTGCGTTGCCATGAATGCGACCGACGGTTTGGTTCGCGGAATGGAAGCGGTGGATACCGGTTCCGGCATCACCGTCCCGGTTGGAAAAGCAACCCTGGGAAGAATGTTTAATTTGTTTGGTCAGCCCATTGACCATCAGCCTCCCGTGGAAGGAGAGCATTGGTGTATTCACAGAGAGCCTCCTTCTTTTGAAGAACAAAGTACGGGTACCGAACTTTTGGAAACGGGAATTAAGGTGGTTGACCTTCTTTGCCCCTATATCAAAGGGGGTAAAATCGGGTTGTTCGGCGGAGCCGGTGTTGGAAAAACGGTATTGATTATGGAGCTGATTCATAATGTTGCCAAGCAGCATGGCGGCTTGTCTGTTTTTGGCGGCGTCGGAGAGCGAACCCGTGAAGGAAACGATTTATACCATGAAATGAAGGAATCGGGAGTATTGGATAAGACCGCCCTTGTGTACGGTCAGATGAATGAACCTCCCGGAGCCAGAATGAGAGTGGGACTTTCTGCTTTGACCATGGCGGAATATTTCCGTGATACAGAGGGGCAGGATGTGCTTCTCTTTATTGATAATATTTTCCGCTTTACCCAAGCGGGAGCGGAAGTGTCTGCTTTGCTCGGCAGAATGCCTTCAGCGGTAGGATATCAGCCTACCCTGGCAACCGAAATGGGTGCTTTGCAAGAACGAATCACTTCTACCAAGAAAGGTTCTGTTACTTCTGTTCAGGCAGTTTATGTGCCAGCGGATGACTTGACGGACCCTGCCCCTGCAGTTACTTTTTCCCATTTGGATGCAACTACCGTTTTGTCCCGTGATATTGCGGCAAAGGGGATTTACCCTGCAGTTGACCCCCTGGAATCTACTTCCCGTGCCATGTCGCCTTCTGTAGTAGGACAAAAGCATTATGACACCGCAAGAGGGGTTCAGCAGGTGCTTCAACGGTACAATCAGTTGCAGGATATGATTGCCATTATGGGGATGGATGAATTGTCTCCTGAGGACAGATTGGTGGTAAATCGTGCCAGAAAGATTCAAGGCTTTTTGTCTCAGTCCTTCTTTGTTGCAGAACAGTTTACCGGTATGCCGGGCTCCTTCGTACCTTTGTCCGAAACGGTACGAGGCTTTGCAGAAATCTTAGAAGGCCGTCATGATGACCTTCCCGAATCCGCATTTTTGTTTGTAGGAACTATTGATGATGCGGTCAAGAAGGGGAGGGGATAGTCATCGCTACCTTTTATTTGCAGATTATGACTCCCAAAGGCTGTCAATTTGAAGGAAATGCGGAAAAATTGACCCTTCGGGCAGAATCGGGTGATTTGACGGTGTTGTCCGGTCACATTCCGTACAGTGCCGCTGTGAAAGCAGGAGCAGGCAAGTTTACGGCAGAGGGAGTGGAGCAAAAGTTTTCCTGCGGAGAAGGTTTGTTGTCCGTTACGAAGGAAAAAGTTTGTTTGATGATACAAAATTTTGAAAATAATCAGCCTTAACGGGTTGATTATTTTTTTGTTTTCTGATATAATAGATTTATTAATAATAAAAAGAAGGCTGAATGATGGAACAGAAGAAACAATCTTTTATGATGAATGTAGGAATCATTTTGTTTGCTCAGATTCTGGTAAAGGTTCTGGGCATGGTTTACAGAATGGTGATTACCAATATAGACGGATTCGGAGATGCGGGAAACGGATTTTATTCCGCAGGGTATCAGGTGTATATTCTGTTGCTTGCTCTTGCTTCGGTAGGAATTCCTACCGCCATTGCAAAAATGGTGGCAGAAGTACGGGAAAAAGGGAATTTGTATCTTGCTCATCGGATTTTTAAGGTTTCACTGTGGCTGTTTGGAATCATCGGGCTTGCGTTGTCCTTGCTCCTCTTTTTCGGAGCTGATTTTGTAGCACGTCAATTGATTGAAATGGAAGGCGTCCAGTTGACTCTGCAAGCCTTGGCTCCGTCTATCTTTTTCGTTTGTGTTTCCTCGGTGATTAACGGTTATTTTCAGGGAATGCAAAATATGAAATCTACCGGAACGGCACAAGTGCTGGAGCAAATTGTCAAATGTACCTTGACGATTTTGTTTGTGGCATTGGCGGCTGGGGGAAAACCCGAGGTGCTGGCGGCACTTGCCACTACTGCCACCACCCTTTCCACCATTGTCAGTTTTTGTTATGTCAGCATGTATTATCAAAAGAAAAAGGAAATCGTTCAAAAAAGCGAGGAAAAGGGTCCGTCAGTGGGCGCTTTGGTGAAAAATATTCTGATTATTTCCTTACCTTTTTCTTTGGGGTCTGTGGTAACTGCGGTCAATCGTTTGGTGGATACTGCGACCATCACCCGCGGAATCAAAGCGGCGTTTTTTGACAAAATTCCCTCCGTCTTCGGCGGAATGGAGTTGGTATTGCCCGGAGCGGTGCAGTTAAATCACGAAGCGGTCAGATTGACGGGTATTTTATCGAAAAGTGATACCTTGATTAATCTTCCTCTGGCAGTCAATGTGGCATTGGCAACCGTTTTGGTACCTGCCGTAACTGCTGCGGTAACCAGAGGAGATAAACGGGAGGAACGGGAAAAAATTTCTCTTTCCATGCTGTTGTCGGTGCTGATTGTAGTACCTTGTGCTTTTGGCTTTGTGGCACTGGGTCAGCCTATATATCGCTTGATTTACCCTGCCGCAACGGAAGGATACGAATTGCTCCAATTGAGTGCCATTTCATTGGTGTTTATGGCTTTGAATCAAACCATGTACGGTGTGCTTCAAGGTGTGGGCAGAATTTATCTTCCTGCCATCAGCCTGTTTATCGGTTGTACGATAAAAATTATTTTGAATTTAATTTTGATTCGAATCCCCGAAATTCATATTTACGGTGCGGTCATCAGTTCCATTGTGTGTCAGGCAGTTTCCTTTTTGATTTGCTTGTATCCCTTGCGAGACTCCATTCAGCTTCATTGTTTGAACCATATTGTAAAGCCTGTTGTGGCGGGCGTTTGTATGGGAGGTGCAGCATTCGGAATTTATCAAGGACTTTATGCAGTGCTTTCTTCCAACTTGATTGCCTTGTTGGCGGCAATGCTTGGTGCGGTGATTGTTTATTTCGGTTTGATTGCAGGAATGAAAATTTTATCCGAGGAAGAATACGGCTTGCTCCCTGGCGGCAGCAAAATTTACGGATTGTTGCATAAGAAATAAAAAACTCTATTTTGGAACTATAGGAGGCGTTTTGATGGACTTGACAAAGGTTGATTCTAATTTTGCATCTGTCGGCACAAACGGAGCACCTATGGATTGGTACAGCTCCCATGATTCAAGATTTTCTGTTCATGGTGTTTATTACGACGAACTGGACGGATTGTACCGCAGACTGCCGGAGGAGGTTGCAAAAGCCGCTAACCCTGATATTTTAGGTCTGGTGAAAATGACGGCAGGGGGCAGACTTCGTTTTGTCACCGATTCAAAGAGTATGGCAATCAAAGCGGTCATCCCGGGTTTTAAACCCATGCCGCACATGTCCATTACAGGAAGCCATGGATTCAGTGTATATACCGATGGGGTGTTTCGGAATCGGTTTTCTCCCGTTTTTCAGGATTTTAAAGAAATCAGCGGAAGCAACGCCTTTGGTGAATCCATTTGCTTTGAAGAGAAAAAAACCATTGAGGGACCTGCGGGCAATCATCTTGTTGAGCTTTATTTTCCTCTTTACGGAGGCGTTCGTGAGCTTTGGATTGGCTTGGAACCGGGTTCTGTGGTCGAATCCGCACCCTCCTACCAACATCAAAAGCCCATGTTGTTCTACGGCAGTTCTATCACTCAGGGAGGATGTGTTTCCCGTCCGGGGAATGATTTTTTATCCATTCTTGCAAGAAAATTAGACGTTGATTATATTAATTTAGGATTTTCAGGAAGCGGAAACGGGGAGGATGCCATGATTGAATATATCACATCAATCGATGCTTCTCTCTATGCGTTTGATTATAATATGTATCCCAATAAAAAGGAGCGAGTGTTACCTCCTCATTATTCTGTTTATGAAAGAATTAGAAACAAACATCCTCATGCGGGAATTTTCATGTACGATAAACCCGGATGCGATTATGAGCCCTATCCCGAGCGTGAAACATTGATTTATGAAAGCTATCAAAAAGCCCTTGCATCGGGAGATAAACGGGTCTATTATCTTTCTGCACGGGAGCTTTTCGGAGAGGGAGACAGGGATTGTTGCATGAATGATGTTTCCCATCCCAATGATTTGGGTGCTCTCAGAATGGCAAATGCCATGTATTCTGTTTTGAAAAACGCATTTGATTGAACCAAACCATGTTTGATATGCAGAAGGGGTGAAAAACGGGCATGACAAGGAATAAAAAAACCGTTTTGTTGCATTTTTTATTTGCACTTGTGTTGTTATGGATGGCGTTTTTTTGGAAATGTCCTTCCAAGGCGTTGCTTGGGATTCCGTGTCCCGGATGCGGATTAACACGAGCACACAAAATGGCGTTGCAGTTCCGTTTTCAGGAAGCATTTTCTTATCATCCCTTATTTCCTGTTGCAATTCCAACGTTGCTTTATCTGATTCATTATTCTGTTCTGCCGTGGCGTTTGCCAAAATGGGCAGAATGGGTTTTGGGAATTTTGATTGCAATTGCTTTTTTTGGTTTGTATGGTTATCGGATGGTAACAGATTCTGTATTTCGAGCTGAAGGAGGGTTATCTTTGTTCAGCTTGTTAATAAATTAAAAGGGGGAATACCTATGAAAAAATGTATGAATTGCGGGTTTGAAGGTCAAGATGGCAATTTCTGCCCGGGGTGCGGAGGGAATCTGGTAGAAGCGGAACAGATTCAACAGTTCCAGGAAGCACCACAACCCGAGGTGAGTTATCAGCCACCTCAGATGGAACCACAGCCGACACCGTATCAACCGCCTGTGCAGGAGTATGTGCCTGTAGCGAATGAAGAAGTATCCGTCGGAAACTGGATTGTATCAATTTTGTTGTGTGCAATTCCCTGTGTCAATCTGATTATGCTTTTTGTTTGGGCGTTTGGCGGAGGAGCACCTAAATCCAAGTCCAATTGGGCAAAGGCACAGTTGATTTTCTTGGCAATTTCCGTTGTGTTAAGTCTGCTGGTTTCTATTGTTATGGCGATTGCCGGTGTGAGCTTGATGAGTGGAACCTATTATTAAGAAATGAAAAGGGTTGTAGCAAACATCATTTTGCTACAGCCCCTTTCATAAAAGAGTCAAATTGGGAGTAAATAAAATTGTCAACAATTTTAAAAAATGTTGACAATTTTTATTTTGTGCGGTATAATAGAGGTAAGGAGTGAGTTTTATGCAAGGAACAATGAAAAGAAGCAGTACCGTTCAAGCCGTTTTGCAAGAAGTTCGGCGTGATATTATCATGGGAAGCTTAGAAAACGATACTCCGATAACAGAACTGCAGTTTTCTGCTCATTACGGTTGCAGTCGTGCGGCACTACGAGGTGCTTTGACGGTGCTTGAGCAAGAGGGGTTAATTCGTGTGATGCCCAACGGCACCAAGCGGATTTGCAGCTTGACCACAGAGGATATTAATCATTTATATGAGCTGAGAACCTATGTGGAGTGCACGGCTGCCAAGCAAATTCTGCAAAAGGAATCCATGGATATTTCCCGTTTGCTCAAAGTTCTGGAAGAAGCAAAGGAAACCCTTGATTTTTTAGATTCCGATGCATTGTTTCATGAAACGTTGGTTGCGATGAGTGGAAACAAAGCCTTGATGCAGACCTGGAAAACCTTTGTTCCTGTGACCAGAGAGTTGTTTGTGTTGAATTTCTCTCTTGCGGAAGGAATGAAGGAATCCTTGGAGGAACGACACATGTTGATTGCAAAGCTGTTATTGGAACGGGATGAACAGGCAGTACAGGTGCTTCAATCTCACATTGAGGAAGCCAGACGGCTTTCTGTAGGAAAAAATTAAAAACCGAACAGGTTTAATATTGATAAAGAAAGGTGAAAATTATGAAAATTACAGACGTACAGGCAATTATTGTAAAACAACCGGAAATCAGCATGATTGGTGACGGCAGTCAGGATACTGTTGTGATTAAGGTGATGACTGATGAAGGCATTACCGGGATTGGGGAAGTGGATTCTTCTCCTTATGTGGTAAAGGCGATTGTGGAATCTCCCGCATCTCATATGGTTTGTATGGGACTTCGTGATATTGTTGTGGGAGAAGACCCCTTTGATGTGGAAAAAATCTGGTACAAGATGTACAATCTTGCCAATTATTACGGAAGACGCAGTGCTGCCATTCATGCCATGAGCGGGATTGATATGGCAATCTGGGATATTTTAGGGAAAAAATTAGGAGTTCCCGTACATAAGCTGTTAGGCGGCGCATTCAGAGATAAGATTCCTGCTTATTGCTCTGTTTTGATGCCCGATAATGAAGATGAAATCAAGAGAATTGCAGATACTTATCTGCCCCAGGGCTATACCGGTATTAAATTCGGTTGGGGTGCTTTGGGTCAAAGCGCGAAACGAGACCTGGAACTGGTAAAAATGTGTCGTAAAGCAATGGGAGACGACCCTGAGCTGATGATTGATATCGGAATGGTATGGAAGGATGTAAAAACTGCCATCCGTCTTTGTAAGGAATTTGAACAGGAAAATGTTTATTGGGTAGAAGAACCCTTTACTCCCGATGATTTGGAAGCATATAAGAGACTGACCCATACGGTAGATATGAGAATTTCTGCAGGGGAACAGGTTGGCACCATGTTTGAATTCAATGAATTGATTGCAGGCTGCGGAATTGATATTATTCAGCCTGACATCAGCCGTTGCGGTGGTATTACCATTGCGAAAAAGGTTATTGATATGGCGTATCTCCATAAGATTCCTGTGATTCCTCATGCCTTTAAGACAGGAATTTTGATGAGTGCATCCTTGCAGGTAATTGCTGCAGCACCCAACGCATTGTGGTTGGAATACTGCTGTCAGGAAACGGTTCTTTCCAAGAATTTGGTGAAGAAGCATTTCTCCATTGATGATCAGGGTTATGTAAACATTCCTCAAAAACCGGGTCTGGGTGTTGAAATTGACGAAGAAGTATTGAAGCACTACGAGGTGAAATAATGACTGTCTGGGAACTTCAAAAGGAGATTCACCGTGCGGTAAAGCAGCATCTTCGTCCCGGGATGACAGAGCTTGCATTGGCTCAGGTGATTTCGGATGTTTGCCCTCATTGGCAGGGTGATTTGATTACGGGAGAGCGTACTGCCGAGATTGAAGGAGGCCCTACGAACAGGGTGATTCAGCCGGGAGACGTGGTTTTGCTTGATTTGCAGGTGAATGCAGAGAATCAGTGGTCTGATTTGACCCGTGTGTATTTTGCAGGAGAGCCTGATGAAGAACAAAAAGAGGCTTATAGACAGGTGTTATCGGCATTGAAAGCAGGAGAAGAACTCCTTCGCCCCGGTACCAAGGGAGTTGTTTTATGGGAAAGGATGCGAAAAGCAATCGGCACTCCCTATGCCTTTGACCATCACGGCGGTCATAGAATCGGAACAGAAGAAATTGTGGTGGATCCCCGTTTTGTTCCTGAATGTGAAGAGGAATTGAAAGCAGGGATGATTGTGACGTTAGAACCTGCAGTATATTACCCGGGTAAATTCGGAATCCGTTTGGAAAACAATTATCGGATTACCGAAACAGGGTATGAACGATTGGATGATTTGTCTTTGGATGAATCGGATTATATTGTGAAAGGATAATGGCTATGTTAAAAGGTGCATTCGGCGTACTGCTGACCCCCTTTACCGAGGACGGTCATGTAGATTATAACGCCTTTGAACAAGAATTGGACTTTGTGGGAAAATCTGATATTACCGGTTTTTTTGTTTGCGGAACTACGGGAGAATTTATCAGTCTTTCTCCTGAGCAGAATAAGGAAATGATGGCTTTTGCAGCCAAACGGTTAGGAGGAAAGAAAAAATTACTGGCAGGGGTATCCGACCCCAATCCTGCTACCACCATTGACTATATGCGGGAAGCAGAACGGCTTGGATATGATGCTGCCATGGTTTGCCCTCCTTACTATTTCACCATGAAGCAGGAGGATGTGGTTCGGTATTATAAATATTTGGCGGATCAGAATATCTGTGACTTGATTTTGTATAAGATTCCTATGTTTACCAATACCATTGAGCTGCCTTCCTTTGAGCAGTTGCTGCAGGAAAGAAGAATTGAGGGATGAAGGACTCTTCTGCCAACATGAAGCAGATTACCCATGAGGCAGATTTGGTTCGTCGGAACCGTCCTGATTTCTCCTTGCTGTGCGGTACGGACGATTGTCTGGTGCCCGGTCTTTTGGCAGGGTGTGTGGGTTCTGTAACTGCTTTTTCTGTGATTGTACCCGAAGTGAATGCCAAAATCTATGACCTGTTCTATCAGGGTCGGATTATGGAAGCAATGGAATTGAACAGAAAAGCATTGCGGCTTTTGAGAATGGCAGATTCTGTCATGTTCCCCAGCGGATACAAGCTTGTGTATGAACAGCGTGATTTCCCCATGGGTCATTGTCAGGTTGTGGATGAGCCTAAGATTCGCTCATTGCGTCTTGCCATTCGCACAGAGTTGAACACATTGTTAAGAGGATTATAACACAAAGGTGGGAAAAAGATGAAAGCAGCAGTTTGGGATGCAATCGGCCATGTGAGTATTTGTGATAAACCCATGCCGAAAGCAGACGAAGGCCATGTGGTGGTCAAGGTAAAAGCGGTTGGGGTTTGTGCAACGGATGTTCATATGATTACCGGTAAGGTTGCTTTGGCACAACCGCCTCATGTGCTTGGTCACGAGATTGCAGGGGAAATTGAAGCAATCGGTTCAGGTGTTTGTGGCTGGAAGGTAGGAGACAGTGTGGTGATTGACACCATCATTTCCTGCGGTCATTGTCCTGCTTGTAAGAGCGGTCGGAAGGAGCTTTGTTCGGAACGAATGGAAATCGGCTATACCCCCTACGACGGTGGATATGCAGAATATGTTCGTGTGCCTGCACAATGTCTGGTTTCCTTGCCTGATACCATTCCCTTCCGTGATGCAGCGATTCTGGAAAGTGTGGCGTGCCCCTTCGGTGCGGTGTTACGAATCGGTGTAAAACCCGGCAGTTCTGTTTTGGTTCAGGGCGGCGGTCCAGCAGGGATTGCCTTTTTGCAGGCGGCAAAGCTAAGCGGTGCCAAAAAAGTAATTATGTCTGCCAGAGGAGCACAACGATTGGAATTTGCCAAACAGTTTGGCGCGGATGATGTGATTGATGCTCAGCATGAAAATGTATTGGAACGGGTCATGGAGCTGACGGATGGACAGGGCTGTGACTATGTGATGGATGCGGCAGGAACGGTAGACAGTATTCTTCTATGCTTTGATGCATGTAAAATCGGGGGAGACGTGTTGTATTACGGGATTCCGGATGAAAAAGCACAAATTCCGTTCCCCTTTATGAAAATGATGATGAAGCAATTAAGACTTCATGGTGTGTTGGAATATTGTGCAGGTTGGGATACCTTGGTTGCTTTGGTGGAAAGCGGAAGAATGAATGTGCATGATATGGTAACCCATACCTTTACATTAGAGCAATTGCCCGATGCCATTGCTCTGTACGAATCAAAGGACAGAAGCTTAATCAAAGCAGTTATTGAAAATGGTTAATAATATATAACAGACAAAAAACCGTCAGGAATTTATCGAGTTCCTGACGGTTTTTCTCTTGTGCTTGCGGCTTAAGTTTCGCTGTTCGGGGCATAGGCTTTTGATTTTAGTCCTCCGGAAGCTGTCCTAACATTTTAGCCTTTAATTTAGGCGGATAATTATCTTCCTTTAATTTTCTTGCAAACTTTTGATAATCGGTAGGGGTCATCCCTGTTACTTTTTTGAACATACGGTAAAAAGTAGGATAATCTTTAAATCCTGATTTTTCAAACGCATCCTGCGGTGCTTTTCTTTTGTCATCCAGAATTTTCTTTGCTTGATGAACCTGACAGTGGTTGATATATTGTTTTACCGTCATTCCGGTTTGACTTTTAAAGGCGGTGCAAAGATATTTTTCGTTGACATAAAGCTCAGTTGCAATATCCGGGATTTTAATATTTTCCGTAAAATGTTTGTCGATATAATCAATTGCTTTTTGAGAAAGGGAAGGTTTATAGGATGTTTCTTCTTTGATTTCCGCATTCTTTTTAAAACAAATTGCAACATACAGAAGAGTTTCTGTAAAGGTACAGAATCGCAGAATATCAAAGCCGTATCCGCCATGACTGTCATATTTATCAAACAATGTTTCTAATTTTTTCTTTTGTTTTTCGTTTAAGGACAGAAAATTCGAGTGAGATTTTCCTGCACGGTTGAACCAATAGGCAATATCTGTTTTAATTTGAGGGACGGATTCAATCACATCAAACATATTAGGCAAAAACTGAATCAAAACATAGCGGCATTCCTCTTTCAGACACTCAAACCAATGAAGACTCCAAGGTTGAACCAGAATCAAATCTCCTGCTTTTGTTTGGTATTGTATCTCATCAACAGTAACCCTATGTCCGCCTGTTCTGTCGTAAAAAATCTGTATCTGCTCACTGGAATGTAAAAAGTTTTCTTTCTGGTGAGTTTTTGTATAGTAGGACCGTTCCACAATGTCATAATCTGCCATAATTTCAATAAACGGATTCTGCTTATACTCTATATGTTTCATGATTTTCACCCCTTTTTACCATTATAAAACAAAAGTGAAAAAAAGTAAAGGGGATTTTGAAAAAAATCTAACTTTTTGTATAGAAAAACATATCTTTTCGCAATTGAAAAAAATACGGTTTTATATTACAATAATGATAGGAAGGGAACACCTCTGTTTTGGTGTTCAAAAAACAAAAATTTAAAACAAAAGGAGACGATTTTATGAACAGAAAAATCACATCATTGTTGTTAATTGCAGTTATGTTACTTTCCTGCCTGTCCTTCCCCGGTTTTGCAGCAGATGACAGTTCCGTTCTGTATATTAACGATTACAGCCAGACAGTCATTCCCGATGATAAGGACTATATTGAATATCCTTATTCCAACACAGGTTCATCCTGGTTTGAGAATGCGGCAGGTTCCTGGGCGTATTCTTGGATTTTAAATGATGAAAATTCCAAGGATGGCAATTATTTTGCAGTAAAGACTGCAAGTCAGCCCATCTACTTTTTGACCCATCGAGGTAGCACTGAGACTTCAGCAACAGGAAGAATTGCAACCAAGAAATGCTTTACCGTGGATTTCAGCTTTAATGCATTGACTACGGTTCCCACAGGTCAAAATGAATTATCGCCTACCATTAAGGTGAATATTTTCCCTGAAAAAAGCACTACCTCCAACGGCCGTTCAGGGGAAGGTACCATTCTGACCATCCCTGTAGGAGGGGAAATTAAGGTTGTGGATGATGCAACAGAAAAAGATACCGCTGCATTTGCAACTGCAAAGGATGTATGGTACGATGTTCATATCGATATTGACCAGACTCTCGCAGTTCCGATTTTCTCTGTTTCCATGAAGAAATCTGCTGATGCAGAATATACTGTTATCGCAGAAAATATTTCTTTCCCCAAAGCCGGCAATTATGCAAGCGGTCTGGGAATGTTCTCCTTGCTGGAAATGGATACCTACAGAATTTTAGCATTGGATGATATCAAAGTAGAAACCTATGAAAAGAAGATTGCTCCCACTGTTTCTGCAGTATTTGCAGCAGGAAGCGGCCATGTGGGAACAACTCTGACAGGTCTTTATGAATATGCAGGTTCTCCCGGTGAAAAGGATAGTGTTTACGAATGGTTGGTATGTGATACCAAAGACGGTGAGTTTAAACCGATTGAAGGTGCCAATGCAAAAACACTCTCACTTTCTTCTGAGTTGAAAGGAAAGTTTGTAAAGTTCAGAGTCACTCCTGTCAATGAAGACGGTGATCAAGGGAAGGCAGTAGCAGGTCTCGCGATTCAGATTACCGAGGACGATCAGGAATACGGGGTAGACAACCTCAACAACATGTCAGGAGATTTGAAGATTGCTTTCATCGGCGGTTCCATTACTTACGGAACGGGTGCAAGCAGTGCTGCAAAACGGTATTCCACCCAGTTGGTGACCAACTATTTCAAAAAGAAATTTCCCAATAAGAATATTATTGAAATCAATACCGGTATCGGCGGCACTCCTTCTGATTTGGGATTGATGAGATTAAACCGTGAAATTTCTTCTCAGGCACCTGATGTTGTGTTTGTAGAATTTGCGGTAAATGATAAATATTTTGATCAGGCAACTGCACAAAGACAGTATGAAGGAATTGTCCGTCAGCTGTTAAAGCTTCCCAAACAGCCTGTTGTCATTCCGCTTTACACCTGTGAAAACGGATTGAGCGAAGTAACAGCTGATTACCAGCAAGAGGTTGCTGAGTATTACGGATTGGGCAGTGTCAGCTTCATTGAATACATCAAGGAAAACGGCGG